>JBGTKQ010000066.1:0-15089 GCA_041744555.1 Pyrinomonadaceae bacterium
GGATTTGAATTGTAGCCGGCGGCCATTAATTGTTTCTGTGTAGCGAAACCAGAAAGCATTGCATCGGCAACGGCGGGGCTCTTCGCAAGGTCGTTCCACGTCCGCTGCATATAGAGAAGCATGGCTTGCGCGGCGTTACCGTGGTCACGCATCCCTGTAACAAAATCTGCGTTTAACCCAACACCCGGGTGCCACGAACGCACCATGCGATAGGTCGAAGGGATCATCTGGACCAGACCGCCAGCACCTGCTGAACTCACCGCATAACGATATGTGTCTCCTTCGTTCAGGGCAAATAGAGTGAAAATATCGTCGTATATTCTTGCGTGTTCTTCGGTTCGGAAACGAAGATGATCGACGTGTTCGACCGTTGCCAGACGTTCGGCGATATCTGCCACAGCCGGATCGATCTTGATGCCTTTCGATCGCAGATTCTCACGCGCAAGTTCGATAGTATTACGAACGTAGAGCCGTCCTGCACCGACAACTTCGGGTGTGACCAAGCCCGGATGGGTCGAGATGTAATAGGCGGTCTCTTCGTAAACTTTGTTTGTCACCCGCGGATATTGGACCAAAAGCGGTAAATGCGCGGTGCCGTCCGGCTCGATAATAGTAACGGGCGTGTTGACGCCGTTACCGCGGATCGTTTTTAAGATAAGTTGCCGGCCGTTCTGCGATGTGGAGAATTTATCAGAAACAGTCGATAAAAATGCGGTCTTTTCGAGCGTTACGAAGTCGATATCACCGCTCTTCGTGTCTTTGAACGCGATCCGAACAAACTCAACGCCATCGTACACACTTCCCGACGAGGCGATCGTTATCGGCCTTGTCTGTAATTGCCTTTTCGCATCGGCGATCATCGATTTGATCTCGCGAAATGTCGCATCTTTTCCGACGGTGACTTCACGCGGCCGCATTGCTGGAACGGGCTTCGGATCAACGATCGGTTCCGAAGGTTTATTAATTGCAGGCTTCTGTCCAACTATGATCGGCGTCGGCTGCGGTTTTGGCGACGGCAGGTTGTCGGTGATCACGACCTTTACCGGCGTCGGTGTCGCAACCGGATCGATAGCGGCGACGGCGGAAACGGATGAAAACGTCAATGCGATACAGAAGAATACTCTGGTCATAAGGATATAAACTTGAGGAGTCGGGTTTAGTGAATCTGCGATCTACGCCAAGGTATGAAGGCCTCAACATTCTAAAGATTCGTCTATTTGACAAAAGGTTGTCAAATCAATTCGTTTAATTTATGGATGTGACAACCAACACTAATGCCAGTATTGCTTTTGGAAGGTAGTTTTGATGTTGTATAACTAATGCTTGGTCTATCGTTACTTTTTATGGGAAAGCTTTTTGGAACAGACGGAATTCGCGGCAAATTTGGTGAATTTCCACTCGATATTGATTCACTATTTAGGATCGGGCACGCGATCGGAACCTATTATTCAGGCCTCCTTGGCCGTCAAGCTCGTTTTGTGACCGGTCGCGACACGCGGGAGTCTGGGCACGCATTGGAGTCGGCACTTTCAGCGGGAATTGTTCACGCCGGAGGTGAATCGCATTCGGCAGGTGTAGTGACGACTCCCGGTGTTGCCTATTTAACGAATCTCGAGGAAAAAGACGCAGGTATCGTGATCAGCGCATCACATAATCCGTTTGAGGATAACGGTATCAAGATCTTTACACCGACGGGCAAAAAAGCGGGCGAAGATGTCGAATCGTTCGTAGAACAGGCTTTAAGTTCGCCATCTGAGCTCATTTTGAACGACGATTTTCAACTCGACGATTCGAATGCGAAAAAATATCAGGCCGATTACGTTGATCATTTGTTCGAGAGTTTTTCCGGACTTGATCTATCCGGCGAGTCGCTGGTAGTTGATTGCGCGAATGGAGCTGCTTCCGCTTTAGCACCGGATCTTTTTCGTCGCTTTGGAGCCGATGTGACGGCGATAAATGCTTCGCCCGATGGCAGGAACATAAATCTTGATTGCGGATCTCTTCATTTGGAAGGTCTTCAATCGGTTGTCAGAGCTAGTTCGGCGAACCTTGGGATCGCTTTCGACGGCGACGCCGACCGAGCTCTCTTTGTTGACGAGAACGGCGACATTGTTGATGGCGATGCGACACTTTGGGTCATTTCTCAACAGCTTTTAAAGCTTGGAAAGTTGACGTCGAAGAAAGTTATTGCAACGCAGATGAGCAATATAGGACTAGAAGTTGCTCTTAGCGAGCAGGGCATTGAGCTTGTTCGAAAAGATGTCGGCGACAAATATGTTCTCGAAGGCTTGATACAGTCCGGTGCCGAGATCGGCGGCGAACAGTCGGGCCATATAATCTTTCCCGCAATCGGCCTTGTCGGTGACGGGATGGTGACAAGCCTTTTGTTACTTCAAGCAGCCTCCGCGAACAAGACGACACTTTCGCAACTTACGGGCGGATTTCAAAAGTATCCGCAGATCCTTGTAAACGTAAGTGTAGATGAGAAAATGCCGTTTGATGATGTTCCGTCGATCCGAGAACAAGCCCGAAGGACGGAAAATGCGTTGGACGGCCACGGTCGTTTGCTTCTCAGATATTCGGGTACCGAGAATCTCGCAAGAGTGATGATCGAAGGACGCGACCAACATGAGATCACGGAACTGGCAAACGCACTTGCCGATACAATTAAAAAGGCTTTGGGTGGTGCGAAATAGAGATGGCGCAGACGATCAAGATCAAGACTAAAAGCGACGCGAAGGAATACAAAATAAACATTCGTTCCGGGTTGCTGGGCGACCCTTTGTTTGACAACGATGGGCCTTCGCTAATGAACTCTGGTCGGGCAGTTATCATCTCTAACAAGAAAGTGTACGGGCTGTACGGCGAAGTTTTTACGAAGAGTTTAGAGCGATCGGGTTTCCGGACCTCTGTGCATTTGATCGGCGATGGCGAACGTTTTAAGAATCTACGGACGCTTGCAACGTGCCTCTCGTTTCTAGGTGAAAATCGCATTTCCCGATCCGATCATATTTATGCGCTCGGTGGAGGTGTTGTAGGTGATCTTGCCGGGTTTGCCGCTGCGATATATCTCCGCGGCGTTGCTTACACACAGGTTCCGACTACTTTACTCGCGATGGTAGATTCGTCAGTCGGCGGAAAGACCGGCGTTAATACGCCGTTTGGCAAGAACATGATCGGATCGTTCAATCAGCCTAACGAAGTATTGATCGACCCGCTCGTTCTAAAGACTCTTCCACGACGCGAGCTGACTGCCGGCCTTTGCGAGTGTGTGAAGCACGCTGTTCTTTCAGGCGGCAAAGTCTTTACAAATACAAAAACGGTTCTCGCGGGTCTCTCAAAAGGTTCGATCGATCGTTTTGCGAGCGAAGAATTTGCAGTGTTTCTTGCTGAACAGATCAAATTTAAAGCCTCGATAGTTGCGGGTGATGAGCGGGAATCGATCAAACGAAATGATGGTAAATCCCGCAAAATACTCAATTTCGGACACACATTCGCCCACGCGTTGGAAAAAGTTACCAAGTACCGATACCTAAAGCATGGCGAGGCCGTTGGACACGGAATTTTATTCGCGGCAGCCCTCTCGAAAAAGCTTGAATTATTGAATCAAGATAAGCTAAACTTGTTGTACGATGTTGTACATCTGGCTGGCAACCTGCCACCGATCAAACACATCGATGCGGATCAGCTTATGGACGCTTTTCTTTTCGACAAGAAATCCATCGACGGTGATCTCCAATGGATATTGCTTCGCGATCTTGGTGAACCGCTAATTATCCGCCAAAAGGAAATTCCAAGAAACGCTATTCGCAGCGTACTTCGCTCGATCCTAGGCCCACACTCCTAAGTCTCTAGTTTTACGGAGTCTAAACTCATGAACATCAAAAACGCCGACAGGCACTCCGAACGCGGAAGTGCAACGGTAAAATTCGCTGCGGTAATCTTTTTCATCGTCTTATTCGCGAATGCTGCGTTCAACTATATTCCGGTTGCGTATCAAGGTGCGAGTTTCCGACAGGAAATGGACTCGGCAGTCGTAAAAGGACTGGCCGCTTCGGGTCGAATGAAACCAATGGAAACCGTTGCGGCGACGATCACGAAAGCGGCTCGGGACTACGACGTTCCGAGCAACGCGTTCGTCGAGATCAAGCCTTCGGGAGCCGGTTATATTCAGGCACACGTTGCCTATTCAAAACCGGTGAGCATAATTCCGTTCGGAATCTACGATCACAAATATGAATTCAATTATGTAGCAATTCCGAGTGGATATCTTATGAAGGAATAGATCAGACTGCGGCAAGCATTGCTTTGATCTTGGCCGGCTGGATCTGAACAAGTGGAGCCGGAGCATCAGCAAGCCAGGTAGTTGGGCACACGCCGCACGTGGTACATTTTTCAACCGCAGGGCACGGGAGACTCGAGAGAGCTTCGCGTGCCTTTTCATGTTCGGTACGAAGAAATTCGAACGACAGGCCGGAATCTACGATAGACCAGGGTAAGAATTCGTCGTAGCTTCGATCGCGAGACGTGTGGAAAGCGGGATCAGTTCCAGTCAGCTTTAGAGCTTTGTCGAGGTCGCCATTCATTCGGGCGGCCGCGTCGATCACTTTTGAAACGGTTCGGTCGCCGGATGAAAACAGGGCCTGTTCATGAGCGATGCGGGCCGACATAAAGCGAACATCAACGTTCGGGATTCGCGACAATCCCTTGCTGACATATTTTATCCGCTTCTTGAGTTCACGTTCGTCGCAGATCGGATCCCACTGGAGAGGAGTGTTTGGCTTTGGAACAAAACCATTTAGCGATGGAATTATCTTTCCGGCGCGTCCAAAACGCTTACCCGCCTCGAGCATTCGATCCTTGATCCTTTCAACAAGAACGAACATTTCGTCTAGGTCTTCCTGTGTCTCAGTTGGCAGGCCGACCATCATATATAGCTTGACCGTCAGCATGCCG
The DNA here is from genome assembly GCA_041744555.1 of Pyrinomonadaceae bacterium. Classification (GTDB taxonomy): domain Bacteria; phylum Acidobacteriota; class Blastocatellia; order Pyrinomonadales; family Pyrinomonadaceae; genus OLB17. The sequence continues at coordinate 4,957 of JBGTKQ010000066.1, forward strand.
CGATCGAAAACAGCACCACAGATATCGACGATCTCGTCGTTAGTCAAGTTCTTATTGATGACGCGGCGAAGACGGTCGGAACCCGTTTCCGGTGCCACCGCTATTTGTTGGTCATTCGATTCTACCAAAGCATCCAACAGCTCATCGGATATTTGATCAAGCCGAAGAGATGAGACCGAGATACGGTAATCCATTGCACGTAGCTCACGTAGGATCGTCGAAATCTCAGGATGATCGCAAACAGCGGTTGAGACCAGGCCGATCTTGTTTGTTTTTCCGCGCCACTCTGCGGCCTTTGCAAGAATGTCTCGGGCAGGAACAACACGCGGCGGATAATAGTTGTAACCAGCCCAACAAAATCTACAGCCCTGCGAACAGCCGCGGGAAATTTCGACAAGCAGGCGATCGCCCATCTCGGCACCTGGCGACCAAACGGAAGTCGAAGGGCAAAATGTTTCCTGACTAAGTAGAAAATCAGCAAGATCTTTTTCGCCGCGTTTTAGGGCACGGCGCAGAGTTCCTTCTTTCGGGTTTACCGCGGCGACGGCGCGGCCAACGCGTCGGGGTACGCCTTCCTGATTTGAGACATAATCGAAGACAGTTCCGTCATCGTTATAGACCACGTCGTAAAACGAAGGAACATAAAAACCGCGCCCGATACGAGCGAGTGCCAGAAGAATTTCGTCCTTTGTTTCGTTCTCAACGATCGCATCGACCAATTGAAACGCTAATATCTCGCCCTCGCCAACGGCGATGACATCGGTAAAATCGGCGATCGGTTCTGGATTGAGGAATGAAGCCGCACCGCCCATGATAACTAGCGGATGGAAATGGTTGCGTTCAGTTGACCAGACAGGAATGCCCGAAAGCTGAAGCATACGTGCCATATTCAGATAATCGGTCTCAAATGAAATTGAGAACGCGACTACATCAAAGTCACGAACAGGTGATTGCGTTTCAAGCGATAGTAGGGTCGAACGGGATTTTTCGTATTCCTTTAGCTCATCCTCATCCGGCAGGAAGACGCGTTCACAAGAGACACCAGGCATGGAATTGAACAATTCATACATTGTATGAAGGCCTAGATTGGCCATCCCGATGGCATGAGTGTTCGGATAGCAGAGCGCGATCCGTAGCCCGGCACCGCGCTTGACGGTATAGCCGTCCTCGGCAGCGAGTTTCTTTCTGTAACTATCTATGATGGGTCTGCTCATACGAAAACAATCCTTTACAGTATCAGGTTGGATGGCATAACGGCAAATAATTTTTAGCTGATCCGAGTTCGGCTTTCTCGACGGGACCGTATCAAAAATAGTTTGGCGATCGGAAAAACGTGCGGTAGCATCAAAACTCGTGAAATTTATCTGTCACAAATCTCTGGATCACGGTGTTTATTGTTCAGAAAGCGGGAAAACCTTTCAATAAAACATATTCGGAGCACTTATTATGACGTGGCTTTATACCATACTTTTTTCTGGCCTTGCACTTGTTTCTGAGGGCGGAATCAACGCGTTACGTGAAACCCCGGAGGCTCGGTCGCCGATCGTTGTCGAAGCCGTCACGGACGACATCACTGAGAAACTCGATCAAACTTATCCTTTAAATCCGAATGGCCGTGTGAGCCTTTCGAACATAAACGGGTCGATAGTTGTCGAAGGTTGGGATCGCAACGAAGTTCGCCTTGAGGCGACCAAGATCGCTGATAGCGCGGAGACGATGGCGATGTTCGATATTAAAATAGACGCGACGCCCGAACGCCTAACAGTCGAGACGGAATACAAAAGGACCAATTACAGCGATAAGAAATCCTGGAGTCGTACGCGTTCGGAAGTGCACTACAAACTATCGATCCCGCGGACCGCAGTGCTTGATGAGATCGAGGCTGTTAATGGTTCAATCACGATTTCCAATTTTGTGAATATTACGAAGGTTTCGGCGGTTAATGGAACCGTGACGGCGAAGAATCTTCGTGGAACTACGGATCTTTCCACAGTGAATGGCGAGGTCGCATGCGATTTCGAACGGGTCGAACCTGGCAGCAAGATCGCACTCAGCACGGTAAACGGAAAGGTGAATCTAACTTTGCCTTCGGACGTAAGTGCGACCGTTAAGGCCGACACGCTGAACGGAAATATTACAAACGATTTTGGCCTTCCGATAAGAAAAGGTGAATATGTCGGCCGCGACCTGTATGGACGGATCGGCAGCGGGGATGTCCAGATCAAACTCGACAGTGTCAACGGACAGCTTAATATTGCAAAGAAAAACGACGGGCGTACAACAAGTCCAGCTACGAATCTGCTTCCACCCAGATCGGAAGGTGAAACGAATGAAGACCGTTCGCGAGCGGCCCGAATAGACAGGTCGATCGACAGATCGGTACGACAGTCGCACAAGGAGGCTGCGGAAGCGATAAAGCAGGCAAAGATCGAGATGGAAAAGATCGGTCCGGAACTCGAGAAGATGCGTCTCGAAGAACTTAAAAATCTGAAATTAGATATTCCAAACGGTGCGATCGCGGCCAGCGTTGAAGCCGGGCTTAGAGCGGCCAGCGAATCTCTCGCCGCAATGCGAGACGCTAATTGGATCTCCGGTACGCCGCGAATCATGAAGCAATCAAACACGATCGCGGTCGCAGGTGCTTCGAACGTTCGCGTTGATGCAAACGGGTGTGATGTGATCGTTCGCGGATGGGACAAGCCGGAAGTTAAGTACTCTTTCACAGAGATAACACGGAGCAGAGGTGATTCAAATGCGAAGGTTGAGGAAACCTCCTCGGATGCCGAGATCAAACTCAGCGTCGTCGGGGCTGATGGCGATGAGGCTCGCTCTTTTGGAAGCTCGCCGAAAAGCTATCGGCTCGAAGTATTCGTTCCACGAAAGTCTTCGTTGACCGTTGTTACGAATGGTGAGGTGCGGGTCGGCGGGATTTCCGGCTCGGTCGATGTTAAGGGCGAAGATAATTCGATAAATGTTCTGGATACTGATGGCAAGCTTTCGATCGCGGCGGCTGGTGCACAGGTCCGGGTGATCGGATTTTCGGGCGATATCAAAACGACTACCGAATGCGGAGCAGTTTTTCTTGACGGCAAATTCAATTCGATTCGATCCAACACAACCAATAGCGCTATAACACTTACGCTTTCTGATTCAACCAACGCAACCATTGCGAGCAGTAAAGTAATAGAGCAAGAAAATATTGCCCTAACGCCGGTAAGCAACGGAAAATGGCGGCTTGGGCGCGGCGACAATTCCTACCAATTTGATCTAGAGGACGGCAGTCTAACGGTTCGCAATTCTTCAACCATCGAAATTCGCTAATTCTACCGCGGCGTATTATTTAATGCGTCGTGGTATTTTTGAAACCTATTGACCAGAATTACGTTCTAGTCAACGGAGGCATTTTATTCTTTCTTCTTTCTGCCTCCGATATAAACCATAAATAAGGTGCAATAATGAAAAATATATGTGCTTTGCTCGCGATATTGCTGTGTGCGGCAATGTCCTCGGCCCAGGTAAAAGAAGGTGAGATTTCCCAACCGAGCGAAACCGCCGTTTCGTCAGATTCAAAATCAATAGGAGATGACCCTCCGGCCCGTATTGGGAAATTTGATCTTCCACCGGAAAAGACGCGGCCTAATTCAATACCGAAAATAGTTACGGGAATTGCGATCGACGGTCGTCCCGATGAAGAAGTCTGGAAGTCAGCAGCCGTATTCAAAGACTTTTACCAAACCTCGCCCGGCGACAATATTGCGCCATCAAAGCCGACCGAAATGTACATGATGTATGACGAAAAGCATCTGTACGTCGCGTTCAAATGTTGGGATGACAAGGACAAGATCAGGGCATCGGTTGCCAAGCGTGACAATGTGTTCGGCGAAGACAACGTCCGGCTATGGCTTGATACATACGACGATCAACGGAGAGCATACGTCTTTGGATTTAATCCGCTTGGAATCCAACAGGACGGCATTTATTCGGAAGGTCGTGGTGCCGATTTCTCGGTCGATATCCTAATGGAATCGAAAGGCGTGATTGAAGATTGGGGCTGGTCGGTCGAGGTAAAGATCCCGTTCAAGTCTCTGCGATATAAGGCAGGCAAAGGCAAGAGTTGGGGAATGAACGCAGCCAGAAACATTGACCGTTTGAATGACGAGTTTAATCAGTGGATGCCCGACGACAGAAGCGTTAACGGCTTCCTTATCAAATTCGGAAAGATCACCGGTCTCGACGAGATAAAGTACGAACGAACTATTGAAATAACGCCTAGCGTAACGCTTTCGCAAACGAGCCGCCGTGTTCCGGCCATCGAATTTTCTGGCGGTCGCTGGGTCAATCAACCGATAAAACAGGACATCGGGCTGACGCTGAAATACACTCTTTCGCCAAACGTCACTCTCGATGCAGCTATCAATCCGGATTTTGCCGAGATCGAAGCGGACGCGCCCGTTATCACAGCAAATCAACGATTTCCGATATTTTTCCAGGAGAAAAGGCCGTTCTTTCTTGAAGGAGCGGACATCTTTCAATCGCCGCTTGCGATATTCGATTCGCGGTCGATCGTCGATCCGGATCTTGCGGCGAAACTAACCGGAAAAATCGGGAAGAATTCGTTCGGATTCATGGTCGCTTCGGATAAGGCACCGGGGAACTTTGAAGAGAATGACCGGAATGATCTGAATGTTAGACCCCGCATAGACGAATTTCTTGACAAGAACGCCTTGTTCGGAGTCTTTCGCGTCAAGCGAGATTTCGGCAAAGAAAATCACATCGGACTCTTCACGACATATCGAAGCTTTCCCGAGCAGAAGAACGCTCTGTTTAGTGTCGATTCCCGAATAAAACTGAACCCTAAGACTACTGCTCAGTTCCAACTTGTCGGATCTACGGCTCGCCGGTGCTTTTTTGAAGCATCGTTCGAGCCACTGATCGACGCCGGACAAGCACAACGAAATCGAGATATTTGCGGAACAGGAATTACGTCATCAAACGAGCTGAATAACAATTCATACAATCAGTATCGTACCGGCAACGCACTTGCTTATTACGCAAATGTGGATAACTTTGAAGACCAGAAAGGCTGGTTTGTCGAAGTTGGTGGACGGACAAAAGACTTTCGAGCCGATGCTGGTTTTACGCGACGCACGGATACGAATTTTGCATTCGCTGCCTATCGGCTGAGCACAAAATCAGACCCAAAGGCGACAATTGTTCGGGCAAATTTCCGCAAGTTCGCCGGGGTTGATTACGACTGGTCGGGTCGCCTTCAACGGTTAAGGATCGGCGGCAACGTAGGGCTTTCGCTTCAACGATCGCTTTTTGTGTTCGCCGATGGGGGCGTTTCAAAAGAGACGATCTACGAGGAAGAGTTTGGCCTCAAGCGAATGCCGACGCGGGCCGGTCGCTTTTTTGGCGATCCGACGCGTTCTGCCTGGCAGCAATTCTTTTATACCGAGGCCAATCAAAAGTTGCACAAGCGTGTATCGTATTTCGTTTCCGCAAACTATACCAATAATGCTTTTGATTATTTCTACTCTGTAGGAAATGGGCAGTTGAATCCGGGAACCGGGAAGCAAATTGGAGCCCAGGCTCAGATACAATGGACGCCGATCGACCCGTTGTCGACGTCGCTCTCGTATCAAAAAAGCCGCCTTGTTAGAAATGATAACCGGATCAGGTCTTTTGACTCAGACGTTGTCAGCATTCGGTCAACGTATTCATTCACCCGGTTCTTATTCACCCGATTACGGGTCGATTACGATTCGACTCGTAGAAACTATGCGGGTCAGCTTCTTTTCGCTTACACGCCTAGCCCGGGAACCGCATTCTATGCGGGCTACAACGATAATTTTAATTACAACGGAAACAACCCGTTCAGCGGCATGAACGAGCCGGGCTTTGCTCGCAACAACAGAACCTTTTTCATTCGAGCCTCGTATTTATTTAAGAAGAGTTTTTAGGCAATTGGTATCCTCCTAAAGTGCCTTTTGGGTGGTGAGCAGGTTTGCTCGCCGCCCATTTTTATTCGATAAAAGCCCATAACGGCGTCGATTTTGTCCATTGAATGGAGCGAGCAAGAAAAAACTTCTTGTATTAACTGAAGTATTGTTGTATAAACCTAAGCAGACATTACGTTTCAGTCTATTCCGCGCATTTCCAAAGGAGACATCATGAAGCTAACACGAAGTTTTGTAGCTACTGCCCTTACGCTTTCCCTCAGCATTTTTTCATTTTTATCGATCGCCACGACGCCCGTGGCCGGTCAAGATTCGCGCGTCGCGCTTCAACGCGGCTATCGAACAGGATATTCAGACGGATACATGGCTGGTTACCGCGATTCGATCGACAATCTGAGCCGCGAACTGTCTCGACACCGCGAGTTTTCGGATGCGAATCGGGCATTTAGCAAAGATTATGGGTCGCTTGAAGACTACAGCGACGGTTACCGACAAGGTTTTTCATCCGGCTATTCAACGGGTTTTGAAAAGCGATCATTCGATTCAGTAGTTCCATCGACATTGGATCGCAAAGGTCTTGCTGAGGATAATCAACTGACCGTTCTTGACACTGCACCCGTTGCGGCAACGGTTGAGGCTTCAAAACAGCCGAACGCAATTGTAAAGGAGGTACCTCAAAACGAACCGGTGTATGTCCCAGCGGAAACCATTGAAGTGCCCGCGATCATCGATCTGCCTGCCGCAGAACCTGTCGCAATAATTAAGAAAGCCAGTTATATCGCAACGGATGATCCAATTATCATTATTCCGCGTGATACAGAGCTTATTATCGAACTGCAGGAAGAACTCGGAACTGAAGCAAACCGCGATGGTGACCGATTTACGGCAAAGATAATTTCGCCGATCGAAATCGCCGGTGCAACTATTGAAGGCAGAATCGACCGGATACAAAAGCCCGGCCGAATAAAGCGGCGGTCACAGCTTGAGCTCTCGTTTGACCGGATCGTGCTTACACAAGACCGCTGGAGCAATTTCGGCGCTATCCTAACGGAAGTTGTTGCCGTTAAAGGTGATAATGTCCGAAGTGTTGATGATGAAGGTACTGCCATCGGCCAAAGTTCTTTAAAAGGCGATTCTGTCAAGATCGGTGCGTCAACCGGGGCAGGATTAGGGATTGGTGCACTGACGGGCGGTCCCGTAGGGGCTGCGGTCGGGGCCGGCGTAGGTGCAGCGTTCGGCGTCGGTGCCGTTTTTGTTGAACGTGGCAAACACATTCAGCTAAACCGCAACCAGCAACTGAAGATCAAAGCTGCGTACGAAACCAAGATCCGATAATCCACGAAATTAACATTGCGGACACTTGCTAAGTTCGCATCGTCCGATCAGGTCCACGGTAATTTTGACTGTCATTCGTCTCCTTTTGACTGTCAAGACTACCGTGGATCTTTAACATTCCGGGCCTGAAATTGCTCGCGCAAATCCAAATCGCTACAATTAGTTTTGATAGGATGTACGATCGCTTTTTAAAACGGATCTTCGATGTCTGCGTGGCAAGTTTCGCGTTGGTCTTGCTGTCGCCGGTGATGATAATTGTTGCGATATTGATCAAGCTTGAAGATGGCGGCGATGTTCTGTTTCGGCAAGCGCGAATCGGGAAGGACAGCGGGCATTTCACGGTTTTCAAGTTTCGAAGCATGCCGATGGGCACAGCAAATCTACCGTCGGCACTAGCTGCTGACGTCAAAGTAACGCGGATCGGCCGATTCATCCGCCGCACTAATCTTGATGAACTTCCTCAGCTTTTCAACGTGATTCGCGGCGATATGAGCTTAGTTGGGCCGCGTCCGCCGATCCCGTCACAGGTCGAGCTTTGCGCTATGCGTAAGCAAAATGGAGCTGATCGCTGCTTGCCGGGAATTACCGGTCTGGCACAGATCCGCGGCTACGATTACATGCCCGAAACGGAAAAGGTAGGTTACGACAAAGAATATGCCGAACGGCTTTCGTTTTGGCTCGATCTCAAGATCATTTTCGGTACATTGCCTGTTTTGACGCGAAAACCGCCGGTCTACTGAACCTAAATCCCGCAAATTCGCGAATAAATTTGTAAGATTTAGAACCGTTTGTTATTCTAAATGGTTAAGAACAGACCACTTTAGAGGAATCGAATTAATTTATGAGTACAGGAACAGAAACCACTGCCGCTACCGCCGGATTGCGAGGCGTAGTTGCGGCCCAGAGCGCGATCGGCGATGTAAATGGCGACGAAGGAAAGCTGATCTATCAGGGTTACGACATTCATGATCTAGCGGAAAATTCGACGTTCGAAGAGGTGATCTTCTTGCTTTGGAACGGACGCTTGCCAAAACAGGATGAGCTTGATGGATTGACCGAGCAGCTTCGTGCGAACTACGAAGTTCCGTCGGCTGTGATCGATCTGATGAAGCAATTTCCGAAGGATTCCGATCCGATGGATGTGCTTCGGACCGCGGTTTCTTCGCTCGATTTCTTTGATAAAGACGGCCACGGTACCGACCGCGAGAACGCTACCAAGGCCGCGATAAAGATCACCGGCCAGATCGGTACGATCGCTGCTGCCTGGGACCGAATTCGCAACGATAAAGATGTGGTCGCACCCGACGCGAGCCTGTCGATCGCCGAAAATTTTCTACACATGCTTCGCGGCGAAAAGCCGGACGCAGATGAAACTCGGATGTTTGATATCGCTTTGATATTGCATGCCGACCATGAATTGAACGCTTCGACGTTTACAACCCGCGTCGTCGCCGGAACGCTTGCCGATATGTACGGTGCGGTAACTGCTGGTATCGCAGCACTTGCGGGCCCGCTTCACGGCGGAGCAAACACCAACGTTATGAAGATGCTGATCAAGATCGGTGAACCCGACAAGATCGACGCCTTCGTTGACGACGCGCTTGAAAACAAGAAAAAGATCATGGGAATCGGCCACGCGGTTTACAAAACGGAAGACCCGCGTGCGACCTGGCTGCGAAAATTCTCGAAAACGATGGCAGACAAAAAAGGCGAACAAAAGTGGTTCGATATGTCGCAGCGGATCGAGAAACTTATGCTCGAGAAAAAGGGAATGTACCCGAACGTCGATTTTTACTCGGCTTCGACCTATTACCTGATGGGCATCGCTCTTGATATGTACACGCCGATCTTCGCAGTCAGCCGCATTTCCGGCTGGACCGGCCACATCCTCGAGCAATACCACAACAACAAACTGATCCGCCCGCGTGCCGAATACATTGGTCTGAGAGATCAGAAGTATGTTCCTATTGGCGAGCGGTAAGCGGTGAGCGGCAAGCGGCAAGCGGCGTGCCGTTTAAAGAGGATGTCTTAAAGTGGTGTTTTGCCCGTTGGCGGGCATCAGAATTAAGCTCCATGCGTAAGCATGGAGACATCGCGCAAAGGAAATAGCCCGCGTTGCGGGTGACAGACGCCGTCTCATGTCACAACCGCGAGCGATAGCGACTGGACTTTTCTGCGGCTTGCCGCGAAGTTGTGCGGCGAAGCTTGCTTCGCCGTTTGCCATAACATACCTGGCGGCTTGCCGCCGATCGCGGGCAAGCCCGAAACATTTCGAACGCTAACGGAAAAGTAAACTTTTCCGCACAACTTGGCAGCAAGCTGCAAGAGCAAACTCTTAACCTAACTTCTCCGAGACACGGATGCGGAAAGGGGTTTCCGCCGTTTGTTTCGTCGCCAACGGCGACATACATATAAAGCCTAGGGTGAGCGAATGTAATGAGCGTAACCCTAGGTCCGGTCAAATGAATGATTCCGACGCTGAAGGCGTCGAACTTTGCGCAGTTGATGTTCGTCCCCTTCAGGGACGGTATGATCTTGCCGCCTATCCTAGGGATGCTCTCGCTCCGCTCGTTTTCCCTAGGCTTTAATGTTCGTCGCCCTTGGCGACCCGAGATCCTGCGGATTCCGCCGAGGCGTCTAGGACGGGAAAAGTTTGTCAGACGAGCTGCACTGAATCGTCTACTTTTTCCGAAAAGTATTTTTTCTTGTCCGCCTTTGTTCTAGTAGCCCAATCCGGAATGTGAGGATCAAAAGGCGTTGGTCGACCTTTCGGTTCGGTAGAATTCATCGACAAAGTTTCAAATTTTCCATCTCCATCTTCACCGTAATATGAATAGT
>JBGTKQ010000067.1:0-13268 GCA_041744555.1 Pyrinomonadaceae bacterium
CGCGCGCGGAACACCGATCTTCTTACCTGCAATTTCGTTGCTCAAAGTTTCTTCGTAATTCGGGACCGGAACATCCGCTGAGGTGGAATCAAGTTCATCGCGCCCGGCGATCACCTTCAAGACCTTTGCGGTGTTCAACACTGAATTTCCAAAGATACCGATGTTATCGAGCGATGACGCAAAGGCTACAAGCCCATATCGAGATATCCGCCCGTAAGTTGGTTTGAGGCCGATGATTCCACAAAGCGACGCCGGTTGGCGGACCGATCCACCAGTTTCAGAACCAAGAGCGACCGGAACAACGCCCGAAGCAACCGCGACCGCGGATCCGCCTGAACTTCCGCCCGGAACGCGTTCGACATCCCACGGATTCTTGACCGTTCCGAACGCAGAATTTTCATTCGACGAACCCATAGCGAATTCGTCCATATTGGTTTTCCCGACGACGATCGCACCTGCATCATTCAATCGCCTGATCGCGGTAGCGTCAAATTGTGCCTTATAGTCGCCAAGGATTCGCGATCCGCATGAGGTTCGAAGGCCTTTCGTGCAAATATTATCTTTGACCGCGATCGGTGTCCCGAAAAGTTCCTTTTGCTCAGTCACCTTCTCCAATTGTGAAATTCGTTCGGCGGCATGAGCACGCTCAACGGAAAGAAAACTGTTAAGGCCGTCGTTTAACCGTTCCGCATTGTTCAACGTAGATTCGATGGAATTATTTATCATACTCTAAATCAAAATGTTATCTTATCGACAAGCCAGCGGTCGTTGTCTTCGGTTAACTCAACATTTATCAACTTCTGTGCAGCAGCCGTTTCGTCTCGCCAAAAAAGTAAGATCTGAAAATTTAGTCGGGCTTGTCCAATTTCTTTACAGTCGCCCACTCGAAAGGCCCGAGGTACATCGACGGTGCCCGTTGTAAAAGGATCAACGCTTTCCGGTTTATCAACCAAAGAAGCATAGAGCGGCTTGGAAAGAAAACGTTCACGCCGCTCGAGAGTTTCATTCGAGAAAGCCATGTCATTTCCGAAATGAAAAGAATAAAACTCGCGAACCGAAGGTCGGGCATCCGAACATTTTTGCGATTCAAGATTAGGTGTTGAACAACCCAATAACGAAAACAAAAGACCAAGAAAAAGGGCGATGTTTGCGACGCGGTAATATCGGATAAAACACCTGCTTGCACAGAAAGTCATAAAACTTTAGGCACTTGGAAATGACCGGCAACGCCCGATGGAGCTTCGGCGAGAGCTTCAGCCTGAGTAAATGAATCGGCAACGGTGTCGCACCGAATCGTTTGTGTGGTCTGGCCTTCAGATGTAAGCCCGCCGAGCATCGGTTCAACATCGTCCGTGTTCAGCTCGTTTAGTTGCTCGACGTATTTTACGATCTGGGCCATCTGCGGCGTGTAGAGTGCAACTTCTTCGTCGGTTATCTCAAGATGAGCTAATTTTGCGATCTTACGAACATCCATAATTTTTTATGTTTCTTTAGTTCCCGACCCCGATGCGGCCGCAACCGCAAGGAATCGTTCCCGAAGCGTTGTGCTTTTGATCGATCCCGCCGCGTTCAAAAAGCTCTCCGGAAGATCTTCGATCGGCATAACCGCCTTTCGTTCTGCTTGGGTCGGTTTGTCGGCACGGTCGACAAACGCCGCGGGCATTATAGTAAACTGAATCGTTTTCACGTATCGTCCGCCTAATGTGGAGTTCAGCTTAAAGAGAAGTTCAGACGAATGAGCAATAAGATTCCGTTGCCATATTTTGTCGGCGACGGCGACCTCAAGTAAACCTTTGCTTAGCTGCGTTGGCATCGCCCGATCAGTTAACATTTCACCTGCGACCTTTTTCCAACATGCAGAAACAAGAGTAAAACGCCCTTCTGCGGTCCGATCAAATAGACCTGCCATTGCTGAAAGTGTTTCCTTAAAATCTTGCATTTGAGTTCCGATTTTTATCAACTATTATCTTAATCGAGAACGAAATTAAATGCTAAACAATGACAATATATTGGTCGATCTGCCGCAGATCGTGCTTGCGTCGGGAAGCCCGCGAAGAGCCGAGATACTGGCTTCGGTCGGCTGGCCCTTTACTAAGGTCGTGCCGGACATAGATGAAACTGCACGTTCCGGTGAATCCCCCGATGTTTACGTGATTCGACTTGCAAAGGAAAAAGCTGAGGCGGTTGCGAATGATCTGCCGAGTTCTATCGTTCTTGGTGCCGATACAACCGTCGTCATTAACGATCAATTACTTGGCAAACCAGAGGACGCCGCCGATGCTAAACGGATGATTCAAATGCTCGCAGATAATTGGCACGATGTTTTGACCGGCGTGGCGGTCGTCAAGAGGGGTTCGACCTTGGCCGGGATCCAACGGACGAGAGTGAAATTTGCGGCAATGACCGAAGCGGAGATCGACTATCTGGTTGATCGAGGCGATCCGCTCGATAAAGCAGGAGCGTATGCGGTGCAGGCTCAGGCCGCATTGTTTATCGAAGGAATTGACGGGGATTATTGGAACGTTGTTGGCTTACCGATAAGCTTGGTGTACCGTCTCACATGCGGGTCGAGATGAAAATGGCGAGGCCAAAAATGACCTCGCCAGTCTTACGTTTCAACTTCCTTCACAAAAGTGAATCTACTTTCTTTGAAATAGGAACTGTGATGTCGAAGTTTGGATCGACACCGCCGAACGGCTCACCCGCCGAATTTCCACTTTTGTCCAGGACAACGAACGATGGCAACTGGTCGATGCCGAACTTTCTAAGCGTTCCCGCACCATCCGGATCTCGAAGGATCTTAACGCCAACGCGATTTTTTGTCGCCCATGAGCACAGTTCTTCGTCGGTCGCATGATTTTTCGATTTCGCATTGGCCGAATCGGTCAGCACGAAATAAATAGCGACATTCTTACCGGCATACTTTCGAGCAAGCGAATTTGTGAACTCGGCTTGTTTTGCCGAAAGAGGAAGCCAACTAGCACCTACGGCCAGAATAACGGCCTTTCCGCTTTGCCGCTGAACATCGACCCGGTCGCCGTCAAGCGAAGTGAGTGATGTTTGTGCCGTTGCAGCAAAAGCAAAGGTTCCGATCATTGCGGCGACAACGAATATGTTTCGTGATCTTTTCATAATGTTCAGGAAGGCGATCTAGCCACCCCTCACCCGTTTAGATGCAATTCAGGTGCCAACGGACTGTCCGGGAGAAAGAAGAACATTGTCGATCAGGCGAACCTTACCAAACCGCGAAGCGACAGCGATCATGGCTTCCCTATCTCGAATGTTATTAACAGGTTCCAGCGATTCGGCATCGACCACGACGACGTAATCAGTAACAGCTGCAGGTTCGCCGTCCAGCCAATTCTGTACGATCTGCGTAAGTTTCGCCGCATTTCGTTCACCGTTTTGGAATGCTGATTTAGCCTGCCGGAGTGAGCGGTATATTATCGCCGCCTTTTCACGTTGGTCCGCGGAAAGCTGCTCATTTCTCGAAGACATCGCCAATCCCGATTCTTCTCGAACGGTTTGCACGGCAACTATTTCGGTTTCGAGGGCCAGGTCACGGGCAAGCCGTTTGATTATCGCGAGCTGTTGAGCGTCCTTGCGCCCAAAAAAAGCAAAGTCAGGGCGAACAGTATTGAGAAGAATCGTCACGACCGTCGCGACGCCGCGGAAGTGGCCGGGACGCGATGAGCCCTCTAGCGATTCGGAAAGATCTTCGACATAAACGTAAGTCGAAAAGCCGTGAGGATATAGTTCGCCTACTTCAGGTGCAAAAACATAATCAACATCAAAATCACGCAGCAACGCTGCGTCTGCCGTTAGATCACGAGGATACCGTTCGAGATCGCTCTGGTCATTAAACTGTGTCGGGTTTACGAAGATCGAAACTATAACAACGTCGCACATCTGCCGGGCTTCTTTTACAAGCGTCAGATGTCCCTGATGCAACGCCCCCATTGTAGGGACAAATCCGACGGTATTGTTCTCGCGCCTTAGCTTGCGCGTTATTGATGCCATGCGTTGTCGGCGATTTATGATCTCCATTTATTAGCTGGTCGCGGCAGACTTGGGCTCGTTCAATTGCTCATCCTTTGGCATACCGTAAGATTCGGCGTCGCTCGGGTAATTGCCTGATTTTACGTCGTCCATCCAGGCAGTTATTGCGTTCGTGATCACTTCGCTGACGTTTGCATACTGTCGAACAAATCTGGGCTGACGTCCGAACGTAAATCCGATCAGGTCATGAAGAACCAAAACCTGAATATCGCAGGAACTTCCCGCGCCAATACCAACTGTCGATATCGACAATTCTTCGGTGGCGATCTCGGCAACTTCTCTCGGGACGAGTTCGAGCACGATCGCAAATGCCCCGGCCTCCTCAAGCATTTTCGCATCTTCGATCAGTGTTTTTGCCGCGTCCGCGGTCTTCGCTTGAACTCGGTAGCCGCCCATTTTGTGGACTGATTGAGGCGTTAAGCCCACGTGTGCCATTACCGGGATCTCTTCATCGACCAATCGCCGAACAAGATCTACACGGTTTCGGCCGCCTTCAAGCTTTACCGCTTCGGCGCCGCCGTCTTTCATCAATCGAAGAGCATTCCGCACCGCATCATTGTCACCGGTATGAAAGCTCCCATAGGGCATATCGGCGACGACAAGTGCACGGTTAGATCCACGCTTAACGGCTTTCGTGGCGGAACAGATCTCGTCAAGCGTCACTGGGATCGTGTTGCCGTAGCCGTGAATGACATTACCCATGCTGTCGCCCACCAATATAATGTCGACACCGGCTTCATCGACGATCCTTGCGGTCGGATAATCATAGGCTGTTAGGCAAACTAATTTCTCGCCCTTTTCCTTCGCTTCGCGTAAAGCGGGAACAAAGACCTTTTCGGGTTTGTCTGGTTTAAGGTAGGCCATAAATTCGTACTTAGTCTAGAACTTTGGTCAATCCAAGTCTAGCCGGTCTGCATAGCCTGTAATTCGGGTGAACCATTTGGATGCCAGCGAGTTACAAGCGAACGGTCGGGACAATCGTCGAGAAGGTTTACCATCGTTTTACGCAACTTCGGATGGAAATATTTCGGGGCGACCTCGACCATGGGGAACAGTACAAAATTGCGCAAATGCAGGCGAGGGTGTGGAACGGTAAGAAACGGCGTGTCGATGATGTTCTGACCGAAAAAAATAAGGTCGAGGTCAATAGTACGTGGCCTCTTTAGTGATTTGTCTTTTCGGCCGAGCAAGTACTCGATCCGCAGCATTCGGGCCATCATCTGTGAGGCGGTTATGCCTTCAGATCTGGTTTCGACGATCATGTTCAGAAAGTTCTCTGCTTCTTCTATTTCGACCGGTTCAGTTTCGTAGATCGCCGAAAGTTTAACGATCTCGAAACTCGCTTCCATTAGCCCACGGATGGCAAGCAATAGATTGCCGGCCCGGTCACCTAAATTTGACCCCAAGCTAATATAACTGGTTGTGCTATGCGCTTCGAAGAACATTGGTCCGAGTAGAGATCGTTCCCAATCTGAAGGTCCCAAAACCAAACATTAACCCAAAAAAGAAAGAATAAACAAGTCCGTACCGGGAAGGCTAATAATTTGGACGAATTTAAGAAGCGGCGTTCAATGCAACCTATCAGGGAATCTGTTACACGATCTTCTGATCTTTTACATTTCACATATGTCGTGTTTCAATAAGGTCAGGTCGTAAGTTTGAATCCAGAGATGCCGATAAATGGCATTCGGGCGGACAAAAGGTGTGTTCCGTCTTGACAGAAATTTTCACGCCTGACGTTATGCCGCGAAGAAGATTCCGACACAGCCAGCGCTTTGACCCTTCGAACGATCGATCTCACCACGAGTATCTTCTTGACCAGACAACCCAAGTAACGACACGGAGCGAGTTGTTACGCCTTATCCGAGGCGGTGAGGACACTTATCTGGAGCTCAAAGTTAAACTTTCGAATTCAGAGAAAATAACTCAAGGAATCGTCGCACTTGCCAACACAAGTGGCGGAACGATGATCTTTGGTGTCAACGATCAACTTCGAATCGAAGGCGTCGTTAATCCAGAATGGGTTCAAGAAGAAATAAACAGGATATGTCGGGAAGACATAGTTCCACCCCTAGTCCCTCTGATCGATACGATCGCTTTTGATAGCGGAAAGCGCGTTGTTGCGGTCGATATCGAAGGAAAACGGCGGCCATATCGTACACGTGAAGGTCGCTTTTACATGCGTTTTGGTAACGAAAAACGCGAGGTTTCGCGTGAACAGCTTTCGATCTGGCTTGATGAGATACGGCCGCTCTGTTACGAGAATATTCCGCTTTTTACATCAACCGAAAAGGATTTCGATGATGGCTTGCTGTGGTCATTCGCAGGAGCTTTTGAGGACATCAATCCGACGATCAATCTTTATCAAACAGCAGATTTTCTGAAGAAGGATCTATTGCTTGCGGTCGGTACGAGCGATGATTTTTTTCCAACAGTCGCCGGTTTGATGCTTTTCGGTAAGAATGAACGCGTTGCTGAACTTTTTCCGCGTTCAACGGTTCATGTGACGCGATATTCAGGTGACAACGGCAACGCTCAGTTAGTCGAAAGTCTCGAAATTAAAGGGAACCTGCACAGCCAATTCGAAGCAGTGCTGGCGTTTATTCAAAGATATACGGATCTGACCAAAGACAAGCCGAAAAACAAGCTTCGATTGGTTGATTCGCCCATAGCCGCACGAGCACACTATCATGTTTACGCAATGCGGGAAGCCGTTGCGAATTCACTTGTCCATCGCGATCTCGCCCTTCGCGACGTTCGAACTCGGATTGCTATTTACGACAATTACATTGAAATCGTCAACGCACGGCGGACGGGCGGATTTTCGCCGCCCGCTTCAAAAGCGATTCGTTACGGTATAACGCAGCGGCTCAATCCTCAGATCGCCTCGATCTTTGGCAGACGCGAATATGGAGCAAGTGTTCCACGTGGCGGATTGCCGATGATCCTAAAACAGTCGGAACACATTTCTGGCAAACGAACCGAGGTTTACACCGCCAACGACGAATTCAAACTTAAGATCTATGGCGGATGAACCGCTCATATCGCTAGAAGCTGACGAAGAACCCGGGCTGAACTTAGAGACGAAATGGATCGTTTTTCTTGCCGGATTGTCGGGCTTTCTTTACTTTCATTCAAACCCGAGTCCTGGGCATTATTACGATTACACATTTAGGGTAGCCGCCAATTTATTGCGGGGAAGTACTGGACTAACCTCGCAACCGCCGTCGTGGTTGAATGAATTCGTTCCGTTCGGCGGATACTATTATTCGGTCTTTCCTTTAGGAAGCGTCCTTACAATGATCCCGCCGGCAGTGTTGAACGTCGCCGGGTTAATCACAGATATGCCATCAGCATGGTTGGCGGGACTGTGTGCCGCGGCGTCGTGTATTTTCATGTTGATGATCGCTCGCCGTTATCAAGTTTCATCGGTACGAGCGATATTAATGACGCTCGGCATTCTGTTTGGAACGTTCACTTGGACTAATTTAACGATGGGTGGAGCGTGGCAATTGGCTTTAGGTTTTGCCCTGGTTGGCGGCCTTGGTTCGATCTATTTTACAGTTTACGAGCGTCGTCCATTTCTTGCCGGGATCTTTTTCGCATTAGCGTTTGGCAACCGGACCGAGATACTGCTCACGGCTCCAATACTGATATATCTTCTCGTTCGACCAAAAGACGAGTTGGCCGACCAGACTGGGTTAGATGGCATCTCGCAAACCTCAAAGACTTTAGAACTGTCGGAATTTGCCAGTCGACTTAAGTTTGGCTGGAAATCGATCGCGGTTTTCTGCTCTGTTCCATTTGTTCTCGGCGTTGCAACACTCATCTACAATTTTGTCCGCTTTGGTTCTCTTACGGATTTCGGTTATGCACGAATTCCCGGTGTGCTCGACGAACCATGGTATCGCTACGGCATATTTTCTGTTTGGTATATACCCGGACAGATGTGGGAAATGTTCGTTAAGCCGTGGGAGTTTAAGGCGATCTTTCCTTATTTGAGGCCAAACGGATTTAGCAGCTCGATCCTTTTGAGCAGCCCATTCATTCTTTATTCGCTTAGGTCAGGCTCACATTTCAGAGCTTTGAAATACCTTTCATGGGCGGCGATATTGGCAATGTGTGTCATTCTCTGGATGCATGGAAACTCGGGTGGCTGGCAATTTGGATACCGCTACGCAATGGTCTGTTTGCCGTGGTTGTTTCTGATCTTGTTAGAAAGTTCGCCTAAAAAGATCTCGCCTTTAGAATGGGCCGCGTATATTTTTTCGTTTATCGCTAACCTTTATGCTACCTGGCTGTTTCATTGGACTGTTTATATGAAGCAATAGTTTTCGGGTGATTCAGCATTTCTTGTAGACTGAACATATGGCGATACTAAAGAAACGCGAGATCGAGAATCTTGAACAGTTGAGCGGTGAGGAACTTGAAGCCTTTGTTGCAACGCTCCCCGCGGGCCAGCAGACGATCAGCTCATTGCTAGACCACATTGAGGACGAATTATTTGAGAGCGAATGTAACCATAGTCTCCAGTTCGCGATGAAATTTATGATGGATCATCGTCTGGAGTTTGGAAAGCTTACGCACTGGCTTACGACTAATGGCGGGTATTGCGATTGCAAGATAATGGAACAAATCGCTCCGATCTGGCGTGCAAAGTTCGGAGATGATTGAAACGTTGTTAACTGAGCCGACCTGACTTTAACCGATTCAGTTCCGCCACGATCGGGTGATTTCTTGAGCCTCTTAGGCCTTGCATTTTGGGAATAAACACTATCTTTCGGGCATTATCGCCATATTGGGCGAGACGGATGGTGACCGGGAACGGTTTGATCCAGTTAGTCTGCTTTACCTCAGCGATGTGGGCCATCGGGACTTTTTCCTCGATGCTACCTTGTTTAATATAGAGAAATTGGCCATCGATGCTGACATGTCTGAGTTTAAATGCGAGCCAAAATATTGGAACAGCACCGAGTGTCGAGACGATCAGCACTAATACAAGAAATTCTAGCGGAAAGCTGGCTGGCACCATGAAAAGGTATATTGCCATTCCGGTCCATGACAAGGCCATAAATGTCGGTGCGGCGTACTTATGAAAGCCCGTTGTCTTCGATGATATCCTTCGGCGCATGGGGAGCATACTAACACGAAGATCAAAGGATTCCTTTAAGATATCTTCCGGTGTGAGACTTTTTGTTTTTGGCTATCTTTTCCGGTGTACCTGTCGCGACCACCTCACCTCCACCGATGCCGCCTTCCGGTCCGAGATCTATTACCCAATCTGCGGTTTTGATCACGTCGAGGTTGTGTTCGATCACGATCAAGCTTGCTCCGTTATCGATCAGGGCACGAAAGGCTGACAGAAGCTTGTTGATGTCTTCAAAATGAAGACCGGTCGTCGGTTCATCGAAAATAAAGAGAGTTTTAGAATTATTCGTTTGAGCGAGATATGAGGCGAGTTTTACACGTTGAGCTTCACCGCCGCTGAGCGTCGTTGCTGATTGCCCGAGCCGTAAGTATCCCAGACCGACAGCGTCCAGAACTTTTAGTCGATTCACGAGTTTCTTTACATCCTTAAAGAAATAGATCGCTTCACGGACAGTCAATTCGAGGGCCTCGGCAACGTTTTTTCCTTTATATCTGACCGCAAGAACCTCGTCTTTGAACCGCGTTCCGCGACAGTCGTCGCAAACGAGTTCTACGTCGGCCAGAAACTGCATTTCTACCGTAACCGTCCCGCTACCCTGACACGTTTCACATCGGCCGCCGGGTACGTTGAACGAAAAGTGCGACGAGCCGAAGCCTTTTGATTTCGAACCTTGAGTTGCTGCGTAAACCTCTCGGATCGCGTCGTAAGCCTTAATGTATGTTGCAGGATTTGAACGAGGCGTTCTGCCGATCGGCGATTGGTCAACCAAAACAATATCGTGAATATTCTCGCCGCCGGAGATCTCCTTGAAAAGCCCGACGTGAGTATTCCATTCACCTTTTTGCTTCTTCAGTCCGGCATAAAGTACGTCATGAACGAGCGTTGACTTGCCGGAGCCAGAGACACCGGTAATACACACCAACATCTCGAGCGGAATATCGACCGAAACATTTTTAAGATTATGCTCTCGTGCGCCGACGATCTTGATCGTGTCGCTGCCCGGCATTCTACGCGTAGTTGGTATTTTGATCTCTGAGTCGCCCCGTAAGTAACGAGCGGTCAAAGATTTTTTGTCGGTCATGAGCTGCTTGAAGGATCCTTCAAAGACGACCTCGCCTCCGAGTTCGCCGGCGAACGGGCCAATGTCAATTATATGATCCGCGGCACGCATCGTTTCTTCATCATGCTCCACAACGAGCAATGTGTTGCCAATATCTCGAAGGCCTTCGAGTATCTTTACAAGCCGTGCATTATCACGCGGGTGAAGTCCGATGCTCGGTTCGTCCAAAACGTAAAGCGTCCCGACAAGCAACGAGCCAAGATTTGTCGCGAGTTGAATCCGTTGGGCTTCTCCGCCGGATAGAGTCGCGGCAAGGCGGTTCAAGGTCAGATAATCCAAACCGACATCGACCAGAAACTTTAGTCGTCGCCGGATCTCCAACATTAATTTGTCGGCGATCTTTGCCCGCTCAGTCGAAAATTCAACACTTTCAAAAAACGCGGAAGCAACAGTGATCGAAAGCTCGAGGATCTCAGGCAGTGAGCGCCCACCGATCTTGACGTCGCGTGCCGCCTGGCGGAGCCTAGTGCCGTTGCAATCCGGACAGCGGGTGTAGCCACGATATTTCGCCAGAAAGACGCGAACGTGAAGCTTGTATTTTTTCGTATCAAGCCATTGGAAAAAACCTTTGACGCCTCGCCAACCTTCGTCTCCGTAAATAATGCAATTCTGCTGATAATCTTCTAGATCAGCGTAAGGTGTGTTGAGGTCGATATTAGCTGACGCCGCATACTTAATGAGCTCTTTTTGTGCCCACGCATGTGCAGGGCGTGTAAACGGTTCGACAGCACCATCCTTGATAGATAACAGTGGATTCGGAATTACTAGACCGTAATCGACACCGATCGTGTTCCCAAATCCCTGACATGTCGGGCAAGCACCGAACGGGGAATTAAAGCTGAAAAGTTGAGGTTCAGGTTCTTCGTATTGGGTGCCGTCGTACTTACAAATGTATCGATCCGAAAACTTGAGAGCCGTTAACGAACTTTCTGCCGGCTGAACGATCGCCGCATGACCTTCTCGGAAACAGATCTCGAGGGAGTCGACGAGTCTCTGTCGAATCTCTGAGGATGCCTTTAAGCGATCTATCAGGACATAGGTTTCAGAAAAATCGCCGTGCGGATAATCTTCGGGCCGTGTCAGTTCAATGATCTCACCGGCTCGATAAAGTCTCGAGAAACCTTGCCGCAGTAGCGAGATCAAATACGCTTGTACGCTTAGATCGATCGATGCCGGTTTTGTCTTCGTCTTGCTTTTTGCTTTTGTCGCGACCTGCGAAGCTTCTGCTTGTATTGGAAACAAAAGATAAAATCGTGTGCCTTCCGATAGTTCATCGAGCGTCTCACCCGAGGCGGATTCGGGCGAGTCCTTTTTCACCTCGCGGTTACAAACGTGGCAAAAAGTTTGACCGGCACGTGCATACAGAAGCCGAAGATAGTCATAGATCTCGGTCTGAGTTGCGACGGTCGAGCGTGGATTCTTGGTCGAATTCTTCTGCCGGATAGCGATCGCCGGAGCAATACCGGTTATTTCGTCGACGTCTGGTTTATCCATCCGCTCGAGAAACTGGCGAGCATACGCCGAAAGAGATTCAACGAACCTACGCTGCCCTTCGGCATAGATAGTGTCGAAGGCAAGACTGGATTTGCCGGAACCGGACACACCGGTTATCACAGTCAGCTTGTTATGCGGAAGCGAGACCGATAGGTTCTTGAGGTTATGAACGCGAGCTCCGTGGACGGTTATTGCTTCGTCTTTTTTAAGTGCTGCCTTCATAGTGAGGTTTGCCTGTAATTGCCGAAACCCTTATTTTACATCTCGAAGGAATTCGTTGGCAACACACCGGGCTCAAACACCAACTAAGCAGGGAATTGTGTTTTGCATTTAGTTCTGATTTATCGGCCTAATGTGTGTTAGAACACATAAAGTTTAGAAACATTCGGTTATACTCAATCTAGATATTAGTACAAGGGGTTTTGTTTGAAGTTTATTCCGCCACGAAACTGGCGTTCGTTCCCGCCAAATCCCTCGCAATATCCTCACAAAACTATGAAAGACTTTAAACCATTGGCTAGGTCAAAAGACCTCGTCATACAAGAAGCGGATGCTGAAACCTTGGTATTTGACCTCACGTCGAATCAAGCTAGCTGTCTCAATATATCTTCATCGCTCGTTTGGAAAAATTGTAACGGCGATAACGACATCGGCGAGATCGCTGAAACCGTAGGGAAGCAAACAGGCGAGAAAGTTTCGGATGATCTTGTTTGGTTGGCACTAGACCAGCTATCCCGGAAAGATCTGCTAAAGGACAAACTGCCGGCGAGCCAGCTACTCAACGGAATTGACCGCCGCACATTTGCTAAACGGGTCGGACTCGCCTCAATGATCGCTTTGCCCGTTGTTGCGTCATTGATCGCTCCGCCCGCAGCATATGCTAATTCTTTATGTGTGGTTGGCGGAGCTTGCACGTGCAACTCGCCATCAAATGGACGTGTTGGTCAAGTATGTACTCCTTCGGTGTCGTGTGCAGATACTAATTGTAACTGCACTTTTGCAAACAATGGTAATAATGCGAATGGCAACTGCGTTGTATAACTGAGATAAGCAGTTCTAGTTCTTCAAAATATTGATAAGGGTCCTTGCGGTCTTTCCCGCATCGGCTCTTTTTGTTTTTATGATCCGGGCAGATCTGACGATCTTTGTTAATCTTTCCATCGCAATCGCCGGATTTTGTCGGATAGGGACTGTGTGAATCACGAGCTCCATAAAGCCCTGCCCAGGCGTCAATTCCCGAGGCTTCCAGCGGGCGTTCGGTTTGAATTCAGTTACGAGCACCATCCCGACTGGGACTGGCTCAGTACCTTGTTTTCCGCCAAATTGTACAACCGGGATGTCGGTCTGCGTATATTCACCTTCTTCCCGCATTGAAAGATCTTTAGGAAATGGACATACATATCCGTTCCGATCAATTACTGCGTATTCATCTGAAAAATATATCGC
>JBGTKQ010000068.1:0-7912 GCA_041744555.1 Pyrinomonadaceae bacterium
ATATATCCGGTCGTTGCACCAAGCGTATAACCGGCGATGATCATGCCCTCGATCAACGCATGTGGATCACCTTGGAGAAGGTATCGGTCCTTAAAGCTGCCGGGCTCTGATTCATCGGCATTGCAGACAACGTACTTGTTCTTTGGCGAATCACGGGGAACAAAAGACCACTTCATTCCGGTCGGGAAGCCGGCTCCACCACGACCGCGAAGCGACGAATCCTTAACCTCTTGAATGATCGCGTCTTGCGACATTCCTAACGCCTTTCTAAGCGATTCGTAACCGCCGGTCTGACGATACACATCGAGCGTATGCCCATTTTCGATGAGCACCCTTTTCAACTGTAAAGGCTCGCAGCCGATTGCTTTGATTTCCATTTATTTACAATCTGCCAAAATTCTATCGACCTTATCGACCGTCAGATCTTCGTGATAATCGAACCCGATCTGCATCATTGGAGCGGTCCCGCAACTTCCAAGGCATTCAACTAATGAAACTGTGAACTTTCCGTCTTCGGTCGTTTCGCCAGCGTGAATGCCGAGTTTTGAACAGATGTGATCGGTGATCTCCGGCTCGCCCATAATCTTGCACGATAAGGTCTTGCAGATCTGAATATGGTGCCTGCCGACCTCTCGCAGGTTGAACATCGAGTAAAACGTCGCCGTTTCCCAAACGTCCGTTACTTCAAGATTTAGGAAATTCGCGAGAAAATTGACGCCCGGATTGTCGATCCAGCCGCGTTCGCGTTGAACGACCATCAGCAGCGGTATCAACGCCGAACGTGACCGATCCGCAGGGTATTTGGCCAAATGCATTCGCATCTCGTCGATGACGGCAGCCGAAAACTCGGCAACCTCATCGGTAACCAAAACCTTATCCGTGAAACTTGTAGGTGTTGCTCCTGCCATTTTTAAGTCTAAAAGATTCCAAGCAGATCGTTAAACTTGGACAGTTCGGCCTTTGGAATGAACCAACCGGACGGCCCCAGAGATATACCAAACTTTTCTGCCTTTACAATTTCGGTGAAATCATTAAGGGAAATGGAAATTTCAAATGAAGCATAGACCTCTAATCCATTTGTCCGTGCGTCTTTCACTTCTGCCCTTCCTTCGAAAATCCGTTTTTCATCCGCAAACACAATAACCTCAGGCTTGTCGACATGAGAACGATCTTTAGTCGCTGTGAATAGCCTAAGGATGATCCGACCTGGTTTAGTTACCTCTTTTCCCGTCGAGATAAAAGTTGCATTCAGTGATCCCCATCCGGAATCTCCAATCTTGAGTGCTATCGGTGCAGACGCCGAATAGGTTAAATCCTTAATCTTGTCATATCCAGCCGAAGCTGTTCCCGACTTCTTAACTGACGCGCGAGGTGCTGCCATCGGCGGCGGATTTTTGTCGAGAACGATAGGAGACTGAGCGTCCAACGAAGTTCTTAAACAAAGGACTAGCAGCACGAAGGTGCCAATAACCACTGCATGTTTCGTGATGCGATAATCCACTACTTTAAATGCTCCAAAGGTTGCTCCAGCTTCTTATTGACTGGCAAACCAATGCGACCGAGGCCCTAGGACGTCCGAGACCAGTCTATTGAGTTTTTCTGCCAAATGGTTTAACTCATTCTCTAGACGATCAAGTTTGAAGGTATTTGTTCGAATCTCGGCGGTTAGACCGTCGAAATTCTGGTTTGCTACCTCAATGAACCGCATCACATCAGATCTAAATTTGTCATCACCTATCTGTTCAGCCATTTTTCTTTACCGATCGATCTCCCCCAAAACAATATCCAAGCTTCCGATGATCGCCACAACATCGGCAACCATTTCACCTTCACTCATCACCGGTAATGCCGCGAGGTTGACAAAGCTAGGGCCGCGGAAGTGAACGCGTTCGGGTTTCGGGCCGCCGTTCGATTTCATATAGACTCCGAGTTCGCCCTTCGAGGCTTCGATCGGAAGATAAACCTCGCCCTCGGGAACATTAAATCCTTCAGCAACGATAAGGAAGTGATGGATAAGCGAATCCATGTGTTTCCGCATATCGTCGCGATCGGGAAGCACGACCTTCGGCGCATCCGCTTTGATCGGGCCTGGTTTCAGTCTTTCAAGCGCCTGCTGAACTATCTTGTACGATTCGGTCAATTCACGCATTCGAACCTTGAACCGCGACCAGACGTCGCCGTCCGGTTCGACCGGAATATCAAAATCGTAAGTCTCGTAACTGGTGTAAGGATTAACTTTGCGAAGATCAAGTTCAACGCCGCAACCGCGTAGACACGGTCCCGTCAAACCCCAACTGATCGCATCTTCCCGAGAAATTATACCAACGCCTTTCGTCCGATTCTGCCAGATCGTGTTTCCCGTGATCAGCGTATCGAACGTATTCAATGCATCAGGAAAGTTGTCGAGAAACTGCTTTACGCGATTCTCAAAACCCGCCGGAAGATCCATCATCAGACCGCCGATACGGAAATAGCTCGGCGTCATGCGTCCGCCCGAAGCCGACTCGATAATGTTCAAGATCTTTTCACGTTCTTTGAATGTGAACCAAAACGGCGTCATCGCACCCATGTCCAGACAAGAGGTGCCGAACCAAACCATGTGCGAAGCGATACGCTGCAATTCACACATCAAAACACGGATCGTTTGAGCACGTTCCGGTATCTCAAGCCCCAGCAGCTTCTCAGCCGCCATCACATAAGCGAGATTATTTCCGAGCGGATTGAGATAATCCATTCGGTCTGTGATAACGATTCCTTGCTGGTATTTCTTGTATTCAAAGAGCTTCTCCATTCCCGTATGGAGATAACCGATGTCAGGAATCGCCTTGATCACTAGTTCGCCATCGAGACGAAGATCCAGCCTTAGCACACCGTGCGTTGACGGATGCTGCGGCCCCATCGAGAGCGTCATTTGCGACTCGAGGGCATCATCCGTAACGTCAATATTCGCCGGTAGGTCGGTCAACGCAGTGCTCATACTAATTCATGCTGTAAGGCTCGTAGCCTCGTAGCGGATAATCCTTTCTCAAAGCGTGTCCGTCAAAATCCGACGGAAGCAAAATTCTGCGAAGGTCCGGGTGGCCGTCGAACTTTATGCCGAGCAGATCGAACGTCTCACGTTCGTGCCAATCCGCCGTTTTCCAAACGTTGGTGACCGTTCGAACCCGGGCATCGTCTTCGGATAAAAGGACTTTAAGTCGGAGTCGCTGATAGTGGATCGTCGAGAACAAGTGATAATTTACTTCAAATCTCGGATCATCTTCAGGCCCGCGATCGGCACCGCAAAGATCAGCCAGCATGTCGAATTGGCTGTGGTCGCGGAGAGATTCGCAGACGCCGACGATCGAATTCGGGGCAACGATCACGGTCACTTCGCCGAATGCATCAACAACATCGACAATCGCGTCCGCTATGTTTTCCTTGAGCTTTTCGACAAAGCCATGGAGTTTTTCCGTCATAAGATTGATCTACGAACTGCGGCGGCGTTCGTGCCGCGATGGAACTGAATACGGACGCGAGGTCTGATCTTGAGCAACCTCGACCTCCATTTCTCGTTCAAGTGCGGTTCCTTCGGTTACCGGCAGCGTTCCCGGTACTAAAGATTCGCGTGATTCCGGCTCGAAGGTATCGCGGCGATCTTTGACCGATTCCTTCATTATCTTTTCCTGGAGCATCGTGATCGCGTGGACAAGCATTTCCGGACGCGGCGGACAACCCGGCACATAAATATCTACCGGCACAACTTTATCGACGCCCTGAACGATAGCATAATTATCGAACACACCGCCTGATGTAGCACACGCTCCCATCGAGATAACCCATTTAGGTTCAGGCATTTGATCGTAAATTCTTCGAAGCACCGGTGCCATTTTGCGAGAAACGCGGCCCGAAACGATCATCACATCAGCTTGTCGTGGACTGGCTCGAAAAGTTTCGGCCCCGAACCTCGAAAGGTCGTTGCGGGCTGACACCGTGTTCATCATTTCGATCGCGCAGCATGCAAGTCCGAAAGTCGCCGGCCAAAGGCTTGATTTACGAGCCCAATTGACCACAGCATCAAGCTTGACGGTGACTACATCCGGCAGCGATTCGAATAAAGTATTTTCTAAACCCATAATTCAGTCCAAAAACTCAAGCCGCCAACTTGATCTGGGCATCGGCCTCACGCCGAACTTTGGCCATTTCTTTTGCTTCGGCTCGTGCTTCGGCTCGTGCTTGCAGACCCCAATCGAACGTGCCTTTTTGCCAAACGTAGATATAGGCCACGACGAGCGTAGAAAGAAAGATCAGTATCTCAATAAAAGCTATGGTTCCAAATGGGATCGAACTCAAGTTTTCTTGCAAGATCAATGCCTTGAACGCAACGGCGAACGGCATGATGAAAAGCACTTCGATATCGAATAGTAAAAAGATGACGGCGACCGTGTAAAACTTTATCGAAAAGCGATCACGGGCACCGCCGACCGGATCTTTTCCGCATTCGTATGGCATCAACTTGGTCGCGGTTCGTTTGCGCGGCCCTATCAACTGCGTTACCAGCAGTTGACTAATAGCGAAGCCGATCGCGACCAGAAACATTATTCCGATCGGAGCGTAATCCATCACACTGAATTCTGACATTGTGACCTCAATTTTGACGCGACCTTATCGCTCGGGATGTGAATAGATGCACGGTTTCCCAAATGCAATATTTAGATTGTCGGCACAAACTAAATCCTAAGTTAACGCTAATTAGGTGTCAAGGAAGCCTTAGTTTCGATAATCATATAAAATACCGTACGGTTTTGCCGATCTGACCAACGAATTGGAGTCTAACTCCGCAGACAATTTCATTGACCCTCGACGCTTAACTATGGTATCTTTTGATGTTCCGATTCGCTCGGAAATATACTCCTTAAATCCCTCACCGACCTTCATTTATTGTGATCACTGGGTTCAATACAGATATAGATTTTAACGGGGTTACGTATCACGTACAGACCGAGGACAAAGGTTTGTCTCGGCCGATGATCCTCTCACTTGTGTACGACCGTGGGACCATCTTAGCAAGCAAGCGTGCGCCTTATGATGACCTCGTTGCGATCGGGTTTGATGAAAACGTTTTGGCCGAGCGGCTGCAAAAGCAGCATCGGTTGATCTGCGCTGCTATTAGCACGGGCCGCATCGAGGAACTGAAGAAGATGTCGGGCCGCGAAGTTGAGAAAGCTCAGCCTGTACACGAAGTTGTGTCTGCTGTCTCGGGGTTGAGCGGTTACAAGTCGCATATATCAAAGGCTAAGAAATCGTCGAGCACTGATGCATTGGACCTTGAACTAGAAATATCGATCCCGAAACCGGATCTCCGCTTTGCCCCAATACCCGAACCGTCAGATGGCCCCATAATTGACGTTATCAGCATTATCGACGATCCATCGATGATGCCGGATGAAGCGGTCGCGATCGTAAGCGATCTTGCCGGAAAGGAGCGTCCGTCGAATAACCGATTAGCGATCGAATTTTTAGGAAATGAACACTTCAAGGGTGGCGAAACCAAGTCGATCTCTGTGATGGTTTGCCGCGGCAGCGGTCGGAAGGTAGTTGTCGGTGCCGAAGTGATGGTAAAGATAATCGGTTCTGCGTTTAGGCCCCTCATATTCCATTCAACGACCGATAAGAACGGGCTAGCAAATGTAACGCTACAGTTTCCAAAATTTAAATCGGGCCGAGCCGCATTTCTTGTTCGAGCAATAAGCGGCGGCGAAGAGATCGAACTAAGACGACCGATCGCACACGGTTGATCTGATCTGATGCTTCAAATCTCAAACCATAACTACTAGATTCGAGAATTTATATTTGGGTTCAAACCGTCAATAAGCGAAACTATCGTAAAGATGGTTTCGATAGTTCTAAACGGCGAAAATAAACAGATCGATGGCGAGGTCACGCTTGGCCAGCTTCTCGATCTTTTTTCATTGCCAAAGCAGCGTGTCGCGGTAGAACTGAATAAATCCGTCGTTCGAAAGCACGATTGGGAGGAGACTGCCGTGTATGATGCTGACGTGATCGAAGTGATCCACTTCGTCGGCGGCGGTTAGGCGTTTCACCACAGAGAGAACAGAGGTCACAGAGTTTCGACAGATTTCGTAACTAATTGATCTTTACTTCTCAATTTATCTCTGTGTTCTCTGTGACCTCTGTGGTAGTTTCATATTAAATGTCAGATAAGTTTCTACTCGCAGGCAAAGAATTCGGTTCGCGGCTCATTATCGGCACGGGGAAATATCGCTCGTTCGACGAGATGAAAGCGGCGCATTTGGCTTCCGGTGCCGAAATGGTCACGGTTGCGGTAAACCGCGTTCCGCTTGATCGTAAGAGTGAGTCTTTTCTCGATCATTTGTCGCCGCAAATGCAGATTTTGCCGAACACTGCCGGTTGTTATGATGCAGAGCACGCTATCCGCACTTCACGGCTTGCACGCGAAGCTCTAGAAACCGATTGGATCAAACTTGAAGTTATCGGTGACCCGGTCACGTTGTTGCCCGACAACGAACAGACGCTCGCAGCAGCGAAAGTCCTGGTCGGCGAAGGTTTTATCGTGCTTCCATATTTCACCGATGATCTGATAATGGCGAAAAAACTGCTCGATGCGGGCTGTCCGGCAGTAATGCCGCTCGCCGCGCCTATCGGTTCCGGGATGGGCGTTCAGAATCCGTCCAATCTGCGAATTATGCGGGAACAACTGCCCGACGCGACGATTATCGTCGATGCCGGTGTCGGCGTGCCTTCGGACGCAGCGATCGCAATGGAACTCGGTGCCGACGCGATACTAATGAACACAGCCATCGCCGAAGCTGGCGACGCCGCCCAGATGGCGACCGCAATGAAACTAGCCGTCCAAGCCGGCCACCTCGGTTACCTCTCAGGCCGAATGCCAAAACGACTCTACGCCTCGGCCTCAAGCCCGATCCAAGGCGCGATCAAGTAAGTAGATTTATGCAGAGCTTATCGATAATGGGATTTCTGTTTTTAGCGGGTCTTATAACTAGCCTTCCGAGTTGCACGAATGTTGAGGTGGACGAGCAGGCAAACGAAAACGTTTCGGTCGAGCGATCCGAATCAACGCCGTCACCAACGCCGGACATTGCAGCAGAGAACTTTCGTAAAGCATGGGAACGAGACTTCGAAACTATGAAAAGAGAGATCGAAGTGGCGCGGGATAATTGGTTAAAGAACAAGATTCAGTCATACAGCTTCGTTGCACGAAAGGACATCGGTGGCGTGTCCAGCGATTGGAACCGTTCTCCGGCTCGGCTAGCAGTAGAGAACGGCCGCATGAGTAAGATCGAAGTTATCGACAAGTCCGACATTTCGATGTATGCACGGACCGACGGTTTCGAGGAGTTCGACACGATAGACAAGCTGTTCGACTACATGCTGCGAGAGTTGGAAAGCGGACGGATGGTGAAGGCTGACTATGACAAGGAACTCGGATATCCAAAATTCGTTTCGACCTTGTATTCATACAATCCTCACGGAGGGCGTTCAATCGCCATTTCAGATCTTGTTCCGGCTGAATAATTCTTTAAGGCAATGGTCAAAATTCTCTTCTTCGGAGCAACAGCGAACACCGTCGGAAACCGTGATGTCGAATTCGAGACGAGCAACGGATCAACCGTCGGCGAAGTGCTAGGCCGACTTAAGCAAACTAATCCGGGCCTCAACAAACACAAACTTCTCGTCGCTCTCAACGAAGAATACGTTTCGCTCGACACGGCGGTACAAGACGGCGACACTTTGGCTGTTTTCACGGCAGTTTCAGGCGGTTGAGAAAATCGGCTATCATCCTTGCGAGGCCGATATGACTGAAAAGCAATTCTACGATTGGCATACGATAGCCGATGCGGATGAATTCTCTCGGACTGTCGCCAAGGTT
>JBGTKQ010000069.1:0-25585 GCA_041744555.1 Pyrinomonadaceae bacterium
GGAGACAAACTAAAGTTTGAACTCTGAACGCGGACCACCAGCTCCACATACTCCCGCGGATCAAGCTCGCCCTCGCGGACGCTGTCCCACAGCGCACCCCACATCATCGACCGCAGGAACGGGTCTTTCTCGTTCTGGATGTTCTTCAGAACATAATCGCGGCTCTTCTCATCAAGCAGAAAAATTCCGTAGCCGTAGTCGCCGTAGTTCGGAAATATCAAATCAGGCCACGGGTGATTTCGATCAAAGTTGTCGTTCTTGTCAATCAAACGAGGTAGTTGGTTCGTCCATGGATTACCTGATACAAGACTCTCCTGAATTTCTTCTTCGACGCCGTATCGGTAAAGGGTTTTGACGCGAAGTCCCCAAGGTGAATCCTCAAATGTTTTTGGCAGAGTTAATCCTAGCGCCGGAACGATCCACGATGATGATATCCAACTGCCATCCGGGCGTACCCGACTGGATTTTTCATAATGCCCTTTCGTAATTCCAACGCGAATAATTGGCACCCCATTTGTCGTAACCCAGTATCGAGCCATTTCCGGAAATCCCTGCCGGTCGTGAACTCTATTCAACTCCATAATCAAATCTTCCCAGCCGGCGTTCTTAAACTCATGCTTCTTCAAGAACGAGCGTACGGCCGTCCGGAACTTGTCTTCGCCCAGGTAGAACTCGGCTTGGCGGAGGAACGCCGGGGCTTTGTTATAGACGATGTTGCCGTAGGCGGATTTGGCGGCGGAGAGGTTCAGTATCTCTTGGTAGATCGGCGTCGTGCCTTTGGTCGAATCAGTCTGGTAGGCGGCCTGTTTGACGCGTTCGTAGAAGACCTTCCAGGCGTTCATTTCGGGCATGATCCGCTCCATCGCCTTGTACGCCGTAAAGGTCGCAAAACCCTCTTTCAGCCACAGGTCGTCGAACCAACGCATCGTCACCGTGTCGCCAAACCACTGGTGCGACGCCTCGTGAAAGATCAGCAAAGCCCGCGAGATGTGGTCGTTCTTCGTCGGCTCCTGCGGAAAGATGATCGAAGATTCGCGCAGGAACGTCGCCCCCGCATGCTCCATCCCGCCAAACGGAAACTCCGGTATCAAAACCAGATCGTATTTCGGGAACGGAAACTTGTAGTCGAAATATTCCTCAAAGTATTTGTTGGCCTCGCGGTTGAGACGGAAGACCTCCGCCGCATGCGGCTTGAACTTGGCGGCTTGTGATTTGCGGACGTAGATGCTCGGCGCCACATCGCCGTTCTTGTCAGAACCACCTGCGGTAGCGGGTGGTTGAATGTCATTGGTTGGCGTGAAGTGCGGAGTTAGTTTACCACTCCCAGTCACGACATGGTTTGCTCGCCGAGTTAAACCACCCGCTACCGCAGGTGGTTCCGACCCGGAGGCGGAAACACGACTGGTAGGGAGTGTGCTCTGCTGCCCCGAAGTGTCTCCGGGCGACGGGGCACCCTCGCTACCGCTCAGGTTTCTGCCTTGAGCGTCAATCTTTTCGAACGGACCCGCAGCGAATGCGAAGACGTAGGTGCTGATCGGTTTGGTTTCGGGGAACCGATTTACGACCGAGTACTTTTCTGGCAGTTTGATCAGAGAGGTTAAATTATCTAGCGCGATGAATTCGCTGTTTGAGATCACACTCCAACCCGTCGGAGCTGTTACGCTCAGCTCAAACCTCGCCTTAATATCTGGCTGGTCGAACACCGGAAACGCGGTGCTTGCGTCGCTTGGGACAAAGAGCGAATAGATATACTCCGACCCGTCCTCTTTATCAACGTACCGCGTTATCGCCGACCCGCTGGTCAATATGGGCGATGTGAAATCCAGCTTGATAACGTTCTCGCCAGCTACGACGCCGTCCGTGAAAATTAGATGTTCGTTGTGCTCCGCAAAGCTTGGAGTTCCACCTTTAGGTGGCCCGTCGCCGCCCGGAGACGCTTCTGATCCGACGGGAGGCCAGCTAAAGCTGGAACTCCGAACTAAACCCGTTCCGTTGATCGAAACATTCGAAATAGTTGATTTCTCTTCGTGCCCGCGTATCTTTCGCCAATCGAGAATAATTGGTATGTCAGAAGGCACACTCCCTACCGGGCGTGTTTCTGCCTTTGCTGCAGAGTGGCCGCCCGCTGACGCAGGCGGTTCTGACATTTTGACCCGTATTTCCATGGTCCCTTTTAGCACCGGCGACATCTTTTCGAGCGTCAGATTCAGCTTGTAACGCACATCGCTGTAACGCGCGGCTCGCCATTTGGCGAGTTCGTGCGACACGCCGGGCTCGATCGGCGGAACCGTTGCGGACGATTGCGCTTGAGTAAACATCGGCAGGAAAAGAATGGCTAAAAAAGGGAATGTCTTCATCGGTAAAACGGCTAGCCTTGGGGCACAGAGAAGTTTGGGTCAATAGTAGCTTAGTGCCAATGGTTTTGAGAATAGTTGTATGTTTGCGTCTTGGGCAATGCAACCTTTTTCGATGCGGGCAGCAACAAAAGTGTATACAATTGGTCGGGCCGGATCTGAAATTTACAAAATTCTGTTTGGAGGTTCTTATGCTTAATAGATTTATGGCAATTGCTATGATAACTACGGTTGCGGGCGTCGGGCTTGTTGCTCAAACGCCAGACGCGAAAACGGCGACGGCACCGAAGGTTATGTCGTGGTCATTCTTCTCGACCGGCGGCTATCTCGGCATTCAAACCGCTGAGGTTTCGAACGAGAATTTTGGCAAGTTTGGTTTGCCGAGCGTTCGCGGCGTGGCGGTCGAAAAAGTAACCGAAGGCTCGCCGGCGGAGCGTGGCGGGATCCAGATCGGCGATGTGATCGTCCGCGTAAATGGAGAAGAAATAACAAGCTCGCAAAAGCTAACGCGGCTTATCGGGGAAATATCGCCTGACCATACGGCGCGGATCACGGTCTTCCGCAACGGCACAGAGCGTGAATTGAGCGTAACGGTCGGCAAACGTCCGCAGCCTAAGTTTGACGAGGCCGGTCTGTTCGACCGTTTTGAAGATTTTCAGCGTGTTCCGTTGCCGCCGGATGCTCCCGGATTCAAAGGCGTACCAATGCCGCCGCGCATGCCGGGTGAGCCCGGCGTTTATCATTTCGGTAACCGTCGCCAGATCGGTGCTGGCCTGACTCCGCTTACAAAAGAATTGGCTGAATACTTCGGCGTTGAAGGCGGAGCGATGGTTAGCAGCGTTCGTGCAGATTCACCGGCGGCAAGGTCAGGCCTAAAAGTAGGAGATATTATCGTCGAGGTCGATGGCAAGGAGGTCAAAGGTGAGGGCGACATCGTTCGTTCGATGATGACGAAAAAGGAAGGCGATGTTTCGCTAACATTCGTTCGTGATCGCAACCGTCAAACGATTTCCGTAACTCCGGAAGAGGTGAAGGGCGGGTTCAATAATTACTTTGAGTTTCCTAACGCACCCGATGCTCCGACGACTCCGGGCTTAATGATCGCTCCGCGGCCGTCGATGCCGCGAATTCCGGGCGTTCCAATGATACCGCAGGTATTCGGCTCTCCCGGTCGCGTGATCTAGATCAAGGTTTGAACTGAAACTAGGGAATCGGTTGGTTTATCGGTTCCCTTTTCATTTGGATTGGTGTCGTATCTGTACGTCGCGATATTTCTCATTTGCCTGGCTGCTGTTGTCGCGGGCCTTCTCCATTATTTCACGATAATTCTTGCTCTGTTCTTCAAATATCGCTTTCACTTTCTCTCTGTTCCCGGTGTTCTGCGGATCGTAATTATCTCGTAGCGAAATAGCCGCTTGCCTATATTTAGCGAACGCCTCGAGTTGTTTCTTTAGCGATTCTTCCTTTAGCCGCAGATATTCCTGATAATCGGCATTTATTTGCATATCGCGCGCCTGTTGGATCAGGTCGATCGAATTTCGCCCGTGTTCGGTGCCTTCGTCGATCAGTGAAATAATCTCGCCGGTAACCTTCCGAACCTGCTCTTTGTCATTTGAATCGAGCGCTTGCAGCAACTCCTGCCGCTTTCCGGCGTTATCTTCGTCGCCTTCATTCTGCAAATAAAGCTCTTTGATCTTTGTAAGTTCAAGATTTGCCTGCTTTATCGTTTCGCCGGCCGCAGCAGTCTCATCGACCGGACCCAAAAGCCCGCCGCCGGAACTCTTGCAGCCGATCATCGCCGCCAGAAAAAGGAGGCTAACGGCACAACGTGTGATCGACAACCCTATATTTTTGGAAACTTTGTTCACGAAAGTTTATTAAAACATGGAAGAAGTGTTATTGGTAAGGCTTTACCAGCCGCAACCCCCAAATTAACCCGTTACAGTTCGATCTTCGTTGCCGCGTCGACGCCATATGAAGCCGTCGAGTATGTAGTGCGTAAGTTGCGGCACGGCAAGCATCGGCACGAGCCAAACCTTCCAGTAGCCCCAATCCCAGTTTTCGCCGAAAAGCCAAGTTCGTTCGTGCCAGATGCCGCGGCTCCAAAAAAGTTCTTCAACGTAGGCAAGTGCCCAAAGCGACGCTAGGAAAACTATCCAGTGCTGCGAAAGAGTTCGATAGACCGGTCCGGCGGTTTCGCGGCGAGCCTTTGCATAGAAATAGATCAGCGCAAAATAAGGAACTCCGTGAATGATCACGTTCGTCACCGTGAATGCGTAGTCTGAGTTAAAGAAAACGATACCGGCGTACCAACAAACGGCTGTCGTTGCGACGACGATGTCTTTGCCGATGTTTAGAAAACTCTTTGAAAAATAAAGATAAATTGACTTCAAAACATACGCAGTAAGGGCTATGACGTAGATCGGGAACAGAATGTCTTCGACGAACGCGGGGAGTGCAGCAAAATCGTTCTCAAGAAACCAGTTGAAATTCCGCGGGAGCGAAGTCATCCAAAACGCGAGCGGGTAAACGGTCGCAAGATAAACAGCGACCGTATCGATCCACCAAGTCCAACGTTCGCTCTCGCTAAGCTTTCGCCGATACAAAGCGACCCAACCATATTGTTGCCGCACGAAATGAAATACCGCAACAACCGCTAGTGCTCGCCAAAATGTAAGTTCACCTTCGGAATACAATGCAACTCCTACTGCATATCCAAATACGGGGACAAGCAAGTAAAGCCAGAAGCGCCGTTTGAATTCCTGAGTGTCGAAATAAACACGAAAGCTAGTGGACCAGACATGAGCTACATCGATCAGCAAGACCGCCGTGATCCACGTCCAATCAGGCGAATCTTCGTTCAGGATCCCAAGCCGCCAACCGACGGCCAGCAGTAATAGGGACACAACAGCGCTTCCGAGAAAGACCGTAAGGTCAATGTTTCGCGAAAAGAGCCAAGCATTATCACCGCCGAGCCGCGGAGTCGCAGAGACGGGTATTTTCGTAGTTTCAATTCGCAGCATTTCAATCTCAGCGTCTCGGTGTCTCGGAGGTAAGGACATTCTTCGCCGCGCGAAGTCCGTGAAAGAACGCCTCTTCGAAAAGTGGAATACCACTAAGGTCCGTCTGGGCAAAGTGAATATTGCGATAAGCCTCAAGCGCTTTCTGGCGTTCATTTCCCCAGATAAATCCCGGGCGGGGCGAGATCATTGCGTGGCCCCAGCGCATTATATCTATTCTTTCAGTCAGGTCGTAAATTTCGGGATGTGCTCGGGCAATGTCGGTCAGGCAGACGTCGGCCAGATCGCGCCATTCGTAGTTAAAAAGTTTCGTTCGGCCATTTTCTTCGTGACACATCGGATAGTAGTAGGTCCAAACGGTTGCACCGTGGTCGATGCCTTTTTGGTGTGTGGCGTTTACGTATCCAAGGGAAGGGCTTTCGTAGATAACGTTGTCCCAGGCAAGCGGAAAGTCACGAGCAAATCTGGCCCGAGGGCGGTCTTTCATAAACAGGTTCGCAACGAACCAGGCGTTGTGTTGGAATTCGCTTGAGGCAAACGGAGGTGCGTCATTAAAGCAGCGAATCACATATGGTGCTGTAAATATCGGCGACGCATAGATCAATTGTCTGCACCGAAATCCGCGCAATTCACTCCCCGCAAGACAAATCACGTCAACTCCGCTTTGCGTCGGCACCACCGAAACGACGACATGGGAGCGAAGCATTTTGTCGCCTATATTCTTAGCCATATGAGCAACATACTTGCCGTTGCCTTCGGGAAAAGTAATAAAAGGCTGAGATTCCGTTCCGCTTGCGCGAACACGCGAACAAAAATAGAACAGTCCGGCCCACGCCGATGTTTGATCGAGTTTCAGACCGTAGTCGTCCCGGCATGCGTAGTCGCAGTACCAAAAAAGACGTTCGGACGTAAAGCGATTTTGACGGAGCCAATCGCCGAACGAGATCTTATCGAGAGCGGTCGCTTCGGCATCGTCCGAACAAAGGGCCGTTGGAACAACAAATGCTCGGCGACCCGCAGCGTCGCGCCAACTGACCCAGTGATCGATATGTTTTTCAAACTCTCCGAGCTGACGTTTATCGTCGTCACTTTCGCCGATGTGCAGATAAAGGCCGTGGTACCAACGCCCCTTGTAGAAAACGCGTTCTTCGGGTTCACGGCATAAATATTGTTCATTGATAACTACGTCACCTTCCGAAGTTCGGCCTTCGGTCAACGACATTTCATCGAGTAGCTGTATCAGCTCCGTATTTTCGCGAAATGGAACCGGAAGATAATGTGCACCCCAAGGATACGAAACGGGTTGTCCAGTTCCGGATCGGGAAGTTCCGCCGGCTTCCTTTTCAAGCTCGAGAAGCACGAAATCGTCCAGCCCCTTTTTCTTAAGTTTCCATGCCGCCGAAAGCCCGGCGATCCCGCCGCCGACGATCACCACATTAACGTTCGTCCATTTATCGGCAGGAACTTCGAACGATCGGTTCTCTCTTAGAATGTGTCCGAGGGTTGAGCTTTGACCGATGATCTCGCCTTCAGGAAATCGCGGTGAACTGGATTCCTTGCACGCCGCTAAAGCGAGTGGAGCACCAAGAAAAGTGGCAAGCAGCTCGCGGCGGGAAATGTTCATACTAGAGTTACTCAAACCTCCGCCATTCGGTCTCGTAATAACGAACGAGAGCTTGATTATCAAGCCGATTTACCTCTATCTCGGTTGAGGGTAAATTCATATCCGACGGAAAAATGAAGAGCGACGCGAATGATGTCTCGTTGAGATATTTGAGATCGATTACTGGAGTGGGTAAGTTCGGGGTTTCGAACGGCTGCGTCTTGGCGAGTGCGTATCCCCAAACGCCAAAACTAGGAACGGTCGTTTGGTACGGTTTGACCGTAAACCCGGAAGCCTCAAGCGTCTTGATGATCGACCAATACGAATTGCGTGCGTAAAGCGGCGAAGTACATTGGATGACGACCGAAGCTCCAGGTTGAAGTTTTGCCTGCAACAATTTGTAAAAGCGAGTTGTGTAAAGCTTGCCCAAGGCAAAATTATTAGGATCAGGGAAATCTACGATCGCAATATCGAACGGTTCAAGTTGATTATTGTCGAGCCATACAAATGCGTCCGTGTTAATGATCGAAACCCGCGTGTCGTCCATAGAATGGTTGTTCAACTCGGCCAAAACCGGAAGCTCGTTTGAAATTCCGGTCATTTTTGGATCGAGATCGACCAAAGTCACGCTCTCGACAGATGGATATTTCAGAATTTCGCGCACCGCCAATCCATCGCCGCCGCCGAGAACGAGTATGCGCTTTGGCATGCCGTCAAACGCCGCGAATGCGGGATGAACAAGGGCTTCGTGATATCGATATTCATCGAACGAATTGAACTGCAAGTTTCCGTTCAAAAAAAGTGAGTGGCCTAACTTTCCCCGCGTAACCACTATCCGCTGGTATGGCGAACTTTTCGCGTAAATGATCTGATCGGGAAACAGACCGTCCTCGGCAAGCGTAGTCAAGCTATCAGCCTTTATGAGCCCGATTCCAAGCAGGACGATAACGACGAAGCCTTTAACACGCAGGATCGTCAGCTTTCGATTGGCGATCAGCGGGGCAAGCAACCAAGTTGCCCAGATCCCTACTGCCGCATTAAGCATTCCGAACAATAATGAAGTTCGATTTAAGCCGAGCTTTGGGACAAAGAATATTGGAAACAATAACGCTGCTACGAGTGCGCCAACATAATCCAGAGCAAGAACTCTTGATACAAGCTCTTTAAAATCGAGCTCGTCTTTTAGAATGCGCATCAATAGCGGTATCTCAAGACCCACGAGCGTTCCGATGACAAACACCATCGTGTAAAGCACAACGCCGAAGTAAGATACGTAAGCAAAGGTTAGAAACAGTAGCGGCGCGGATGCTCCGCCCATGATCGCGACGGCAAGTTCGATATCGATAAACTTCTCTGCTACGTTAGATTCAACGAAGCGAGATAGATAAGAACCGACGCCCATCGCAGAAAGATAGATGCCGATTATCAGCGAAAATTGGGTTACGGAGTCACCGAGGACGTATGAAGAAACGGTCGCGGCAAGTAATTCGTATATCAAACCGCATGTGGCGATGATGACTACATTGAGGAATAAGAGTGGAACGTGCTTCATAAGGACGAAGGATCAAGGATGAGAGACAAAGCAAAAAACATTTTCATCCTTCATCCTTCTGCCTTGATCCTATCTTTACTATCCGTGAATTGCGGCAGCGATTATTATAGCCAAGCCGATCATTATCGAGCCGATCACTATGCCCAAGGCTGTGTTTTGGTCTTCTTCGATCTCTTTGTGTATGTGAAATATCCTACTCAAGATCCCATAAGCGATCGCGAAAAAGAAGATTCCGATCGTAACAAATATCAGCGTTGTCACTAGGACCTCGAGCAGCGCATCAAATTTGACAACAAAGCCCAATACGCTGGGCGCGAGCATATTCATCAACATTTATTTTCCTCCGCGAAAACCTGAATAAAAGAATGGGACGCCAAGTCGCGATTTGCTGCCCGAATTAGCAAGTTCCCAACCAAACCATGATGCCGACGCGTATGCTAAAACCACGCCCATCCCAAACAATAATGTGACGATCTTAAACATCTGAGTTACTCCAAAAACCTATATTACTCGTCGCCGCCTGCCGTCGAACCAAACATACTTTCGCTCCATCGCCTGGATTCAAAAAAGATCTTTCGAATTAACCCGATAACGGGAATTAGGATCAAAAGTAGGAGAGCACAAATAAAGTTCACGCCTCGGTTAACGCCCTGTTCCACCTTTACCGTAACAGGCATCGACTGTTGCCATTTTTCCCAAGTTCCTTCAACCCTTAGCGTGTATTTGCCGGCGGGCAACGAGGATGTCGTGGCATCTTGTATTCGTCCGCCTTCGCTCCAGGCTCCGTCACTATCAGAACCCGTGTAATATTCGATCGGAATATTCACAGATTCAAGTTCCTGGCTCTGTTCATTTATCAGGTCTACATTAATATCAGCCCAGGAATTGCTGACCTCAGCATTTGCAGTGATCCTGACATTACGATTAGCTTTTATATCGAACGGAAGACTGAAAATAACCTGTGGTGTCGTCGCGTTCGTCAACGGCGGCAGACTCACTTCTTGCGAATGAACGACGCGGGTGATACCAGAAAGTGGTATCATAAAGATCGCAATAACGATCAACAAAAGCAACGGCAACGCACCCCAAGTATAATAGAATGAACCCTTGAAGGGTTGATTTGGAGCCACAGACCAAGGCTTCGGAAGATCGGTAACACCAAACGCTTTTTCCACTTCAGCGTTGGTCATATACGCACCCGCCGACCAATTTATCTCGTTGCTCGAAACCTCCGAAGAAAGCATCATTGGTGCCGAAACGTAGTCCGTAGCACGAACCGTTTCGCCTTGTTCGACACGCCAATAGAACTCCCCTTGTACATATTCCACAATAGCCGGAGCGTCTTGAAATATCTTAAAAGACCGGCCATTAAAAAGAGCCTGGGCTCCGGTTTGGGCGATCAATGGCGGCGTAACCTCAGCAGGATTCACGGGCTCGACAAAATTCCAGTGGTTATCAGAATGGACAAGCCATCGAAAACCGATCATTGGGTTGTAAAGCAAGTATTCGTGCCAGAAATATTTTATGCCATCGACTGTTACACTCCTGACTACGGCACCAATTATTTTAAACTTAACGTCGTTCTGAAACGATCCCTCTACACCGATCGGCAGAACAAATGCGTGCGGCGAAGGAGACGGGTTCAGCGATTTGAGAAAACTCAGATTTCCGTGGTTTACGTCAAGCAACGAACTGCAATTCGGACACGTTACGCGTTCGGCCTTGTCCGGCACCATAAGTGCCAGGGGACCGCCGCAATTGGGGCAACCCATTGATGCAGCCGTCGTTCTTCGGGCTTCACGCTCGACCGGGCGGGCGTCAGCCAGCCCAAGGTCCGCGAGCGTTACTTCGGTGCCGATAAAAAGCCAAGGAGGCTCGATGCTGTAATCGATTGTTCCAAAAGAGTTGTTTATGCCGCTTAGATCGGCGTATTTGCTTTGTTCATTTGGCACCAATTTGTAAGGAATTTCGCCATCGGCCGCAACTGCAGCGGCGACGCCCTTTTCGGTGACCATTAACGGAATTTTGCTGGGGATCTGCTCGAGTGTTGAACCAACTGTAAGATCATCATATGTGGGAAGCACAGTTCCGGCTGGGACAGGCTGAAAGAACGTCAAGTAGAAACGCCCTTGAGCCTCGGCAAGCCAACCGACCCAGCCCTTTTTAAACGTCGCGTACCATTCGTCCCAGAAGCCTCCCATTTCATGGCGCAACTGAGCACGACCGGTCAGTTCAAATTGCTCTCCATTGAACGTGCCTTTAAGGCCAAGTTTTAACGGTGATTGGGAATCTGCGATCTCAGCTACTTTACCCAGGTCGCTCAGGCCGCGATCGGTTCGAGCCACAGCCGACCGGCAATATGGGCAGACGAGAACGATCGTTGAGCCCTTTTGGAATTCTATCGGAGCTGCACACGAAGGACAGCTTGCCTGCAGCACGCTCAAGCTTCACCTCCGGCAACATTCGCTTTGGTCGCATTCTCATTCATCTCACCTCGGTGCAATTTTGTAACGCTTACCGTTGTGGCGTGAAGTGCTTCAGCGAGCTTGTTTTCCCAATCCCATTCCGGTCTTGAGCGACAGCAGTATAGATTGAACGTTGCAGTTCCATGTTCAGGATATGTGTGGCAAGCAAGATGTGATTCGGTAAGTGCGGTGAGCCCGGTTACACCTCCCTCGCCGGGAAATTTATACCAGATCGCATCGATCGTCTTCAGTCCAAGATCACAAATGACGTCCGCGAACGTAGAGCGCAAAACATCCTCGTTTCGCAACAAAACGGGGTCACAGCCCTGAGCTTCGATCAGCCATTCAGTTCCAACTATCATTTTCTGTCAACCTACCGGAAAACGAATTAATTGACGAGATGTTCCAATGAAAACTTTGTCTTGGTGGCGCTAACTAAAATACTAGAGTCAATTTCGCTGAATCCAAATATAAACAATCTTTCGAGATTTGTCATTTCCGGTTCAGCCACGAAACCCGGATATCGATGAACCATAATGTTTCGAACCGTCGTAAACTGCACGTTCAACCGCTTCCAAGCAAAAGCCGACGCCAATAATGACGCCGGCCTTCTTATCCAAGGTAGTTGATAGGTCAATTCTCGATAGTAAATTTGCCCTTGTTTTCGATAACCTGACCACCAACGCGATCTTTGGTCAGAACCTTAACTTCATATTCGCCGCGTTCTAGGTTATCGGTGGACAACAGCCGGGCAAGCGTCAAACGCTGGCCCGAATCGCTTAATCCCGACCAATCCTCGGCCTGACGCATGATCTCTTTTCCACCCTTAGTTACAACGTATTCGACGTCAACAGCAGGTCGCAGCGTCGTCTGATCGACACCGGCATTGTAAACCTGAAGATACAAGCCAACCTGTTGACCCTTCTTGTAATTGCCGGCGAGATTCGGAATCACCTTCGCATTTCCGATCACAAACTGACCACCCGTATCACGTTCGGTCGTTTCGCGAAGCGTAGAGGCAAGAATAAGCGAGGAGGTCGAAAGCTTCTTTTCATCGTACCGCGGCACCGTAAAGCCTTGGTTCAAAATTCCCCGATTACCGGTTCCGACGTCACGGACGACAACATCAACCTTGTAGGTGCCCGGAGTAAGTGCGATTGCTTTTTGGTAGATGGACTTGCGTTCTTTTGCTTCCGCAAGCTCAACTTGAGTTGCGTAAGTAGTTACCGCATCCTCAAAAATTCCTGAACGCTTGCCTGAAACGGCGGTCACGCGGCCGAAAATATTCAGTTTCGCGCCTAAGATGCCGCCTTCTTCATTAAACGCAAGCTCTTTGTTTTCAGTTTGCACGGTAAACGTAACGATCACCCGATCTTCCGATTGGCGAAAGAAATCCACTCGCAGATCGAAATCTAGCGGGTTGTCGCTGATCACGCCTGACCCGCCGCCGGCGACATCTGCAAGGTCGCTGAACT
Source organism: Pyrinomonadaceae bacterium (assembly GCA_041744555.1). Lineage (GTDB taxonomy): Bacteria > Acidobacteriota > Blastocatellia > Pyrinomonadales > Pyrinomonadaceae > OLB17. Next base: position 12,470 of record JBGTKQ010000069.1, read on the forward strand.
TCACTTGCGGCGGACGCTGTAAGTTAGCGATAGTCTCCAGCTTGGTAAACGGCTGATCCTGTTGCCTTGTATAGCGGTCGTTGTTTACACCAGAGATACGATCAGCACGATTGCCTATGCCCAACTGCTCATCCAGCGTCTGTCCACCGCCAGGAACGTACAAAAGAGCGTCCTTCTCGTTGGCGTTTCGAGCGATTCGATATTCTCCTGTACCGGTCGGATCAACGAATTCGATCTCGAGACCGTCGCCTACGTTATCAAGATGTCGATAGAACCAGATCTCAAATGGATACGTGGAAGTTGAACCGCCGCCTTCATATGACGGACGGTCGTAGGCTCCACCGGACGGATGAGATTCAATAGAATCCGGTTTTCCCCAAGCGATGTAAATTCGACCACGGTCGGTTTTCCAGCCGGGAATACCGGAGGTGAACCGTTCATTGGCATAAGCGATCCGCTCGTAGTATTCTTCGCGGTATTCGTTCTCTTCGGTATCCGGGTTAGGGTCACGCCGACGCCAAAAACTCTCAATAAAGTTTTCTCGCTCTTCGTCAGTCTGCAAGGCCTGAAACGCTCGTCTTTCCTCTTTTGTAATGATGTAAGAAACGTCGTTGGACAGCCATCGTTTGTAAGCTTCTTTTAATTCTGGCCGCACGTTTCGGGTCCGATCGTTAATATCCGGTGCCGGCGTTTCTTTGGGCTTCTGGCCCGTCACCGAAAAAGCTGTTGCTGAAACGGCAACGGCCACCAAAACAAAAGTGCGAAATAGACCTTTTCTCGACATACTTATTACATCTCCTTGATCAGGACGCCTGTAAGCGGCGAAACTGCATTAATTGGCGCAAATAAAGATTTTAGACGGTTGTCCCTAATACTTCAAGATGCTTTATCCGACAATAATGGTTGCTTTGGCTATGCGACTGCTTCGTCGGTTACTCTTTTTGAGCCAAACATCCAAGCTATCCCAATCGACACGATGTACAGAATTATCATCGGTGTGGCAAACAGCATCAAGTTTGGGATATCGCCTGTCGGCGAAACAAGAGCCGCAACGACAAGAATGATCACAAGTGATATTTTCCAACTCTTGATCAGGAAACCGGCAGATACAATGCCTATTCTCGCTAAAACGTATGTAATTGCCGGCATTTGGAAAATAAATCCCATTGCCAAAAGGACGATCGTTACGAAATCAAGATAATCGCTCGCGCGGAGCATTGGCTGGAATTCCGCAGCCAAGCCGAGTAAATATCCGAGTGCCGGCGGCAAAAGCACGTAATAAGCGAATGCGGCACCGACGACAAAAGATATCGTCGATAGAAGTATGAACGGAGTCACATAACCGCGTTCGTGTTTATACAAGGCGGGCGAAATAAAAGCCCAAATCTGCCACAAGAGCAGCGGTAGGGATAGTGCTATTGCCGAGTAAAGCGAAACAGTTACGTAAAGCGTGAACGATTCCTGGGCGGTGGTTACGATCAATCGTTCGTCTGGTCCAACCGGTTCTGTGGCACCAGTAAGGTCTACCGGCAAACGAACACCTGCGGGTATCACCGAATTTCCGCTGATTATGGGCTCATCGGTAAACAATCCCGGCTTACCTTCTCCGTCGTTTAAGACATTGGCCGATACGGACGCGCCGGGCTGAACGACGCCCGTTCCTAGTTTAGTGACACGATCAAAAACATACCGGCCCCGGTCGCCTATTGAAAGGTCGGTCAACGCACTCGTCTGTTCGTTGCCGGTTAGCCCTTGCAAAGGAACTTCGCGACGAACTGCCTCGCCGAGTGCCTCGATCACAGGGATCGATAAAAAATTATAGATCTGCGGGGCAGCGAACCAACATAGGATGAACGCGACGACTACGATGATCGCGCTTCGAACGAGACGTCGTCTTAGCTCGTCCAAATGGTCTAAAAAAGACATCTGTCCGCCGCGGATCTCTTCTTCAACTGGTCCGATCTCTTTTGCCATACTGTGCACTTAGGCGAATTTCTACATCCAATTGCGCTTATCGGATAACATATCAGGAATCGCACCTTGGTCGATCGAATCATCTTCCCGATCTTCAACTTCGGGTTCCGGAGTCTCTCTAATTTCGTTGGTCTCACTTACATTAGCGGTTTGGGCTTCCGTCGCGACCTTGTCAAATTGTTCCCTATCGATCTCTCGTATCGCAGGTTGTGCCACCGGCTGTTCCAACGAACCTGGCTCTTTCTTTCGCGCTATCGTTTGCTCACTCTCAGCCTCAATAGAATCGATGCGAAACGCTTTGGATTCCTCTTCGAAATCGACTTCTTTTTCCCAGGTCTGACGAAATTCGCTAGAAGTATTACGAAGGTCGGCCATTATCTTACCGATTTTGCGTGCGATCTCAGGTAGCCGGCGTGGCCCCAGGAAAATAAGGGCCACCAAACCTATCAAGATCAGCTCTTGCGTTCCCAAACTTTCCAAAATAAATAAATACACTAGATCACTTCCTGTATTGCATGTACCAGATCCGAGTCGTGCTCAGTTCCCCTCAAACCACTTCGATCAACCGGCCTCTGTTTTTTGCGACTCGACCGATCAGGAACGCTTCAGGGATCTCTTTCAAGAGATCTTCGGCACCATCTTCCCCGATACTTATTAGAAGGCCGCCCGCCGTTTGCGGGTCGAAAAGCGCACTTTGCATTTCAGCCGAGACGCTTGCGTCGATCGAAACTGTGTCGCCAACGTAAACCCTGTTATTCTTATCTCCTCGGGTGAGCATTCCGGCCCCAATTAGTTCTAAAACCTCTGGCAAAAGCGGAACCTTTCCGGATTCGATCGTCATCGTCACACCGCTTGCCTTTGCCATTTCATATGCGTGTCCCAAGAGTCCAAAGCCCGTAACATCAGTACAGGCGTTTGCATTGTGGCGAACCATCGACGTTGAGGCTTTCGCGGCGGAGGTCGTCATAGCCTCGACTGCCGCATTTGTTGACTCGGCAGAAGCTATACCATGCTTAACTGCCGTATTTATCGCGCCGGTACCAATCGCCTTCGTAAGTATTATTAAGTCTCCCGCTTTTGCCCCTGCATTTGTAACGATATGATCCGGATGTATCGTTCCGGTTACAGCATAGCCAAATTTCATTTCCTGATCATCGACAGAATGACCGCCTAAAACTACGACGCCGTCTTCATTCATCGCAGCTTGTCCGCCAGCCAAGATCGCTCCTAACACTTCCCAATCGCCCTTTTGCGGAAAGCAAACGATGGAAAGAGCCGAGATCGGAGTGCCGCCCATCGCGTAAATATCGTTCAGAGAATTAACAGCAGCCGCTCGTCCATACATTTCAGGATCATCAGCGACCGGCGTAAAGAAATCAAGTGTTTGCACCAACGCAACGCTGTCTGATAGGCGAAACACACCCGCGTCGTCGGCTGTCTCGAAACCGACGATCACATTCTCATTCGATTGTTTCGGTAGCTTGCTCAAAACTTGAGCAAGATCGCCAGGTGCGAGTTTGGCCACTCAACCCGCACAGGCTACCATTTCCGTCAGACGCTTCGTCATTGGTATTTGTTTTTCCTCCGTCACAATAATTTCCTGATATCTCGCAACCGTTCTAGTTCAATTTCGGTGAGTCGGTTCTGCCGTTAAAATCTGGTAAATTCGATCCAGATCTTCACTGTTGTAATATTCGATCTCGATCTTACCGGCGCCCTCTTTCTTGCCCGGACTAATTTTTACGCTAGTGCCCAGAGACCGCATTAGCTTTGTTTCTGCGTACTTGATATTTGGGTCTGTTGGCTCCTTAACTTGTTTATTATCAGTCGTTTGTGTTGGTTCAGACGCTTCACGCTTAACCACTTTTTCTGTTTCCCGAACCGACAAACGCTTTTCTATGATCGCCCGTGCGGTCCTTATCTGGACCGTTCTATCACTTGCGAGCAAAAGTGCTCGGCCATGTCCAGCCGAGATCTTGCCCTCCGCGATCAACTCCTGAATTTCAGGTGGCAATTTCAGCAGTCTTAAAGCTGTCGCTATTAGAGTTCGTTCCTTACCAATTCGCTGGGAAAGTTCGTCTTGAGTCAGGCCGATATTGTCGATCAAGTTGCGAAAAGCGTTAGCTTCTTCGATCGGGTTTAATTCTTCCCTCTGAATATTTTCGATCAGGGCAATTTCAAGGATCTTATCGTCGTCAACCTTTTTGATGACCGCGGGTACCTTCCGAAGACCTGCTATCTGCGCCGCCCGCCAACGACGCTCACCGGCGACGATCTGGTACGAATCGCCGGTTCGCCTTAATAATATAGGCTGGACGATGCCGTTGGATGCGATCGAGCTTGCCAACTCGCTTAATGCTTTTTCGTCGAATCTAGAACGCGGTTGTTCCGGATTCCCGGAAATAAGGGTGATATCGATCTCGGTAAGACCGCTTGAGAGGATGTCTTGCGAGGAAAATGACTGGTTCGCATCCGTATTTTCGCCAAGCAAGGCACTTAGGCCGCGACCTAAAGGTTTTCTAGCCATGTTCAATGATCTCCTTTGTTAACTGAAAATAGCTATCCGCCCCGCGAGATTTTGAATCATACAGGAGAATTGGTTTTCCAAAACTAGGGGCTTCGGCCAGTCGCACATTTCGCGGAATTACGGTCTTTAGCACTTGCGGACCGTAAAAGTCACGCAGGTCTTTTGCCACAGCCATCGAAAGGTTAGTGCGTTCATCGAACATTGTTAACAGAAGGCCTTCGATCTTTAGATCTGGATTAAGCTCCCTTTTCAATCGTGTCATGGTTTCGAACAGCTCAGCAACGCCTTCCAGCGCAAAGTATTCACACTGTATCGGCACAAGTAGTGTGTCCGCAGCGGTTAGTCCATTTACGGTGAGAATACCAAGGGACGGAGGACAGTCTATAATAATGTAGTGAAAATACTCGCGAATCGATTCGAGTAGCTTCTTGATCACGCTTGCCCGGTCGCTTTCTTCCGCGAATTCGATCTCGATTCCGGCAAGATTCTTATCCGATGGTAATATCCAAAGTTTCTCGATCAATGTGGGCAATACCGACTCGCGGACCGAATTTCCCGAGATCATCGCGTCATAAAGCGATTTACGGCCTTTTGCTTTTTGAATTCCTATTCCTGAAGTTGCGTTACCCTGAGGATCCGAATCAACAAGTAGAACCTTTTTACCGGCTATCGCTAGTCCGGCCGCAAGGTTTATTGCAGTAGTTGTTTTGCCGACGCCACCTTTTTGGTTGGCAACGGCGATTATTTTGCCCATTTTCCAATCAGTAAATTAGTTTTGATCTAAGTTTAGGGTAAAGTTGCTTTAAATGAAATTCGAACCTGACAAATGTGGTACGTTCCACAAAATGACTCGCGGTTTTCGAGCCTAGCACAAAGAAGCCCTAATTATTGTCCTTGCCGTTCGGTTGCATAGCGGTCAAATGAACTAAAACAGTGGAAAGAGCAGCCGGCGTTAGGCCCGATATCGAACGAACTTGCGAGAAAGTCCGCGGTTTTGCCCGTTGGAGACGCTCGACCATTTCGTGTGATAGGCCACTAATACCGTCAAATTGAAAACTTTCCGGAACTTTCAACGAATCATGATGATTCACTCGTTCAACCGCGACCGCTTGTTTCAAAATGTATCCGGAATACATTGAATCAGCCAATGCGGTGTTCAATTCTAACGCTCGGATTTCGCCAACAATTTCCTGTGGAAGCAACTTTCCGATCAACTCCGAACCCACTCCCTGTCGCATTGCTAATTGAGAAAGCGTGAATGCGTCTCCCAGATCCGCTTCCAAGATCTGCGAAACTGACGCATATTCAACACTCGATCGCTTGTATCGGGTTGAGTCTAACGCATTTCGCAGTTTAGCAACCCGGTCTCGCTTACTATTAAATCTTTCCCAATCCCAATCATCGACGAGCCCAACTTCACGCCCTCGCGGAGCAAGGCGCTGATCGGCATTATCATGCCGCAACTTCAATCTTGCTTCAGCACGAGACGTAAACAGTCGGTAAGGCTCGTCAACCCCGTGCCGTATTAGGTCATCAATTAGGACGCCGATATATGCTTCATCTCGATCAAGAACAAAATCTTCTCGCGCATCGATCGATCGTGCAGCGTTAATTCCTGCCATCAAACCTTGGCAAGCCGCTTCTTCATACCCGGTCGTTCCATTGATCTGGCCCGCGAGGAAAAGCCCAGCCATCCGACTCGATTCCATGTTGCGCTTGAGTTCCCGTGGATCAACAAAATCGTACTCGATCGCGTATCCCGGACGGATGATCTCGACCAACTCAAAACCGGGCACCATCTGCAACAATTCGAGTTGGAGAGCTGATGGCAAAGAGGTCGAAAAACCATTCAGATAAACCTCGTTGGTGTTGTTACCCTCAGGTTCGAGAAAAAGCTGGTGGCGACCCTTATCGGCAAACTTTACCACTTTATCTTCGATCGAGGGGCAATAGCGCGGACCGATTCCCTTTATCTTCCCAGAATAAAGCGGCGATTGATGGAGATTCTCGCGGATCGCCTGATGCAATCGCTCGCTTGTATAACCAATAAAACACTGTATCTGCGGTTGCTCAATTCGGTCGGTGGAAAATGAAAATGCGACCGGTTTCTCATCCGCCGGTTGTGCCTCAAAAGCGTCCCAATCAATGGTCCGCCCATCAAGGCGAGGGGGTGTTCCGGTCTTTAAGCGTCCGACCGGAAATCCGTGGCCTTTTAAAGCTTCCGCAAGTTCGATCGACGCAGGCTCGCCGGCTCTACCGGCTGAGTATGTCTTTGGCCCCGCGTGGATCTTCCCGTTCAGAAATGTTCCCGTTGCGATCACAACGGCCTTGGCCGACAATCTCCGGGAATCTTCCATCTCCACCCCGATAACCCTATTATTTTCAACAATAAGGTCTACAACCAAGCCTTGTCGCAAATGAAGGTTCGAGGTCGCCTCAAGCACCCGGCGCATCTCTGTCCGATATAGGCCTCGGTCTGCCTGCGCTCGCGGGGACTGAACAGCGGGTCCTCGCGAACGGTTCAAAAGACGAAACTGAATTCCAGTACGATCTATGATGCGGCCCATAATGCCGCCGAGAGCGTCGATCTCTCGTACGACATGCCCCTTAGCTATACCGCCAACCGCCGGATTGCAAGACATTTGCCCGATGAGATCCAAGTTTATCGTCACAAGAGCGGTGCTCGCACCGAGACGCGCGGAAGCTGAGGCCGCCTCACACCCGGCGTGCCCTGCCCCGATAACTATGACATCAAAACTTTCGTCGAACATCGTAAAACGTTAAAGCGGGCCTTCCCGCTTTTGAGTGAAACTATGATTGTAAATGATATGGCTTCCAATGCCAATAAATTTCAAACCGTTAATTCCAGCGACCCTTCAAAACTGTGCCCCCAATCGATTGAAATTGAGCAAGTTTGACCTTGTCGCTGTTCTTGTACGAGACCAACGGCATCAGTCCCATGGTCAAAATAGCATCAATCGCTTTGTCAGACAGCAGGATCTCACCGCAAGGCTTAAAGACGGTCTCAGTTCCTTCCCTATAAACGTGCATTGGAAGTCCGTCAAGATCCTGAAGCAAGCGACGGCCCATTTCCCAACCGTTTTCACTGTAGCTATCGGCAAGAAGGTGAGCAACAAGAAACGCGGCATTTGACCAGACGTAATGGTCATGGACGGGTGATCCATCAAATTCTTCAAATTTGAACATCTCCAGTGGATCGGTTTCGGCCCCGTACGGAAGCCGTGCAAGAAAGCGAGGTATTGTCATCCCTAAATAGACCGATTCGCTCTGGTCACAAATCGCTGCCCAAAGGTTTGCGGTGTCGCTTTCTGCCGACAATTTCCAGGTTGAAGGATCGGCATTTTCGTAAAGCGAATGGATGCCAAGAACGTCGGGCCGCATGTGTGAGATGAACGGTGCATTGGCAGCGGCGGCGATTTTGGAGAACCGCATCAACGTCGCAATGTCACTTACATCCGGCGAGAATGCGTAGTTTCCGACCGACAACGCCCACGGTTCGCCGCCCGCAACATCAGCCGCCTCACGGACCAAATGTTTATAGAGAAGCGTATCAGTCAAATTCTCATTAGTCCTTAAGTCGTCCGCCAGCTCGACCTTCGAAACATTAAGAACGTAAAGCTTTAGATCGGTAGATGTCTCTGTTCGCCTGACAAGGAAATATAGACCTCGCCAAGCAGCCTCCAGTTCCTGAAACTTCCGGTTGTGGATGATCGAACGCATCAAACCGCTCGTTGCTTCATCGATCGCCGACACATATTTCGAGCGTTCAGTATCATCAACTGATACTAGATGCGGTCGTACAAGGTCTGCTATTAGCGAACCGAGCTCGCTTGATGCTTTCGGATTTGGTACCGGAGCACCGCCCGCAGGGGTATTCAATATTGCACCGAGCAGATCTTCTGCCTCTGGTTGCTTTTCGGCTCGCTCATCAACTTGCTCGATGGCTTCGCGTTCGATTCCGAAACCGTCTCGGACCTCGCGTGCGGCGGCGTAAAACGAGTCTTCACTATTGAGCCGCAATCTTAGATCCCTTAAGTCGCTGAACAGGGGAACTCGCCGGAATATTTCGTCCGGATGAAAATCATCCAGGTCGTTGAATTCAAGTTCGAGATCGATTCCATCTAGATCCAAGACTAAACGAACACCGAATCTTGAAACTACTTCGTCGAAATTGTCGCGGTCGATCTCGATCGGCTTTCGGGACGAAATCGGACCCTTTGTACCATCACCCGACCATTCACCAAATGCCAAAACCCGAAACGGCGGTTCTTCAATTATTCCGGTCTTGCTTGATTCGAGAGTAAAAAGGGCCTCTAGGCCCGAGTCGTTTGTTTGCATATGAAAGTCCTTGGGAAGGTCTCTTTTTCCAAATGACTATCATAACTATCGGCCGCTTTGTCAACCCATCTGCGATTTCCTAGCCAACATCCGGCATCGAACTCTTGAGGAAGCTTATCTGTTCGGCCCCTAGATTTGTAAATTGAAGGCCGAATCCTTGACCGGTGATGACGTGTGCGATCTCGCCTGTAAATCCAACCGTTCCGCCGGTTAGATCGACAAGATCAAACGAAACCGGTTCACCCGGAGCAAAGTCGGTAACCGATTCCACGTAACAGCCGCCGAGACTCAAATTTGAGATGACCGTTTCTCTTTCGCTCGCCGACGTTTCCAGCCTAGCCTCGATCGAGACCTTTTCGCGTTCGTGTTTTCTACTCATTTTTGTGTAATCGAACTCCTTTCGTCAGGTAGGAGTGGTTAACCACCTACATTAAAGAAACGACAAATACATATCAATCTTCCGATTTGATAGTCAGCAATAAGAGGGTTTCGTTACTAGTGGCCGGGTTCCCCATATTGCCTCGAGCCTTACCAACCACCCGATCCGTTAACGGAAATTTAACAAGAAAGTCACTTGAGCGAAACATTCGGCGAATAGACTCCATAACTTCGAGAAACGAATTAAGACGATCGTCTCCGGTTGGCTGCAAATAGTTTTGCCGCTTACAGAGATCGGAGAAGTTCAATTTTATAGCCATTTTTAATTTTCGATAGGATCAAAAGTAAAGGATTCGGTGTTTCCAAGGAAACTTTAGATCGATCAAACGGCTCGCTTTTGAAGAGCCAATCACCGCGAAAACGCGTAAATCGTTTTCGAGCAAGAAATCTGGAGGAAAGATGAAAAGATCACTTAAAGCAATTTTCAGTTTGGTTTTTATAGCTACGATGGCCGCAGCCGTCCCGGCGCAGATCGCCTATTCGATCACGGATAACAACCGTGACGTGAGCGGTCTTCAGCAGCAGTATTATCAGTTTGACCTGGCAACCGGACAGGGAACTTTTATCAGCAACCTGACTCTAAACGGTCAGACGATCCGTCGAGAATATGAAGGACTCGCATCAATCGGTTCCGTACTTTATGGTGTAACGGAATTTGATACTGAGCAGTGCAACACGGGTTCTGACCCGGTCACCGGACTCGCAAGCGATCTCCGTACATTCCGCGCACCAGCAACTTTCCCGCTACCAAACGGTATCGCAGGCCCGATCGGCCCACAAGTTGGCGAAACGTGCTTCGTACCCGGATTCACTGAGTCCGCTGCGGCTTATAACCCGATCGATGGATGGATCTACGCGATCGCCGCTGACGATACGCTTCCGGCAAACGCACCGCGTAGCCGCTTGTACCGAATCAGCCCGACGACCGGCTTGGCAACTCAGATCGGTTCTGGTGCCACTGCAGCCGGCATCATCAAAACAGCTGACAGTCCGCTCGGTGACGAAAACCCATATTTCGACGGATTAGCTATTACAGCTGATGGCCGCATATTTGCTTCCGAGAATCGTTTTAACAACAATGCCGGTGCAAACGGTTCTATCTATCAATTGTTCGCGACGGGTGGAAACGCCGGACGTGCACGTTTCATAACCAACACTCTTCCAACCGACGTCAATCGTGATACCGGTCTGGCTAGCCTTGGTAACACCCTTTACCTATTGCTCGAAGATGCAAGGGTATATACGATCACTGATCTTGTTCCATCTGCAACCAATGTGGCAAAAGCAATTCCGGCTGTGTTCCCGCTCGGTAATCCGGCAAATTCGAACACACTTTCAACACCAGGCTGCCTTAATACAGGGGCTTTCTGTGGCGACTTTGAAGGATTTGATATCCCGACGTTGCCACTTCGGTAGGAGTTGATCCACGGAGCCGCCGAAAGAGTTCTGGCGGCTCCATTTCCCCAAAACAATTTCCAGTCGTTCGTTCGGGTTATGGAGTGACTTTCACGAACACTGCATTTTAGGTGCACACAAAATGTTGAAGAAGCTTATATCAAACACAATTTTAATATCCCTGATGGCTCTGGTATTTACCGGAATGGCGATCGGACAGGCCACGGACAACGGCAGCCTGACGGGAACTGTTTCCGATGTGAACGGTGCTCTCGTACCGGGAGCGACCGTAACAATAAAGAATCTGGCAACCGGCGTCACCCGCATGACCACTGTCAACTCGCAGGGGATATGGAACTTTTCGGTTCTCGCGCTCGGCAACTATGAAGTGAAAGCAGAGGCTGCGAGTTTTGCAGCTACAACGCAGAACGTTGCCGTTACCGCGAGCGTTACAACCGAAGTCATTCTCATCTTGGGCGTTACAGCACAATCGGCGATCGTCGATATTGTTGCAGGCGATGAAAGTGGACTGCTGCAATCTGATGGACCCGTGACCGGATCGCAGATCAGCGGACGTCGAATTGAAGAACTTCCGGCTGTTCGCGGAGCTTTCTCCCTTATCAATACTGATTCGTCTGTTTCGGGCGAACTTTCAGATCCACTTGGAAACGGGAACGGAAACCCTGAGGTTTCGATCGCCGGCGGACGCACGACTAGCCAATCAGTTTTATTCAACGGTGTTGACGCGACGAACTTTTCGGGAACCGGTTCGCTAACCGAAAGCCTGTCCCCATCACCTGAAACCGTTCAGGAAGTGAAACTTCTTTCCAGCGGTTATGATGCTTCCCTCGGAAGAAGCGGCGGCGGCAACATTCAGCTTGTAACGCGGCGCGGCGGCCAGGCGTTTAGCGGAACTGCTTACATTTACGCCCAGAATGAAGCTTTCAACAGTAACGATTTTTTCTTCAATCGGGATGGTATCGATCGTCAAAAGGCGAGAAAGACTGAGGGAGGCTTTTCTATCGGCGGGCCGATCCTGAAAGATCGGCTTTCATTCTTCGGCGGATATCAGCGCACCGATGCAAAAACGGCGTATGTTCCTTCAGCACAAAGTTCAACAGTTTTGCCCGAGGCTCTAGCCTTCATCACCGACCGAAGAGATCCAGAAAACGTGCGTCGAGGGTTCCTGTTGTCGGCTCGAAACGGCGGACAAGGCAGAACTTTTGGAAATGCTTTTAATTTCTTGCCAGGTCCAGGAGCTGCGGGATATTGTGTAAGAACGCTTTTACCGGGCGACTTTGCCGGCACGATCGCATCGACTTGTATCGATCCGACAAGCCCCGGATTTCGCCTTTTCAGTTCGATCAATCCCGTGACTGGTCAACTGCTAATCCCCGGGCTCGTAGCGGGACGATACGAGCCTCTCTACTACAACACTTCAAATGTTCAGGTATTTAGAGACGGGAACATTCCGATCACCGACTTTTCGCCGTTCGGCCTGCCTAACGGTCTTCCCATTTTGGATCGTAGTGTTCAAGGAAGGGTCAGCGGCGGATTTCCGTTGGTCCGCGTTCGAAATGTGTTTCCAGCGGAGTTTAAGCAAGACCAGTTCACCACGCGGCTTGATCAAGTGATCTCAAAAGGAAACGCCGAAGGCGGCGGACGAAACGAACTCTCGGGTGTTTTCTTTTTCGCCAACTTTCCTGCTCTCGATCCATTTTCGGACGATTCGCTTGTGTCGGCGACGCCGCTTATCAAAGATGATAAGAACCGTACCTTTGCGGTCACAAATACTCATTTCTTTTCACCGACCTTGATCAATGAGGCACGTTTTGGCGTTTTCTATCTTGATAACTCGCGTGAACTGGATGAACGATTCCTAACACCGGAATTAACTAATCCGGGTCTGGGAATAAACAACCCGGCGGTTGCCTTCAATGATGGACCGGCGACGCTCCGCGGAGCTCGGTTCGCCGGCTTCGGAAACTTTCGCGATTTCTCGGTACTTGCCCCTAACGACGTTTATAACAAACGGGTTCAAAAAACTTTCACGTTTGCGAACAATTTAACGTATGTTCTGCCCAAACATTCATTAAAATTTGGAGTTGAGCACAAACGAAATTCCTTTGATACCAATCTCCCCGAAGAACAAGGTGTCGAATTCGAAGGCCTGACAAATTTTACCGAATTGCTGACTGGCTTCATTCCCGAAGCGGATGTCGCACTCGGCATTTCCGACAAACAGTTTAACTTCAACGACCTGAGCTTTTACGCTTCAGATGATTGGCGTGTCCGCGAAGGCCTTACTATCAACATTGGTCTTCGCTGGGATTGGTTCGGATGGCCGATCGAAAAACTTGGACGTTTTTCGAACTTCGATTTTTCACGCGTAACCGATCCGAACAACATTCAACCCGGATTCA
>JBGTKQ010000070.1:0-7963 GCA_041744555.1 Pyrinomonadaceae bacterium
ACTGGAGCCGGTGATAAGACTCGAACTTACGACCTGATGATTACAAATCAACTGCTCTACCAACTGAGCTACACCGGCATTTGCCTAAGCGTGATTGCGCAGGCAAACCGAAATCTTAGCAAAGAGCTTTTAATCGAGCAAGGAGAAAAGCATTGCGGAAGTTGGAAGCAAAAGTCCGTGTTAAACAATTGAAAATAACTGTTGACCAATGTTATGCATCGAGGTTAACATCATAAAGGTCGCCAAGGACCCATTTACCATCTCGCGGCAAGGCAATTCTTACATGACGCCGTTCTGCCAGAAGTTTCTGATCATTCAGTAATACAGGAGAAAATTGTGAGTTTTCAAGTATTCGTAAATCGTTTTAGAGCCGTCGCGTTTTCGTGCTCGATGTTCGCTCTTGCAACAGTACCCGCCATAAGCCAAGTCGGTTCACTTCCGGGAAGTGAACGAAAGCCGATGTCTGTCGCCGGGAGAAATAATCTGTATTGTGCAGGTTATGTCCAAAAGTCGGCAATCGAGACGGATAATCGGTTGGTCGGAGCTGTTGGCGAAGCGGACCGTTATCATTTTTCCCAACCTGATTTTGTTTGGGTTAACGCCGGAGCCAATAAGGGCGTAAAGGTAGGCGACACATGGTCGGTAGTACGTCCCAAAGGGCAGGTTGAAACCAAATGGACCAATAAGGGAAGCCTTGGTTTTCTAGTACAAGAAGTTGGTGAAGTCGAAGTAATTCGAGTCAAAGCGGATGTTTCCGTCGCACGTATCACTACGTCCTGCGGTGGATTTCTGCTTGGTGATCTGGTTCAACCATTCCAGGCTCGGACTAGCCCAATGTTCACAGATCGACCCGCAATGGATCTATTTGCAGATCCGACAGGCAAGGCGACCGGTCGAGTATTTATGACAAGAGATGGTCGGGAAATGGTGACGCAGGAGCATGTCGTTTACATAGATCTCGGCGCTGAAGACAACGTGAGAATTGGTGATTATCTTACCGCGTACCGTCCGCTTGCCGATGGAAATCTATTTTATGGTGCCGACGAATCAGTCAGTGCCCGCTCGGATGGTTATCAGAGCCTTACATACAAAGGCGGCAAGTTCTCAAATCAGTCCGCGAGGAAGTCGGGAAACGAGGCACGTGGAAAAGTGGTTACTACTCGCAAAGCGAAAGAAGGGCGGCCGGAACTACGGAAGATCGTTGGTGAAATGGTTATTCTAAATGTAAAAGAGCGGACCGCGACCGCACTCATTACACGCTCGTACTACGAAATTCACACAGGCGATTGGGTCGAAGTTCAGTAGGGGCCGGTCCAGAACGCTCGAAAGTTTTGTCCTGCACCGAACTTGCTTTCTACGGCCAAGTGCGGTGCATGATGCTTTGGAGGACGAATGAATACGGTTGAATGTCCACAATGTGAGCTTGTAAACCTAGCATCTACGGTGGCATGCAACCGATGCGGTGAGCCGCTCGATCTGTTGGTGACAAATGAAAGTCTGTCGAGTGTGCCTTCTTTTTCGAGTACAGACTTTTCCGCCACTCGCGAAGACGATTACGAACGTGAGGCGACCTATCACACAACTTACGATCCTTACCTCGATTTTGGGTTTCGAACTTCTCAGTCTACGCGGCGACCAAAAAAGAAAGCAGCTGCCTATTGGTCTATTGGGTTAGGCATCGCCGGAATGCCCATTCTTTGGATATTGTACGGTGCTTTTGTAAATTGGTTTTATCAAAGGCAGTTTGGGCTACTTGAACTGTTGGCCGCAGTTTTTCTCATCCTTTTACTTCTACTTGCAAGCCTTGGACTTGGTATTTTTGCTTATCGAAACGCTATTTCTGAGCCGAAGATCTATGTCGGGAAGCGATATGCGATTCCAGGCATCGCTTTGTCCGGAGTTGGGCTAGTCTTGTTTCCGGTTGTAGCCTCGATCGCGATCCCAAGTTTTCTCGGTGCTAGACGTGCCGCAAACGAAGAAGCGGCCATCATGAAGATAAAACGAATAGCTGCCGCGGAACAGATATATATAAAGGACGTAGGAAGCGGTCATTGCGGTGATATCGAAGTAATGCCGGGCCTTACGTTGCTTGACCTTGAAACGGCAAAAACCACTAGCAACGGATACAATTTTTATATTGAACGTTTACAAGATGGCGGCTGTGAAATACACGGGGTTCCCGGAGCGTCTTCAGAGGGTGACCACTCATTCTATTACTCAACGATGGACAATCAGCTTCGATCCGGGCTCAGGTCAGGCGAACCAGCAACAAAAGGCGACCCGCTTATCGGTCGGCCATCGCGAGTTGCGGAAAATGGTTTGAGTGTAGAAAGATCCAGATAACTAACTCTCGGACCGCTGCTTCTTATCGAAAAAGTATTTGAGATAGTCGTACATGGACCAGATCGCTAGCAAAACTGCCATCCAGAGTGAGCCTCTACCGACGAGGTAGCCTATAACCTTCCAGTCATTGGACGTAAGAGCAAGGTGTGCGAAATTGGAAAATGCGGTTTGAACTTCGGCGACTTCCCAAAATCTGAACGCTGGATAATCAAGGCCAAAATTTGAAACAGGCGGCTTGCCATTAGCGGCGGCGATCAAAAGAGCAACGATCGCGACGCATTGTGCCCACATCTTGATCTTTCCAGATGTCTGAGCCTGGATGATAATGCCCTCCGCTGCGGCGACAGATCTAAGTCCGGTCACAACAAACTCTCTTCCGACAATAATTACAACAGCCCATGAGGGTGCCAACTGTTTTTCGACCAAGACGATCAAAGCCGCTGAGACGAGAAGTTTGTCAGCGATCGGGTCAAGGAATTTTCCAAGTGTCGAAACCTGATTTCGCTTGCGAGCAAGATGTCCGTCAAGGATGTCCGTCAGCGACGCAGCAATAAAAATAATTATCGCTAGTGCATATCCGCTAATACCAAACCACGCCTCCGCGACAGGTGTTAGCAAAGCTACAACTAACAAAGGCACGATCAGAATCCGAGCGAGAGTAATGTAGTTCGGTAGATTCACGACTTTCACTAGTGTATGCGTACCTGCTTGCCCTTTCAAGCATCGCGTTTTGGAACTTATCAAAATATCAGTTGGATTCAATCAATGCGTGACTTGAATTCCTACTTCGTCGCCAATAAACTAAGTGATTCGGACCGCTGCAACATCGGCACACTGGAATACTGATTAATGGATAATTGGCTGATCGACCACCTTGTTTGCCCAAGGGACAAGCAGAAACTGGAATTGCGTAACAGGGAATTCAATTGTATTTCTGGTCACAGCTATCCGTTCGTTGATGGGATTCCTGTAATGTTGGTCGACGATGCCGAATCGACGCACGATTACATCGGCCAATCATTGGAACTGGCAAAACAGCGGCTTCGGTCGGAAGATTGCGATGAATCGATCTTTGCTCAGGAGGTGTCGGACGGAACCATCGATGACTTTGTGCAGGGCGAAGTACCTTACACGTCAGGCAACTTATATTTTTCGCTCCAAAATCGGTTAAAGCGATATCCGATACCGGAACTTCGTTTGGGAAACGGAAACGGGAAGCGACTGTTGGACGTCGGTTGTAATTGGGGAAGATGGACGTTCGCAGCAGGTCAAAATGGATTTCGCCCTGTCGGAATCGATCCAAGCTTACGTGCCGTCTTGGCGGCTCGTCGGGTTGCGAAGCAGCTTGATGTCGAGGCTGATTTTGTTGTCGGCGACGCACGCTTTCTCCCGTTTTCTGATAATTCTTTCGATGTGGTATTTTCGTACAGCGTTTATCAGCACCTGAGCAAACTGGATGCCCGTGATTGCTTGAACGAAAATGCCCGTGTGCTAAGATACGGCGGCCGGTCGATGGTTCAAATGCCTAATAAGTTCGGTATTCGGCAAAGGCAACAGCATCGCCGCCGCGGTTATACCGAAGGCGAAGGTTTTGAAGTTCGATACTGGGAACCAGATGAGATCTTGAGTACTTTCGAGTCAACGTTCGGTCCCTCAAAGATGACTGCAGATTGCTACTTCGGGCTTGGAATTCAAGCGCCGGACGTCGATCTGCTTCCTTTAAAATTTAAGTCAGTTGTATATGCTTCGGAGCTCGTCAGACGGATCTCCAACTTGTTTGGTCCGCTGGTAAGAGTAGCTGATAGTGTTTACGTCGAATCGATCAACGAAAAAGGGTCACGAACTAATATTTAGATGAGTGTAATTCTTGGAGTAAATGCCTACCACGCTGGTGCGTCGGCCGCGGTTGTGGTTGACGGAATACCTTTTGCGGCGATCGCTGAAGAACGCCTTAATCGTGTTAAATACTACGCCGGCTTTCCGAGACTGGCGATCAAACGCTGTCTTGAGATCGCTGGCCTTGATTTCAAAGACATAACTGCCGTTGCGGTCGGTCGGGATTCGTCGGCGAACCTGCACAAGAAATTGGAATTCGCGATACGCAATCCCTCCAAGCTCCTAAACCTGGCGAAGATCCGGAAAAAGGGTGCTGCGTTCGATGATATGAAGACGATGATCGCCCGTGAATGCGGTGTCGAAGAGTCATCGTTAAAATTCACGCCGTACAACGTTGAGCATCACATTGCCCACACGGCTAGCGCCTATTTTGCGTCCGATTGGGAACACTCGGCTGGCATTACAATTGATGGTTCCGGTGACTTCGTTTCGTGCCTGCTTTCGGAATGCGAAGGAAATGAGATTCGACCGATCCGAAAGATCTTTGTTCCACATTCGCTCGGAACTGTTTACACGGCGGTTTGCCAATTTATCGGCTACGGGAAATACGGCGACGAGGGTAAGGTAATGGGGCTTGCTCCACTCGGAGCAGACAAGTATAAAGATTTCTTCGACAAAATGCTCGTTCAAACCAAATCAGGGTTTGAGCTGAACCCCGAATATTTCCTGCCATTTGGTGCAAATCAAGGGATGGAAATAAACGACGAGGGCGAGATGATCGTTCACCGTCTTTACTCGGATAGGTTTATTGAAGCCTTGGGCGAACCGCGTGTGCCGTATTCAGACATCGCAAAACGCGACGAGGATATCTCGTTCGGCTTGCAGCGCGTCTTTGAAGACTATTACATGCACATGCTTCGGCTACTTCACGCCGAGGTGCCGACGCCGCGTGTTTCGATGGCGGGCGGCTGTGCGCTTAACAGCGTTGCGAACGGCAAGCTACTTCTTGAGACACCATTCAAGGAAACGTGCATTCAGCCCGCTGCCGGCGATGATGGACTTGCTCTCGGTGCGGCACTCTTTGTAAGCAATTCGATCTTGAAGGAAGGCGTCCGGTGGAAGATGGTCGATTCATACCTTGGCGATTCATACGAAGACAGCTTCGTGCGATCAGAACTCGACCGCTACGGCCTGGGATACGAAGAAGTTGATCGCGAAACCTTGCTGGACCGAACTTCCGATGAGATCGTAAACGGCAATGTCATCGGTTGGTTTCAGGGCAGAATGGAATGGGGGCCGCGAGCTCTCGGCAATCGTTCCATCCTTTCACATCCCGGGTTTCCGAATATGAAAGATATTCTGAACGCGAGGATCAAACATCGTGAATCATTCAGGCCATTCGCGCCGAGCGTCCGAGCCGAACGGCAAAGCGAAATATTCGAACAGGACCATCCGTCGCCGTTCATGCTCCACGTATACAAAATTCGTCCCGAATGGCGAGACCGGTTATCGGCCGTAAATCACGTTGACGATACCGGCCGCTTGCAAACGGTCGCACGCGAGGAGAATCCACTTTATTACGATCTTATTTCGGCATTTGAAAAGAAGTCGGGAATTCCGGTTATCTTGAACACCAGTTTCAACGAAAACGAGCCGATCGTCTGCCAGCCGTATGAAGCGATCGAATGCTTCATGCGAACGAAAATGGACGTCCTTGTTATCGGATCCTTTATTTGCAAGAAAGTGTAACGAATGACGTGGAAAGCCGAAGAGAACAAAGAACTTCGCGGCTACACGGTCGAGTGGGCCGAGCCCGGCAGTTATTTTCTTTCGAAACGCAACAAGATCTTTCATTCAAGTTACCTTCGCCTTCCGTTTACCGATATCGCCACGATAGATGCTCCCGCTTGGAAATCATTCGCCGCCAATTTCCGCATCGCTCAGCGGCTGCTCCGTTTCATGGTTACGAATGTTTTGCCGCTTGATAACGGCGAACTTTTTGTGACGTTCGACAAGTCGGTTGGCATAATCCGCGACGGAAAATACCGGAACCTCGACGGAATGGATCGGCCATGCCGCGTGCTTCGGTCTGCGTGTGCGGTTGGTCCGGATGGCGGTGTTTACTTTGGTGAATATCTGGCAAACGACGGACGCGGGCCGATGCGAATTTACCGATATTCGCCCGGTACACATTCGATTGAAACGGTTCACACGTTTGGCGAAGGCGAGATTAAACACGTTCACGGAATCTACCGCGATTCGTATTCCCATGATCTTTATTGTTTGACCGGCGACCGCCCGAACGAGTGCCGCATTTCCAGATCGAACGACGGATTCTCAACATTCACGACCGTCGGCGAAGGCGATGAGACGTGGCGTGCGGTGAGCTTGGTTTTCACGGAAGAAGCCTTCTATTACGGAACGGACGCTGAGTTCCGCTCGAACGAGATATATCGCGTCGATCGAGTAACCGGCGAACGTCAGTCGCTCGGCGAAGTGAACGGTACGGTCTTTTACTCGCGGAAAGTCGGTGACGATCTATTCTTTGCGACGACCGCCGAGAATGCTCCAGCCCAAAAGGAAAATGTTGCGGCTCTTTGGTGCGTTTCGCCGGAAGGGAAGCTCGAAGAGGTGATCCGGTTTCCGAAAGATATGTGGCACGGAACGCTCTTTCAGTTCGGGACGATCGCGATGCCGAACGGCCCGGGCGAAGATCACGAACTGCTGTTCTCGCTGGTCGCCTTGAAAGGCGATAACCGAACTTTCCGTCTATTCAAATAGCGTCGGTGCCACGATCTTTGTTGGCAGTTCAAGACCGAAGTGTTCGTACGCCAGACGCGTTGCCATGCGGCCGCGAGGCGTGCGATTGAGGAAACCTATCTGTAACAGATACGGTTCAATTATCTCTTCGACCGAATCTTTTTCTTCGTGCAGGGAAGCGCAAATGGTTCCGAGACCGACCGGGCCACCGTCGAACTTCTCGATGATCGTGAGCAGCAGCTTCCTATCCATTTCATCGAGCCCATACGTATCCACTTCCATCCGATTGAGAGCATCGTTGGCGACGAATTCGGTAATTTTCCCGTCGTGATCGACCTCTGCGTAATCGCGGACGCGTCGGAGCAGCCTATTCGCGATTCGCGGCGTTCCGCGCGATCTGCGGGCGATCTCGTTGGAGCCAGTGGGGTCGATCTCGACCTCCAAGATCTTCGCGGAGCGTTCCGCGATCTGCTGAAGTTCGTCCACGCCGTAGAAATCTAGGTGAAAAATTATTCCGAAACGTCCTCGCAGCGGTGCAGTGATCATTCCAGGCCGCGTGGTAGCTCCGACGAGCGTGAATTTCGGCAGTTCGAGCTTGATCGAACGAGCGGCGGTGCCCTGGCCGATCATGATGTCGAGCGAATAATCTTCCATCGCCGGATAAAGGATCTCTTCGATCGCCGGATTTAGCCGGTGAATTTCGTCGATAAACAGCACGTCGCCTTCTTCGAGGTTCGTCAAGATCGCCGCGAGGTCTCCGGCCTTTTCGATGATCGGGCCGGCGGTCGATTTCAGCGACGCTCCCCTTTCGTTCGCGACGATATTCGACAGCGTGGTCTTGCCGACGCCCGGCGGGCCGGTCAAAAGAATGTGATCCAATGCTTCGCGGCGTTTCAGGGCGGCTTTCATGAACACGCGGAGGTTATCTTTGACCTTTTTCTGGCCGATATATTCCGCCAACTGAGCAGGCCGAAGCGTCGCCTCGAGCTTTGCTTCCTCGGGCGAGAGATTTTCGTCGCGGATG
>JBGTKQ010000071.1:0-9014 GCA_041744555.1 Pyrinomonadaceae bacterium
CGGAATTGCATCGGCAAAGTTCTTGTCGGAACGCGGCGCAACTGTCGCGTTGCACGACAAAAAGGAAGTTGAAAGCTGGAGCGAGGCGGCGAAGGGGCTGAAGGAAAGTCACGGTGTTGGTCTGATCGATGGACAAATCCCGTCATGGCTTCTCGATCAGATCGATCTTGTCGTGATCTCACCCGGAGTGCCGACGAACACTATTCCGGCCAGATATGTTGACCGCAAGGACGGCGAGGTTATTGGCGAAGTCGAACTTGCCTATCGTTTTATGAAAGGCCGGATTGTTGGCATAACCGGGTCGAACGGAAAGACGACAACGACAACACTGATCGGCGAATTATTGAAGAACGCGGGCATTCCGACACAGGTCGGCGGCAACATCGGAACACCGCTTCTAACACTGGCAGAAAGTTCGACGGATGATGGTTGGACCGTGGTCGAGCTATCGAGCTTTCAGTTAGAGACGATCGTCGATTTCCGGCCGAACGTGGCGATCTGTTTGAACGTCACACCGAATCATCTCGACCGGTACGATTCGTTTACCGATTATGCCGCTGCGAAACATCGGATCTTTATGAACCAAACAGTCGATGATCTGGCAATACTTAATGCGGAGGATGATATCGCGGCGTCGTGGGCATCGGGCTTGAGGGCGACGATATCGATGTTTAGCGTTAGGCAGGAATTAAACGAAGGCTTGTTTTTGCGCGAGCGGGAATTGATTTCAAGGTCGAACAAAATGGAAAGAGTACTAACGACGAGAGACGAGATATTTTTACGCGGGCTGCATAACGTGGAAAATGTGTTGGCGGCATCTGCGGCGGCTCTAGCATGTGGAGTCGACCCAACGTCTCTACGAAGAACTGTTTCGGAATTCAACGGCGTCGAACATCGCATTGAATTCGTTGCCGAGATCGACGGGGTCAAATTCTACAACGATTCGAAAGCGACATCGGTCGATGCGACGATGAAAGCTCTCGAAGCCTTTGAAGAGGACAATGGCAAGACCGTTTTGATCTTGGGCGGCCGCGGGAAGAATGCTCCATATTCGCCGCTTACATCCCTTATTGAAAATTCGGTGCGTGCACTCGTTTTGATCGGCGAAGACGCGGACAACATCGCAGAACAGCTCAAGGGAACGGCAGAGATAATTCGTGCGGATTCGATCTCGGACGCGGTCGAGCGTTCTTTCGATTTGGCCGAGAATGGCGATGCTGTCTTGCTCGCTCCGGCGTGTGCGAGTTTTGATATGTTCAATAGCTTCGAAGAGCGTGGCAATGTATTTAAGGCAGCGGTCTGTTCACTGACGGAAGCAGAGGAGGCGAGGGCTTAAGTTCACGAAATGGCTAGATCGCGTTCCGACATTATATTGATGACCGTTGCGGCCGGGCTTGCTTTGTTCGGGACGCTGATGGTTTACAGCGCGTCGGCGATGCACGCTCATCGCGAAAGCGGCGGAGCCACACAGTTTACCTATTTTTACAAACAATTCGGTTTTACCATCGTGGGGCTGATCGTTATGTATACCGTCAGTCGGATCGATTATCAGCGAGTAAATAGTTCGGCGGCGGCGTTGGGTCTTCTTGCCATTACCTCTATTTTCTTGGGCGCGGTTTTCTTCTTTCCGGAGATCAACGGTGCCCAGAGGTGGATCAGGTTTGGCGGATTTTCTTTCCAGCCGTCCGAAATGGCAAAGATCGCATTGCCGATCTTTCTAGCATATTTGCTGACGAAAAATGAAGATCTCGTGGGCGAATTGAGATCGACGGTGCTTCCGTGTATCGGCGTGTTGGTATTTTTGTGTGGATTGGTAGCTATAGAACCTGATCTTGGAACCGCACTCGTACTTGCGGCGATCTTTTCGACGGTGTATTTTGCGGCCGGCGCCAAACTTCTGCATGTTGCCGTGGTTGGCGTGTCGATGGTTCTTGCGGCGGGTGCGATGGTGTTTCTTGCTCCGTGGCGGGTTGAGCGCTTGATGGCATTTGTTGATCCGTTCAAGCACTCAGACGACGCGGGCTATCAAGTAGTGCAATCCCTGTACGCGATCGGTTCAGGCGGAATATTCGGGGAGGGTTTCGCACGCGGACAACAGAAGCTTTTCTATTTGCCGTATCCGTATTCGGATTTTATCTTTTCGGTGGTCGGCGAAGAGTTCGGATTGATCGGAACACTTTCGGTCGTTTTGGCATTCGGCGTTATCCTTTGGCGGGGAGCCAGGATCGCAATAAACGCGGCCGACCGATTCGGGATGCTGCTGGCGATCGGGATCATCACAGGAATTATCGTTCAGGCTCTTTTCAATATCAGCGTTGTGATCTCAATACTTCCTGCAAAGGGAATTCCTCTACCGTTCATTTCGTATGGCGGTTCGTCGGTCGTGTTCACGCTCGCGGCGGTTGGGATCTTGCTTAATATTTCGCGAGAAAGAGTCGAGGGCGTTAAGGAACCAAAAGTAGAACGGCCGGTTCGCAGGAAAAAAGGACGTTCGGGTTTGAGATAGATGGTTTTTGTGCAGAAAACAACGACAAAATTTCAGTTATCGACGCCTCCGGATGAAATTGCGGAGCCGCGAAACGGAATCTCAGACCCGCGGATTCAATTTTCGGAGCCGCAGAACGGAATTTCGCAGCCTCGGAACCGAATATTAAAACCTCGGAACGGAATATCAGTGCGTCGGAAGGAATTTTCGGGCCCGCGGATTCAAAGAAAAGTGATAGGAATTGAAAGAAAAGTCCTCAGAATTCAAAAATGAGGCCATAGGATTGAAAGTTTAGGTCTCAGACTTCGATCATTCGAGCAGAGGATCGAGGACAATAGGCCGATAAATAAAAGATGAAAGTACTTTTCGCAGCCGGCGGGACCGGCGGGCACATTTATCCGGCGATCGCCGTGGCGAAAGAACTGCTGCGCCGCGATTCTGAGAATGAAGTACTTTTTGTCGGGACTGTTCGAGGACTTGAGACGAAGATCGTCGCTGAAAACGGCTTCCAGCTTTCGCTGATCGATAGTTCGGGCCTGAAGAACGTTGGTTTTATTGGAAAATTGAAAGGACTTTCGGTCTTGCCAAAAAGCTTTCTTGAAGCGCGGCAGTTGATCAGGCAATTTCGGCCGCATGTGGTCGTCGGTGCGGGTGGATATGTTTCAGGGCCGGTCGTGATGATGGCCGCAATCATGGGTGTTCCTACTTTGGTGATGGATTCGAACGCTCTGCCCGGATTTACCAACCGACAGCTTGCGAGGTTTATCGACAAAGCGGCCCTAACTTTTGACGAGGCCTTACCGTACTTTGGTAAGAAAGGTGTTGTGACGGGAAATCCGGTCCGGAAGGAATTCTTCGAGATTGCTCCCAAAGAACGAGCGGACAAATTTCACGTGCTTGTATTCGGTGGTTCGCAAGGTGCTAGGGCCATCAATAATGCCGTGACCGATTCTATTAGCGAAATGAACGAGCTTGCCGGTCGCGTTTCCTTCACACACCAAACCGGTGAGAGCGATTTTGAAACGATCCGCGAATTGTATAAGCGTTCGGAATTCCCCGAATCGGACGTTCGGCCGTTCATTTCGGATATGGTCACCGAATTTGCCATTGCCGATCTGATAATTTGCCGGGCGGGTGCGACTACTTGTGCCGAGCTTGCGGCCGCTGGAAAAGCTGCGTTGATGATACCCTTGCCAACGGCCGCCGACGATCATCAGCGAAAGAACGCCGAAGCTATGGCTAGAGCCGGAGCCGCGAAAATGATACCGCAGAGCGAGTTGAGCGGAAAGAGGGTAGCGACGGAGATAAGCGAACTTGTGGCGAGCCCGGAAACGATCGCTCCGATGGAGAAAGCGGCAAAAGCGATCGGTCGAGCCGACGCAGCGGAGCAAGCGGTCGATATAATTGAGGAACTCAAGGCGAAAGCGTAACGAGTTCATCCCTACAACGAGAATGTTTAGACACGTAAAACGAATTCATTTTATCGGCATCGGCGGTATCGGCATGAGCGGGATTGCCGAGGTTTTGTGCAATCTCGGGTTTTTGGTGACGGGTTCGGACGCAAAGAAATCGAAGAACACGGACCGTCTTGAGAAGCTTTTTAATGTTGGTATCGCTGAAGGCCATGCGGCCGAAAATGTTGGTGCTGCACAGGTCGTCGTTTATTCGTCGGCGGTCCGCGAGGACAACCCTGAGGTTGTTGCCGCGAAAAAAATTGGAATTCCGGTGATTCCTCGAGCCGAAATGCTCGCCGAACTAATGGTCTTAAAATCTTACGCGGTTGCGATCTCGGGAACCCACGGAAAGACTTCGACAACCTCGATGGTCGCGACTTTGTTGCAACATGGCGGGATCGATCCGACGACGGTCGTTGGCGGCGTGGTCGAATCTCTGGGATCGAACGCACGGCTTGGTCAGTCGGAATGGTTCGTCACCGAAGCGGATGAAAGCGACAGGTCTTTCTTAATGCTCTATCCGACGATCGCCGTCGTCACGAACATCGATAAAGAGCACATGGAATCCTATAAGGGTATGGCGGATGTTGTTCAATGCTTTACCGATTTCGTGAATAAAGTTCCGTTCTTCGGTGCCGCGATAATTTGTTTGGACGACCCGAATGTTCAGCTGATAATTCCCCACATTAAACGCCGCCGCGTTACGTACGGCCTAACGGCACAGGCGGATATTTCGGCACATAATATTAAGTACAACGATGCTTTCGGCTCGACGTTCGAGGTTTGGAAAGGAAGCGAAGTAATGGGTTCGATCGCTCTGCCGGTACCGGGCAAGCATAATGTGTACAACGCCTTAGCGGCAACGGCCGTGGCTTTAGAGCTCGAGATCCCGTTCGAAAAGATCGCGGAGGCTTTCGTCGGGTTTGTGAATGCCAATCGAAGGTTTCAGTTCAAAGGCGAGGCGAATGGGATCAGTGTTGTGGATGATTATGGCCATCATCCAACTGAGATCGTTGCAACGCTTTCTGCTGCTAAGAACAGCGGTGGCGGACGACGAACCGTTGTCGTCTTCCAGCCGCACAGGTATTCACGAACTCAAGAATTGATGGACGAATTCGCATTGGCCTTTAACAACGCCGATGTACTCTATGTTTTGGATATTTACGCCGCAAGTGAGACTCCGATCGAAGGAATAAACGCGGAAGTTTTGAGCGAAAATATTAAAAGGTATGGCCACAAGAACGCAACGTATATCGGTGATATAGACACGGCTGCGGCACGAGTTGTGCCGGATCTGTTGCCAGGCGACCTTGTGATAACGCTTGGAGCTGGTACAGTCACGCGTCTTTCGGACGAAATTTTAGAGATGATATCCAACTAAAAGAAAACCGATTATTGGAAATGTCGAAAGTAAAGAAAAAGAAACCAATTGGTGCAACGAGCAAAGCGTCGGTCAGCCGCTCTACAATCTCGCGGCGGAATCCTGTGGAAAACGGTTCACCTCCCGTTGCCGGCAAATCTGCGCGCGAGCTGCTGCCTTATTTCCTCAGCTTTTGTCTGCTTGTTTGTTTAGCGGCACTAGGCGTTCTCGGCTATCGAGCCGTAGCCGCGTCGAACTTTTTTGAAGTTTCACAGGTCGATGTACGAAATACAGTTCGAAGCTCGCGAGGTGAAATTGAAAGTATCGTTCGAAGCCAGACTGAGAGGTCCGGTTCTTGGAACGCCGATCTTGGCCAGATAAAAATGCGGGTAGAAAAGCTTTCCTTCGTGAAGTCCGCCGCTGTCTCCCGAATGCTGCCCGACGGAATTTGGGTTGCGGTGGTCGAACGCGAGCCAGCTGCGATAGTTAATTTGACCTCAGGGCCAATGCTTGTTGATGAAGTCGGCAACAATATCGCAATGGCGTCGAAGCCCGAACCTGAACTTCCGTTCGCTATTAATGGTTGGGATGAAACAAAGTCGCCGCAAGCGGAGAAGGATAACCTTCAACGCGTGAAGCTTTACCGGACGATGCTTTCCGAATGGAAAAGGATCGGTCTTGCGGATCGGATAGAGGGTGTGAATATTAGAGATCTTCGTGATCCGATAGTTGTCACGGAGGATTCCGGCAAACGGGTCGCGATCGCAGTCGGACGCGAGCAATTTGGTGAGAATTTGAAGAATGGCCTGATGGCGATAACGGGAAAGGGCGAAATGTTCGAAGGCGTGTCACTTTTTGGTTCGAACCTAAAGTTGATCCCGAGACAGACGAAATAGTTGAGCAATATGAAAGGCGAAATCCATGCAGTTGGCTTAGATATAGGCACGAGTCGTGTGCGTTGCGTTATCGGCGAGGCTATGAGCGACTACACGATGAAGATCGTTGGCGTCGGTGATGCCGAATCGAAGGGCCTTCGTCGTGGGATCGTAACGAGTGCGGAAGCAGTGGCGGAATCGGTTCGAAAAGCAGTCGGCGATGCCGAACGAACCAGCGGGCTTGAGGCGGGATCGGCGGTCGTAAATCTTTCAGGTGAACACTATCGAGGTGAGAACAAGAGCGGCGTGGTCGCTGTCGCCGGTGCAGGCCGGGAAATATCCGAGGAAGATATCGAACGAGCCGTTGAATCTGCCAGCGCGATCCAGCTTCCGTCCGGATGGGAAATATTCGATCGGCTTCCGCAGGAATTCATCATCGACGGGCAAGATGGAATAACTGAACCCGTAGGAATGAGCGGTTCGCGGCTTGAAGCTCTTGTACACGTCGTAAGCGGGCCAAGTGCCGGAAGGCAAAATTTGGACAAGGCCGTCCGACGATCAGGTCTCGACGTTGATCGTATGATCCTAGAACCGCTTGCGGCCGCCGAAGCAACCTTGACCGATGATGATAAGGAATACGGTTGCGCGGTCGTCAACATAGGATCGGAGATCACGAGCATGATGATCTTCGGCCGTGGTGCCGTTCAGCATACGGCAGTTTTCCCGTTCGGCGGACTTCATTTTACAAAGGATATTGCCGTCGGCCTGCGAGTTTCGATGCAGGAAGCCAACACGATCAAGCATAGGTTCGGTTGCGTCGCTACGTTTCTGATGGGCGACGATGAGCGTCAGGAAATCATCGAGATACAGCCGGTCGGGCGAAACGAAACGCGTGGCCTTTCACGTGAAATATTGTGCGACATAATGCAGCCTCGAGCAGTCGAGCTGCTGCAGCACATCGCACAGGAAACAAATCGGACCGGCCTACAGATCCCAAGCGGCGTTGTTCTTACCGGTGGGGGTTCGATGGCGAGAGGAATGGTAGAGATAGCGGAGCAGGTTTTCGACGCACCGACACGGCTTGGTTTTATTGAGCCGAAATATTTCGGCGGACTCGCGGCCGAGGTCCGAACACCCGTCTGGGCGGTGGCCTGTGGGCTCGCACTTTCATCGATGCGAACGCAATTACGATCGGGCGGCGGTGCAGACAGGTCTGCGGCTGGCCGTGTTGCGGCGTGGCTCGAAAATATTCGTGGAAAATTTAAATAAAAGTGTGGCTCGCGACTAGATTTTCACCACAAACAGTAGTATGCTACTCGCCCATCAGCACAATATATTGTTGCTCTCGAAAAATCCATCTCAGTAAGAGTTTTTGATTTTCCATTGGCGAAAGCGATGTTTAGTTTTTCAGAAGGACCAGAAATGAATAGCAACGGAATCAAGATGTTCATCGACGAACCACCGATCACGGGAGCCCGGATAAAGGTGGTAGGTGTCGGCGGCGGCGGCGGTAATGCGGTCAATAGAATGATCGAAGCAGGAGTGAAGGGCGTGGAATTCATTGTCGCCAACACAGACCTACAGGCTCTTAACGCGTCGAAAGCGCCGATGAAGATCCAGCTGGGGACGAAATCCACACGTGGGCTTGGTGCGGGGTCTAATCCGGATGTTGGACGTGAAGCTGCACTTGAAGATCATCAGAAATTGCTCGATGTGCTTGAGGGCTCCGATATGGTTTTCGTTACCGCCGGAATGGGCGGCGGAACCGGCACCGGTGCTGCACCTGTCGTCGCGTCGCTCGCGATAGAAATTGGTGCTCTTACCGTCGCGGTCGTAACGAAACCGTTTACCGTCGAAGGCAAGAAGCGTATGGCTCAGGCCGAGTATGGTTTAGCGGAACTTCGCGGCTGTGTCGATACGATGATCACGATCCCGAATTCCAAACTTCGTGAAGTTGAAGAACGCATAACCTTGATGGATGCATTCCGACGAGCCGATGAAATTCTATTGCAGGCCGTTCAAGGCATAACCGATCTGATCACAACGCCGGGCGTGATAAACCTGGACTTTGCTGATGTGACAACGGTCATGCGCGGTCGAGGTGTCGCCTTGATGGGCATCGGAACTGCGAGCGGTGAAGACGCGGCGTCGAAAGCAATGAGGGCGGCTCTAGATTACAAATTGCTAGAAGAAAATTCGATTACCGGGGCAAAGGCCGCATTGATCAACGTAACGGGCGGCGAGAGCATGCCGCTTGCCGAGATCGAAGACGCGATCGGCATGATCGAGGAAGAATCAGACGACAATGCGGACATCATTTGGGGCAATGTGATCAAGCCGGACATGGGCGATGAGATCACGGTGACCGTTATCGCTACAGGTTTCGACACCGCCGCGTCTGTCTCGATGCCGCTTCCGCGAGTGTTTGAAGCCCATGCCGGGAATGGCGGACCAATTCCTCAGCCCGATCGTGGGAGCGATGCAGAGGATATCAATGTGCCGACGTTCATTAGGCGGCAAGCTGACTAATCCGCGTCAATAAGGTACTTCTTTAACCCTGTTTTTCTCCGGAATTGCAGGGTTTCTTTTTAGAGAATTTGCAGCACTCGGATCGGTCAACTGTTATAATTGTCTTTCATTTTCGAAACCGCCGATAGAAACTGATGAATAACGCCAATTCACCGCCAATCATTGGAATAACGATCGGGAATCCCGCCGGTATCGGACCAGAGATCGTTTTGCGTTCAGTTTCAGATCTGAAAGGTCGAACTGATATTCGGCCGATATTGATCGGTGATCTTGCGTTTCTGCACGAGCAGAATGATCTGTTCAAAACCGGG
>JBGTKQ010000072.1:0-8879 GCA_041744555.1 Pyrinomonadaceae bacterium
GCGTTTAGGTCTAGGATCAGGACGCCTTCGGAATCTACTCGGGCGGTTGGGAAGGCGATGGTGCCTTTTGGGTTAATATGATATCGGCTGCAGAAGGCATTGGCCGAGATCATTTTTCCGAGACGGTCGTTCTCCTTTACCCACAATGGAAAACTGCTTTCGCGATTTAGCGGGGAAGGCTTAATGCCGATCACGGACCGGCGACGGTCGAACATCAGCGTAACGCCATCGGGATTCCCCAATGCTTCCAGCGCATGCCGATTGAAGTATATCTTCCGGCGTTCATTGATCGTCACGTGTATGCGGTCTTTGGTCGGCCGGTTCGGGCCTTCTTCAAATTCTTCCCAATCCATATTCATCTCTTTCTTCTTCCGAAATATAATATTTGAACAATAAAAAGCGTCGTATTGATGCAACAAGGTCCCAACGATACAACAAACGAACGAGAAATGCAACAAGTATTTTCAGGGCTTACGATCTTTCGGGAAGGGCGTTCCAATGGTCATGACTGTTGTTGCGGCACCAACCGAAGCTAGGTTCTCGTTTTGTCTTGAGCACCTCAATTTCTCCTCGTTCGCACTGCAACACCTCGTTGCGTGGGGCTGGAACGAAAAAACGCAGGGCTGGCCTCAAAATACGCGGGGCTGGAACCAAAAGACGCGGGGCTGGCCACGAGAAACGCGGGGCTGGAATGAAGAACGCGTTCCGGTTAGCCCGAAACGCGCAACATATAAATCGAAAATAGAATGATCGCTACTCTGCCGCGGTCTGGACCATCGCTTTACCGACCTGGACGCGGGCAGGGCGAAGCAGGCGATCGCCGAACCTGTAGCCGCGAGAATATTCTTTGGTCACCTTTCCGTCCTGATCCGCTTCAACAGCGACCATATCAACAGCTTCGTGCAGCTCCGGGTCGAATGCAGCGTCAACTGACGCGACCACCTCGACGCCAACGCTCGTAAGAGCATTTTCGAAAACGCGAGCGACGCCTTTGACGCCATCGCGAAGATTTTCCGGCGAAGCATCGGTCTCGCTAGCTGAAACAGCAAGGTTCAAATTATCGAGTACCGGCAGCAACGTTGTTAGAAAATTGAACTGATTCTGTTGTCCCCGATCTTCAAGCGTTTTGATCAAACGGGCACGCATTTCGGCGGTCTCTTTCTCAAGATTCGCCTTGGCTTCTTCAAATTTTGCTTGTACGCCCACTAGCTTTGATTCGGCGGCTTCGCGACGCTCGGTCTCAGCCTTCAAACGATTCTCAAGATCGGTCTCGGCCGTCGAACGAACCGGTTCCGGCTTCGCAAATGTTGGCTGTTCCGGATCATCGGCAATTCGTTCACCATGCTCGTTAAAACGCCGCTTATCGTTCACCGGTATCTTAAACTCGTCGTTGTCCAATATTTCGTCTATTACGCTTTCTTTCTCGTTCATTTTATTTTTTCGAAACATTTATTGCTCAATTGTATTCGCTTGGCTCGCTTTAATAAAGAGGCCGACCGGGGTCTTATTTACCTGCGGCTTTCTGCTCGGGCTCGTCAGCCTGAAACTTCATTTCGCCATCTTCGGCCGTAACGTGCACAGTCTGTCCGGGACCGATCTCGCCATTCAGCAGTTTCACAGCGAGCGGATTCTGGATCAACGATTGTATCGCACGCTTGAGCGGCCGAGCACCGTAAACCGGATCGTACCCGCTACTTACGACCAGGTCGCGAGCGGATTCTTCAAGCACGAGAGCAATGTTCCTTTCCGCCAGATTTGCACGAAGCTTTTCAAGTTGAACATCGATGATCGTTGCGATCTCCTCACGCGTAAGCTGTGTAAACACAACGATGTCGTCGATGCGATTTAGAAACTCAGGCTTGAAATGATCGCGAAGAACCTGCAACACGTTCGCTCTTACATCATGGTCGGCCAGAGGATTTTCGGCAGCGGCCTGAATATCTCGCGAACCAAGGTTTGAGGTCATTATTAGAACCGTATTCTTGAAATCAACGACACGGCCTTTGCTATCGGTCAAACGTCCGTCGTCCAAGATCTGTAGCAAGATATTGAAAACATCCGGATGCGCTTTTTCGATCTCGTCGAATAAGACGACCGAATAAGGCCGTCGGCGAACGGCTTCCGTCAACTGACCGCCTTCTTCATAACCGACGTATCCCGGCGGGGCACCTATCATTCGTGCGACGGCGTGCTTTTCCATGTATTCAGACATATCGAGCCGGACCATCGCCCGTTCGTCATCGAAGAGGAATTCGGCAAGGGCTCTGGCGGTTTCGGTTTTACCAACCCCCGTCGGACCAAGGAAAATAAAGCTGCCGACCGGACGATTCGGATCTTGAAGGCCGGCTCTCGCACGTCTAACAGCATTTGACACTGCAGTTAACGCTTCAGTCTGGCCGATCACGCGCTTGCCCAAATTCTGCTCCATCGCGACTAGCTTTTGCATTTCGCCTTCAAGCATTTTGGAGACCGGAACGCCGGTCCACTTCGCTACGACCTCGGCAACGTCTTCTTCATCAACCTCTTCCTTTAAGAAAACACCGTCTTTCTGCAAGCTTTCAAGCCGTTCCTGCTCCGTTTCTAGTTGCTTTTCGAGTTCCGGAATTCGACCGTATTGAAGCTCGGCGGCCTTTGTCAGATCGCCGGCCTGTCGCGCGCGTTCCAGTTCTAGCTTTGCTGTCTCGAGTTGCTCTTTGCCGGTCCGCATCTTCTCGATCTCATCTTTTTCCGATTGCCACTTAGCCTTCATCGCCGATGATTTCTCGTTGAGGTCGGCAATACGACGCTCGATATCATCAAGCCGGCTTTTCGACTTCGCATCAGTCTCGCGCGAAAGGGCCTGTCGCTCGATCTCAAGCTGCAAAGTTTCGCGTTCTAGCACGTCGATCTCTTGCGGAAGGCTGTCGATCTCAATTCGGATCCGCGAGGCCGCTTCATCGATAAGATCGATCGCTTTGTCTGGAAGGAAACGGTCAGTGATATATCTCGTCGAAAGCGTCGCCGCCGCAACGATCGCCGCATCTTTGATGCGAACGCCGTGATGAACTTCGTAGCGTTCCTTCAATCCGCGAAGGATCGCGATCGTGTCTTCAACTGTCGGCTCGCCAATATAAACTTGCTGAAATCGGCGTTCTAGAGCTTTGTCCTTTTCTATGTATTTCTGATATTCGTTGAGCGTGGTCGCACCAACGGCCCGCAGGGTTCCGCGAGCAAGAGCCGGCTTTAGCATATTCGATGCGTCTATCGCACCTTCGCTTGCTCCGGCACCGACCAAGGTATGCAGTTCATCAATGAATAAAATGATCTGGCCTTCAGCCTTTTCGATCTCTTTAAGAACAGCCTTCAATCGATCTTCAAATTCGCCTCGATACTTTGCACCCGCAAGCATCGATCCTAGATCCAGAGAGACAAGCTTTTTGTTTTTTAATGTTTCAGGAACATCGCCCGAAACGATACGCTGCGCAAGGCCTTCAACAATCGCAGTTTTTCCAACACCGGGTTCGCCGATCAGAACCGGATTATTCTTGGTGCGTCTTGAAAGTATTTGGATTGCACGACGTATCTCATCGTCGCGACCGATCACCGGATCTAGCTTCCCTTTGCGGGCTCGTTCGGTAAGATCTTGTGCATATTTTTCGAGGGCCTGGAAATTATCTTCGGCGTTTTGTTCGGTAATCTTTGATCCACCGCGCATGTCGGTAATGACTTTTTCAAGATCTTCGCGGGTCACGCCTTGGGAACGGAGGATCCGGCCCGCTTCGCCGTCTTTTTCAGAAACTATCGCGAGCAGAAGATGCTCGGTCGAGATATACTCGTCTTCCATCTTTTCCGCTTCTTTCTGGACGTCCTGAAAAATGGTATTCGTTCGCGAACTGAAATACTGTTGCCCGCCCGAGACCTTTGGCATCTTGTCGATCGAGGCCTGCAATTCCTCAGTGATCGGCGATGCATTGGCACCGATCTTGCCGAAGATCGGCCGAACGACGCCTTCTTTCTGCTCAAGCATGGCCATCAGAATGTGCTCAGGCTCAACCTGCTGATTCTGATTCTTTTCCGCAACGCCGATCGCAGATTGAACAGCTTCCTGCCCGCGAATTGTAAATTTGTCGAATCTCATAACTCTATTTTACCGCAAACATTCGAAGACGCAGAGAAATATGACCGATACTTCTCTGCGCCTACTTTAACCATAACTTTCTGCATTTTGAAACTACGCCGCTGCCGCTTTAGTTTCCGCTTCGATCGCTTTCGCCTCGGTAAAAGAACCTGTCACTTCGATCTTTCGAGCCTTTGTCTCTTCACGCTTAGCTAACGCGACGCGAAGGATCCCGTTCTCAAAATCGGCAGTTGCTCCATCAGCTGTGACCGTCTGCGGAAGCGTGAATTGGCGTACAAAAGAACCGTAAGACCGTTCGACACGATGATAATTATCTCCATCAGCCTTCTTTTCAAAGCGGCGTTCGCCCTTCAAGGTCAAAACGTTATTCTCGACCGAAAGTTCAAAGTCATCTCGATCCAGGCCGGGTAGCTCAGCTTCGAGGATCAGTTTATTTTGATCTTCGTAAATATCTACGCTTGGGCTCCAGGCTCCTTTTGTGAATTCGCCACGTTCGGGAAGCTCACGATTGAAAAGCCTGTTCATTTCGTTGTGGATGCCTCGGAGTTCAAAAAATGGGTCAAATTTGATCGTATTCATCGTCATTTCCTCCAAATTGAAAAATATGATTGTTGATTACGACTAAATAATTAGTCTAGGAAGATAATAAAATATGAGTCGTTAACTGTCAAGTATATTTTCGGCTATCTTTGATTTTTGTAATGGAATGATTAGCAGGCTTTTCAGATGACAGTTTCCTCTTTTATCGGTTATATTTAGGAACGTTTCTTTCTCAGTTCTTCGGACGCGTAGATCAGGTTCTCATCAATCAAATGCAGATCGTTCGTGAAATTGCCTGGCCTTTAATTGCTGTCGCCGCAGCCTTCGTCGTCGGCGGGCTCATCGTTCTTGCGCTTGGTGATGATCCGATCAACGCTTACTGGTTACTGTTGTCCAATTCATTCGGGTCGGCCCGTGATATCGGTTGGACGCTGCATTATGCGACTCCGCTAATTTTCACAGGTCTCGCGGTTGCGGTCGCTTTTAGGTGTGGTCTACTAAATATCGGTGCGGAAGGGCAACTTTACGTTGCGGCATTCGCCACCGCTTGGGTCGGTATAAAACTTGGCGGGACGGTCGTCGGGCCCGACAGTTGGGCGTGGGCGAGCTTGCCATGGTACATACTTGTTCCCCTTTGTATGGCAACGGCGGCGATCGTAGGTGGTATTTGGGGCGCGATCCCGGGAATATTGAAAGCGAAATTTGGTTCGCATGAGGTGATCAACACCATCATGCTGAATTTCATAGCGATCGCCTTGGTCAGCTATCTGACACAATATCACTATAAGAATCCGGGCCCGATACTTGAAACACCGCCGATCGGGGAAGCCGCACATATCCCGAGGCTCAACGAATTCTTGCCTTTTATTAGCGGTGATGTGCCACTCAATATCGCGTTTATAATCGCGTTGATCATGTGCGTCCTTGTTTATGTTTTTCTTTGGAAGACGAAATGGGGCTACGAACTTAGAGCTGTGGGCGAAAACCCTTCGGCGGCAGAATACGGCGGAATTTCGCCAAAGAAGCAGATCATCGT
This sequence comes from Pyrinomonadaceae bacterium, assembly GCA_041744555.1. Taxonomy (GTDB): domain Bacteria; phylum Acidobacteriota; class Blastocatellia; order Pyrinomonadales; family Pyrinomonadaceae; genus OLB17. Next base: position 5,694 of record JBGTKQ010000072.1, read on the forward strand.
TGCGATGACGATCTCAGGCGCGCTTGCCGGAATGGTCGCGATCGGCGAAGTGCTAGGCAACAGATATAACTATTATCATGACTTTTCGGCACAGTGGGGATTTCTCGGGATCGCCGTTGCCTTGCTTGGTCGGAACCATCCCGTAGGTGTTCTGATCGCTGCGATATTCTTCGGTGTATTGCTCCGCGGCGAGATATTCGTTGACGGCTTTACGCGATACGTCTCTAAGGATCTTGGCTTTGTTTTGCAGGCGATCATGATCTTGTTCGTTGCTTGTTTCCAGCGTTACGCAAGGCGCTGATGAATTGATCGATATGCTCGATTTCTTCACACTGGCATTTTTCTTCTCAGCGATAACGTCGGCTACGCCGCTATTGTTTGCCGCGATGGGCGGGCTGTTTTCGGAGCGATCCGGCGTAATTAACATTGCTCTCGAAGGGCTAATGCTTTCGGGTGCCTTCACGGCGGCGGTCGTGACCTATCAAAGCGGCAATCCATATCTGGGTTTGATCTGCGGCATGGGTGCCGGAGCCGTGACCGCGTTGATCTATGCAGTCGCAGTTATTCATTTCGAGGCCGACCAGGTCGTTGCGGGAATGGCGATAAACTTTCTGATGCTTGGACTGCCCGCCTTGATCAGCGGGGTGATCTATGACTCGACGGGCTCGACGCCGCAGATCGATCAGGCCAGTAAGATACCAAGACTCTTTGGCGGGCTTTCATACGTTTCGATCCTTGCTCTTTTACTCGTGCCTGCCGCGTGGTACTTGCTTTACAAAACTCCGTTCGGTTTACGCCTGCGTGCGGTCGGCGAAAACCCCGAGGCAGCCGACGCAGCGGGTGTAAACGTTATACGTCTTCGTTACACGGCGGTCTTGATATCAGGAATGCTTGCCGCTATCGGGGGAGCGTTTCTCTCAACAGGGCAATCATCGCTATTCACGCGCGGTATGTCGGCCGGACGGGGATTTATCGCCCTTGCAGCCCTTATCCTTGCAAAATGGAAGCCGATCCCGGTGTTGTTTGCCTGTTTATTTTTTGGCTTTACCGACGCATTGACGATACAGATTCAGAGCGCCTCATGGGCAAAGATCGGTGACGAACCGATACCGATACAGTTCATCGACATGATTCCGTACGTTCTGACCATCATTGTTCTGGCCGGGTTCATCGGACTGTCGCGTGCCCCGAAAGCCCTCGGTGTTCCGTACAAAAAGGGAATCTAATCCTCATTTTTCATGACATACGAGAACGCCCAAGAGGCTGCAGAGTTTATACGTTCGAAGTTCGAGCAGGTACCGGCCGCGGTGATTGTGCTGGGCAGCGGGCTCGGTGCGTTTGCCGACGAGATCAATGATCCCGTTGCGATCTCGTATAAAGACATTCCGCATTTTGCTGTTTCAACCGTTGAAGGCCATGCAGGCAGACTTGTATTGGGAAAAATCGGCGGAGTTCCGATGGCCGTTCAGCAGGGTCGCTTTCATTATTATGAAGGCTATTCGATGGAGCAGGTGATGTTGCCGATGCGCACTTTCGGGCTGATGGGCATCGAAACCGTCGTTCTGACCAACGCCGCCGGAAGCTTGGACACGGAAATGACGCCGGGAAGCCTAATGCTGATCTCCGACCATTTGAACATGATGGGCATTAATCCACTCCGCGGGCCGAACGACTCGAGATTTGGAGCGAGATTTCCTGACATGACTAATGTCTATGACCGGGAACTTCAGGACATAATAGTAGCCGAGGCGATCGCGATCTCGACCGAAAGATTCGAAAACGGCGACGACAAAGACTTGATCGATTTTCTGCATCGCGGCATCTATTGCGCTCTTTCCGGCCCGACCTACGAAACGCCTGCCGAGATCCGCTTGTATAGAAAGCTGGGAGCAGACGCCGTTGGCATGTCTACCGTGCCCGAGGCGATCGCAGCGAGGCATCAGGGAATGCGTGTTGCAGGTATTTCTTGTATTACGAACTACGGGGCGGGAATGACGGAAGAAGAGATCAATCATGAAGAGGTGATGGAAACCGGTGCCCGTGTTGCGGAAACTTTCAAGGCGCTTCTTCGGCGGATAATTGCACGATTATGATAATAGGCATTTGCGGCGGAACAGGATCGGGGAAAACTACTATCGCGAAAGCGATTGTCAATGCCGTTGGGCGCGAACGTGTTGTACTGATCGAACAAGATTCTTACTATCGCAATCTTGCAGACATGCCGCTTGATGAACGGCATCAGGCAAATTTCGACCATCCGGATGCGATCGACAGCGACATGCTCGTTAACCACATCCTTAGATTGAAACAGGGGTTATCGGTCGAGATGCCCCTTTATGATTTTGTTACTCATACACGCAGCGAAAAGATCGAGATGATTGAGCCGAAACCTGTGGTTATCGTCGAGGGCATTTTGATCTTCTCCGAACCGCGCGTGCTCGATCTGCTTGACTGCCGCGTGTTCGTCGATACGCCCGATGATGTTCGGCTTATCCGTCGTCTGAAGCGCGATATTAACGAACGCGGACGAACTTTCGAACGAACGCTTGAGCAATACGAACGGACGATCCGACCGATGCATTTCGAATTTGTTGAGCCATCCAAGCGGCACGCGGACATCATCTTACCTGAAGGTTCGGCGACCGGCATAAGCGTCGACATGCTGTGCAGCATAGTTCGCGAAAAACTCAACGAGGAGCAGGCCGTTCCGGCATAATGAAACACACGGACAAGGAACTTATCGACGCTGCAATTGATGTTCGGACGCGAGCATACGCGCCTTATTCGAATTTCAAGGTCGGTGCCGCAGTAGAGACTGAAGAAGGTGACATTTACACCGGCTGCAACGTTGAATCTGCAAGCTATGGCCTAACGGTTTGCGCTGAACGGGTTGCGATCTGGAAAGGCATCTCACGCGGCGTAACGAAATTCGGTCGGATCGCGGTTGTTGTTGACACCGAAGAACTGACGCCGCCGTGTGGTGTTTGCCGCCAGATCATCTGGGAATTCTGTGGTGATGTTCCTGTGATCTTGTCGAACCTCGACGGCAAGACCGAAACGATCCAGATGAGCGAACTGCTTCCGCGTGCGTTTGATTCCAAATTTTTGAAATGACCCCAATGAAGATCTCAAGAGTATTCTTTGCCTCTATTTTTGTTTTCGCGATCGTTTTCAATTCGTTCGCGA
>JBGTKQ010000073.1:0-11230 GCA_041744555.1 Pyrinomonadaceae bacterium
GAATACGGAAAAGAATGGTGGGCGAACGGTGCGGTTCTGAAAAAGCAGAACACGTTTGACGACTTTATCGCTGCCGGTGAATATTTGGTCAACAACAAGTACACCAGTACGCCGAAACTAGCTATTCAGGGCGGTTCGAACGGCGGACTGCTCGTCGGTGCCGTGCTGAATCAGCGGCCTGACCTGTTCGGTGCGGCGTTGCCCGCGGTGGGTGTTATGGACATGGTTCGGTTCACGGAATTTACCGTTGGTGCGTTCTGGAAATCCGACTACGGCGATCCGAAAAAAGCAGACGAGTTCAAAGTGCTTTACGCTTATTCACCGCTGCATAACGTAAAGGTCGGAGCAAAATATCCCGCGACAATGGTCACGACAGCGGATACTGACGACCGCGTATTCCCTGCTCACAGCTTCAAATACGCGGCCGCTTTGCAGGAAGGCCAGGGCGGTGATGCTCCGATCCTTATCCGCATCGAAACGAAAGCCGGACACGGCGCCGGTAAGCCAATCTCAAAGCAGATCCAGGAACAAGCCGACATCTACGGCTTTCTCGTGAAGAGCTTGGGTATGAAAATTAAATAGAAAGGCTGGGAACTATTTGGTGAATTATAGGCATCCGAACAATTCGGGTGCCTTTTTTATACATCCGGTACGTAGGTTCGTGTAGTTCCTGCTTCCCACAATGCGGCTTCAGTAGCTATCTTGAAATAGTCGTGATCCTCGCCTCCGTAGAGCAAATTAAACCCGTCCCAAAGTGTAAAGTGCCCGGTTGCACTTCCGTCCTTGAACGGCACGCGGAAACCAATTATTCCGCGAATGCCCTGAAATTTTTTTGCATCTATCGGCTGTTTCAAATATCGCGTTGGCGGGCCATAGACCTTTTCCATATACGGCCAGAATTCTCTTACTCGAAGGCCATACCAATTCTTATCACTGCCTTGGCGGGTAGCAAATGCTTTCGTCCACGCCGGGATCTTATGATCATTAATGTTGAGCGGTTTGCTGATCCGAACGATACACGTGTCATCGATATCGGGGCTGTTAACACTGCCGCCGACCTCTTGCTTCACCGATTCAGCCGACCGACCCTTTCCCGGATACCAAGGCACAAGCAGATCAAAATCGGGTAATACCTTTGCCATAATCACTTCCTCCCACGGAATATATTGCGCAAGACGATATCACAAAACGTATTTTGCAGAGAAGATCACTTGCCGCGGCGCCTACCTATGAAAAGCGCAGAAGTCGCGGGGTTCTTTGCCGTCTTCAAAAGAACGGGCTTCGTGTTCGGGGCAGTTTGAAGTTGCACGCAGGCCGGAGCGGCGACAGACGATAACGGATACTCTTCCCGTCATTTCTGCTGGAGTTGGACTTTGCAGGTTTCGCTCGACCTTTTTATTGCTTTCAGCACCTTCCTGCCAGGTTTGTTCAACATCGACTGATTCTGATTCGGCCAAAGGTGTCTGAACTATCAGGTCGGCTTCAGTCAGAAGCATTCTATTCGGAATAGTGCCGCCGATAAATAATTCCACACGGCGAAATTCCGCCGGTACATTCGTAACAAATATTTCCGGCCGTTCGGGTACGCGTTCGACCGCCCACGCAGGATCGTCGAGTATCGGGTCGGGCGTTGGTGAGATTGTTGCTTCCGGAGTAGGTGTTGCCGATGCGGTCAATGCCTCGGAACCATCGAGTTCGCGGATCAGCGCGCCATTCCGCGTGTCGATCTCGGCTTTTCTGATCCCGGCGGGCATTGCCCAATCGGCATTCCATTCCGGGTGAAGATCAAGCGCCGCCTTCATAAAATCTGCCCAGATCGGCATCGCTGAATCGGACCCTTTCATTCCAAGGTCGTCGTTATCATCGAATCCGACATAGACGACTACGACGAGTTCGGGCGTGTAACCGGCGAACCAACCGTCTCGCGAAGTGCCCGTTTTGCCAGCGAAGGCTGTTTTCCCCGCAACGTTTCGAAATCCCCAGCTCTGGACCTGAGCCGCAGTTCCGCGATTGATGATGTCCTTCATTATGTCGTTCATCACGTACGCAACGTCGGGGCGGATAACTTGCTTCTTGTCCGGTGCAGGCTCCATTTTTGTAGTGCCGTCGCCGTTCGTCACTCGCGTGATCGGCGTAGGCAAAACACGATCGCCGAGATTGGCAAAGGTTGTGTAAGCTGTCGCAACGTTTAGCGGCGTTGCCTCGGCAGTTCCAAGAGCCATCGATGGATACGCCCGCTCGACCTTCGGCAGGCCGGCCTTGTACGCCAGATTCATGACTTTGCCGATGTTGACCTGCATTCCGACATCGACCGCGATCGTGTTCTTGCTCTTCACAAGTGCGTCGCGGAGAGTCACATCTTTATTCGAAAACCTGTCGCCGTAATTATTGGGGGCGTAGGAATCACGGCCGGACGTGAATATCTTTTTCTCGTCTTTTAGAACCGTCGCGGCGGTGAAAACGCGTGACGCGGTGTCGTATGCCGAATTGATCGCGGTAGCGTAAACGAATGGCTTGAATACCGAACCGGGCTGTCGCATCGCGCTCGTTGCGCGGTTGAATTGGTTCTCTTGATAATCACGCCCGCCGACCATCGCCACGATCTCGCCGGTCTTAGGCCGCATCGCCACGAGCGAAGCATTCAAATTGCCCTTCGTTTGTTTAGGAAAATATTTGTCTAGTTTCTCGAGTCGTTTAACAACAGTTGCGTAGGCGATACGTTGCAGATCCGGATCGATCGATGTGTAAACGCGCAGATGCTGAAGAGCTTCCGGATCGCTGATGATCGACGGTAGCGTATCGACCACATACTGGGTAAAGTATGGCATTCCCTGAAGCTCTTTCTTGCTTGTAAGCTGTTTAAGTTCAAACTTTACGTTTCTCGATCGCTCATATTCTTCGGGCGAGATCTCACCGGCTTCAAGCATTGACTGAAGCACTTGGTTTCGCCGTTCGGTTACCTTTTCGGGATTCTTGTACGGGCCATATCGATTCGGGCTCCGAACGATACCGGCGAGAAATGCAGATTCGGGCAAGCTCAATTGCGAAACGTCTTTGCCAAAATATATGTTCGACGCTTCGCCGACGCCATAGATCGATACACCGGCCTGTTGCCCAAGATATATCTGGTTTGCGTAAAGCGTGAAGATCTCTTGCTTGGTCAGACGCGTTTCGAGAATGATCGACATGTAGGCTTCGGTGATCTTTCTTTCCCACGTCGGGTCGCGTGTGAGGAATAGATTCTTAACAAGCTGCTGCGTTATGGAAGATCCGCCTTGATTTGCCAAGACGCTATTTTCATCGCCTTCGTACCGGCTCCAGAGTGCACGTGCGATACCACGCAAATTGACACCATAATGTTCGAAGAACGAACGGTCTTCGGTGACGGTTATGGCCGTGATCAAATGCGGCGGAAGATCTTGAAACATCACGGTCTTGCGGCGGCCATCGCCCTCAGCTGCGATCGTGCTCAATATCCTCGGCTCGAGCTTAGCGTTTTCGACCTCACGTGCGATCCGCAACTCCATGATCGAAGCGACCCCTTTTCCGTCTTTCGAAAACTTGACCAATAGCGGCGAATAAACATTCTCGCCATCAATGGTTCCGGTAATTCCGGGTTCGATATTAACGCCGTCGTCGCCAACCTTGAATCGGCTTCGCGAAGCATCGGCCTTAGCACTTTTATCGATGTAACCTGCCGAACGAAGATATTCGAGAAGTTCGGGAAGCGTCAATTCTTCGCCCTTTCTCAGCGTTTTCGGGGCAGAATATATTCCGGCTGATGCGGTGAAGACCTCTCCGCTAAGCAGTCGACGATCGATCCGGTCAGAAAATTCGAGCCAGTAATAGCCGAGAGTTAAAAATGCCGTGAGAGCAAATAGCAGTGAGAAAGAAAGCGTCCAGACATTGAAGATCGTTCCCAATATACGACGCCAAAGCGGTCCGGGCGGAGCCTTGAACGCTGATATTCGATTTGACCGAATCCAACCTTTTGGCGGGAGTTTCGATCGCTTTGTTCTCTTTTTTTCTGGTTCGGACATTATTGACTATACGAAGGAAATAAGACAGGTTTCTGTTTCCGACAGTTGCCCTGTAAAATTTTATAAGTTTTAGGCGTACAGTGTCCACTTATTTGTATTTATGAAAACGCTCGTTACCGGTGGAACCGGGTATATCGGAAATCATCTAAGGCAAGCATTTGACGCTGACGATCTTTCGCGTCGTTCGGGGCTCGATATTCTTAGCCTGCAAGATGTGCAGATCGCGTCTGAATACGATCTAGTAATTCACCTAGCAGCTCACCTTGATAAAACGCCCGACGCTGCAGAGCAGGTATTTTTAACCAACGTCGAGGGCACCATAAATTTGTTGAGACAGATTCGAAAAGATGCTGTTTTCATTTTCGCCTCAACCAAAGACGTGTACGGCCGTTTTGCCGATAATTTTGCTGAGGTACCCGAAACTTGCCCGACGATCTATTCAGGCCAATCGGCACTTGAATGGTCAAAGCTGATAGCCGAAAGATACGTTGAGTTTTACGCGAATCAGATCGGTTTTCGATCGTGTATATTTCGCATTTCGACCATCTATGCCCCGAAAACTGAAGGCAATACGCCGAACTTTGTCGGAAATTTCGCCGACGCGATAAACTTTGGCGAACGAATTTATTTGCCAGGCGATGGCGTGCCTCGTCGCGACATTTTACACGTTGACGATTTTGCCTCCGCATGCCGAGCTTTCGCCGATTCGGTAATTCGCCACGGCTTGTACAACCTTGGCGGCGGTCCTGGAAATGTGGTTTCGCTTCGTCAACTTGTCGAACGAATGGAAGGCGTGTCGGGTTTGCAAGCAGTCATCTGTGACGAACAGACTATTCCGCCTCCTGTACCGATGAACTATGTCAGCAGCCTAAAATTAGTAATGCAGGAGTTAGACTGGAAACCCGAGATGTCGATCGATGAGGGGCTAAAAACTCTGTTTTAAATGAAGATCCTAATTCGCGGCACAAACTGGATCGGTGATGCGGTGATGACCATTCCCGCAATGCGCGAATTGAACCGTATTTTCCCGGACTCGCACCTAACGCTCTGGACGCGTCCGTGGGCTGAAGGCATTTTTCGCGATGTGGATTTCGTTGACGAAATAATTACGTTCGACAAGAAGCCTCGCCGTCTTGGACCAACGTTGGCCGAAGCGGAGATGTTGGAGAAAGAAAAGTTTGACCTTGCGGTCCTGTTCACAAACTCGTTTGAGTCCGCGCTGGTCACGAAGCTTGCAAAAATTCCACGCCGGATCGGGTTCAATAAGGATCTGCGCGGATTGCTTTTGACCGACCCGATCGCTGTCCCCGAATGGAAGGGCCGTGCACACGAAGTTTTCTACTATCTCGAACTGGTTAAAGAAACTGAAAACCGCATTTTCGGCACGCAATCTGTAGGAATTGAGGCTCCGGATATTCGCTTGCACATTAGCGACGAACGGCTTTCAAACGCACGATCGAAACTTGAAAAAGCGGGTATCGATCTTTCACAGACGACGGTCGCGATCGGTCCCGGCTCGACGAATTCCAGAGCGAAGCGTTGGCCGGCGGAAAGGTTCTCGGCCCTGGCTGACCGGCTCAACGCGGATTCAAATATCGTCCTGATCGGTGCAGTCGATGAACAAGAAGTTGCGGCTGAAGTAATCAAAAATTCAAGATCATCTCTCATCGATCTGACAGGCAAAACGGATCTTGCCGAAGCGGCGGCGATCCTAGCCGTCGCCGATCTTTTTGTCGCAAACGACATGGGCCTCGCACACATTGCGTCAGCGGTCTGCACGGATACGATCGTTATATTTGGCCCGACCGATGATGCAACTACACGGCCGTATGGAGAGAATTCAACTGTGATCAGACACGATGTCGAATGTTCGCCGTGTATGCTCCGCGATTGTCCTATCGATCACCGCTGCATGACCGGGGTTTCTGTCGATAAAGTATTTGAAACTGCCACTTTACGACTGCGTCCCGCATCCACGATAATAAGCCACGAATGAAGAAAGCAGCCTTTATCGACCGCGACGGAACACTTATCGAAGAAGTGAATTTCTTGTCGAGAGTCGAAGATCTAAAGATATTCGATTACACGCTCGAAGCTCTCGATCTTCTTCGAGCCAGCGGCTTTGGAATCTTCGTTGTTACTAATCAATCGGGAATCGGCCGCAAACTTTATGATGAAGCTGCAATGCACTCGATTCACGAAGCCATGAGCGAACGTCTCGAAAACCGGATCGACGCGTTTTATTTTTGCCCTCATCTTCCCGACGCCGGCTGCGAATGTCGGAAGCCAAATCTTGGAATGATCGAAGCCGCACAAAGTGAATTTGAATTTGACCTCGCAGGTTCCTGGATGATCGGTGACAAAGGCCTAGACGTTGAAACGGGCGTAAATGCAGGTATCTCGACGGCAATGGTAATGACCGGATACGGCACGAAACATTTGATCGGGCTAGACGTTCAACCCGACATCGTCGCCGACAACTTGCTCGAGGCTGTTCGCCGCATCGTTTGATTCCACGCTCGTCTCGTTTTGAAACAGCGGAAGCGTTACGGTGAACTCCGATCCTTTTCCTTCGCCATCGCTCGTTACCGCGACCGAACCGTTATGTAGTTCGACCAAGTTTCTAACGATAGCTAAGCCGAGACCAAGGCCCGCATTATCTTGCCCTTCGCGTTCGGCATCCTGGCGAAATCGTTCAAAAACAGACGGCAAAAATTCGGCACTAATGCCGATGCCTTCATCACGAACAATTACGGTCGCTTTGCCGTCACATGGAAGCATAGAAACATCGATCTTAGCTCTTTCGCCAGAAAATTTAATACCATTATCAATGAGGTTTGAGAAAACCTGCACCAGGCGATTGCGGTCGCCTTCGACGATACATTTCTCCTCGGGCCTGTCTTTGAACTCTATCTTCACACCCTTTTTTTCCGCCACCGGGGACAAACTCTCTACCGAATGTTCGACCACTTCCGCGAGGTCAACTTCTTCGAACTCAAGCCGCAACTTGCCTGAGATCAATCGAGCTACATCGAGCAGATCTTCAATTAGCCGATTTTGATTTTCAGAACTGCGAATGATAGTTGAAACAGCCTTTTCTTGCTGACTATCATCAAGGCTTCCGTCTTTGAGCAGACGAGCCCATCCGAGGATCGAATTAAGTGGCGTTCGCAATTCGTGCGAAACGGTCGCCATGAATTCATCGCGCAAGCGATTGGCGATCTCAGCCTCTCGTCGCGCGGATTTTTCATTGAACAACAATTCTTCGCGTTCACCGCCAATTTGCAAAAGCGTTTCATTCACCGCCTCAAGCCGCTCAGTCCGCTCCGCGATTTTCAGTTCCAGATCCTGATTTGCTTCGATCAGCGCACCTTCTGCAACGCGACGCCGACCGAACTCCCTAACAACCAATAAATTAGCCAACGCCAACGCCGCCAAACCGGCAATGGTGCTCACTATCAGGATCCAGATCGTCATATAAAGGCTTTCAGAAAGCCCCTTCTGACGGCGATCAAGCAATGTGGATTCATCGGCCTTAAGCTTTTCGATCGATACCCGTAATCCATTTGTAGCCGTCTTGACCCGCTGAGGTGAGAACTTTATCGCTGCCGAATCTGCGTTTGCAGTCGCTCGTGTTTCAATCGTGTCAGCCGCGATCGCAAAATATTCAGAGACCGAGGCCTGCAAACGGTCGAGTTCATCGAGCTGGGGTTTATTTTCGCCGAAACGCTGGCGTAGATATCCAAGATTTTGCCTGATCTGATTTTCCGCTCGACGGTGCGGCTCAAGATATGTATCGCTGCCAACCATCGCGTAACCGCGAACGGCAGCTTCCGAATCGTGCGTTAAATAGAGAATTTCATCAAGCCGGTAAATAATGTCCTGCGAGTGCCGCTGCCATGCTAAAGCCTGCTGCGATGAAACAGTGCTCTGATAAAACACAATACCGATAGTCGCCAACATCAAAAAGACGAAGGCGGAGACTATCGGTAATTTGCGTTCGATCTTAAACACGGTCGTACAGCAAAAAGTCGACTGCGGTAGAAAAGATTATGTGGGGAAATTGTGGGGCACCGCTTTCTTGATAATATTTTATTTTGACCCCCGTTCCAAGTCCGGCTGAACCACCTCAGAAATGGTGGTTAAACTGAATTCACTGCTCTCTATTCGCCATCAGCCGAAATCTCCGCTCGTTCCGGCAACTCGACCTGTTTGTCGCTCACGATATCGTGCTCGAGGTTCTCGCTTCGCAGCCGATTTTCCCAAGCGGCCTTCACGAATGAGGTGAAAAGCGGATGAGCATCCAGCGGTTTCGATTTATATTCCGGATGGAATTGGCAAGCGATAAAGAAGGGATGAACCTCGCGCGGAAGCTCGACCATTTCGACGAACTTACCGTCCGGCGAAACGCCGCTTATCCTCAGGCCTTCTTTTTCGAGGACGCTTCGAAATTCGGGATTGAATTCAAAACGGTGGCGGTGGCGTTCGCTTATCTGAGCGGCACCTCCATAAACCTCGCTAGCATGTGAGCCTTCTTTGAGGTCGCAGTCCCACGCACCAAGCCGCATCGTGCCGCCAAGTTCTTCGACGTCCACAAGGTCACGGAGCTTAAAGATTATCGGGAACGGCGTTTCTTCGTTGAACTCGGTCGAATCGGCATCGCGAAGCCCACATTCGTTTCTCGCAAATTCAACGCAAGCCGTCTGCATTCCCAAACAGATCCCGAAATAAGGAGTGCCCGAACGGCGAGCGTATTTTATCGCCCGCAGCATTCCCGAAATGCCGCGTTTACCAAAACCGCCGGGAACAAGGATCGCGTCAAAATCTTGAAGGTCGCTTTCATAATTGTCCTTCATCAAATTTTCCGATTCGATCCATGTGACGTTCACCCGCAGGTCGTTCGCGACGCCGGCATGCGTTAATGCCTCGCGGAGCGATTTATACGAATCTTCAAGCTCAACGTATTTACCGACGATCGCAATGCGAACGAGCCCGCTCGACGGGTCCTTGATCGTCGACACGAGGTCACGCCAGCTTTTTAATTCAACGGTCGGAAATCGTTCGGTTAAACCGAGGTCTCTTACTATCAGCTCGTCAAGTTCCTGTTCGTGGAAGGCGAGCGGGACTTCATAGATCGTTGGAAGATCAAGCGCCGAGATCACGGCATTTTCCTTGACGTTGCAAAACAGTGCGATCTTTCGCCGCATATCCAGCGAGATCGGACGGTCAGAGCGGCAGAGCAGAATATCCGGAGCGATTCCGATCTCGCGTAGTTCGCGAACGCTGTGCTGTGTCGGTTTTGTTTTCAGTTCACCTGCCGCTGCAATGTATGGCACAAGCGTCACGTGCACAAAGATAGCGTTGCCGCGGCCTTCTTCGTTGCCCATCTGTCGAATCGCTTCCATGAACGGCAGGGATTCGATGTCGCCGACCGTCCCGCCTATCTCAACGATCAGAATGTCCGGCTCGTGCATGTCGGCGACGGTTCGGACCGCCATTTTTATCTCGTCGGTAATGTGAGGAATAACCTGTATCGTCTTGCCGAGGTAATCGCCGCGACGTTCTTTTTCGATCACCGAAAGATAGATACGACCGCTGGTCCAATTGTTGGCTTGCGAGAGTTTGGCTTGAGTAAAACGTTCGTAATGGCCGAGATCGAGATCGGTTTCGGCACCGTCATCGGTCACGAAAACTTCGCCATGCTGGAAAGGCGACATCGTGCCGGGATCGACGTTGATATACGGATCAAGCTTCATCATCTGAACGCTCATTCCGCGTGCCTCAAGCAAACAACCAAGCGAACTCGCCGCGAGGCCCTTACCAAGACTAGAAACCACACCGCCCGTTACGAAAATATATTTAGTCATCGTTTTGTCAGTACCATCTGCCGTAGCTGGTGGTTGGCGCTGAACCCTTGGGCGCCGAAAAACCTGTTCCTTTTATTCACATTTAACCACCCGCTACCGCAGGTGGTTCCGACTTTTCAGCCTCTCCGTCTTCTTTCCTTTTCTGATAACGCCCGTCTTTCATCTGGGTGATCACTTCTTTAGCTTTGGCGGCTTCCGGATTCATCAGTTCTTGCAATGCGTTCATCGAGGCTCCGAGGCCGGTCGTTCCTTCGGCGGCGTTACGCTCAAATTCTTCGGTTGTGCGCGTCTGCGGTTTCGAAAGCAGCTTTAGCCCGACCGCCGCACCGACGATCAGCAAAACAAAAAAACCTAATCCGATCCAATCGCCCATTTTTACGCCACCAATTCGTGAGCCTTCTGCTCAGCTTCGAGCAATGCACGGACAAGTTTTAGATCAGCTTCCGTATCTACGCCGATAGACCGCGAAACCGATTCGACCGCCTTGATTCGGGCACCGTTCTCAAGCGCCCGAAGCTGTTCGAGCATTTCCGACCTTTCCAAATGCGTCGGCTGCATCTTTGTAAATTCCAACAGAAACTCACGCCGATAAACGTAAAGCCCTGTGTGCTTGTGAAAACCGGAAAGCAAATCGGGTTCGTGCCGTAACGCACTTACAAGGTCGCCACCATGTTGCATTGCCGCCTCTCTCGGAAACGGTATCGGCGAACGCGAGAAATAGACCGCGTTCCCATTCTCACCGACTGCGATCTTTACGATGTTCGGGTTCAACAGATCCTCAATGCTCTCGATCTTTTCGAACGTCGTCGCCATCTCCGCCGATGGATCGTTGATCAATGCCCGCACGGCCTGATCGATCGTTGCCGGCGAGATCACCGGCTCGTCGCCTTGTACATTGACAATTACTGAACCGTCAGGCAAACCTTCCGCAACTTCTGCAACGCGATCGCTGCCCGACTGATGTTCATCAGACGTCATCACGGCTTCGTGGCCCGCATTCTCTACTGCTTCCAAAATTCGTTCGTCGTCCGTTGCGACGATGACGCGTGAAACCGATCCTGCTTCCCGTGCCCTATCTGCGGTGTGAACGATCAACGGTTTCCCCGCAATTTCGAGTAGCATTTTGCCGGGCAAACGGGTAGATGCGTACCTTGCAGGCACGATCGCGATAACATTTTGAAGGGTGTTTTTCCCGTTAGGCTCCACGGGATTCTAGGCTATCTCCATTTTGTTATTAACACAAGAGGCAAACGCCGAAACTTGGCGGACGAGAGCGGTTTCATTACACTAAAAGTGTGGAAAATATCGAAGCAATAGAAACTC
>JBGTKQ010000074.1:0-5923 GCA_041744555.1 Pyrinomonadaceae bacterium
CGGACAATCCATCCGCAGCCGAGCCGCCGCCCCAACCCCCGAAAGCCCCGCACCAACTATAAGGACGTCAAAATGCTCCATTTACCAACCAAGGATATAAGCGAACATAAGTGGAGCGACTATTGAGGCGTCGGATTCTACGATGAATTTCGGTGTTGAGGCTTCGAGCTTGCCCCAGGTGATCTTTTCGTTCGGGACGGCGCCGGAGTAGCTGCCGTAGCTGGTGGTCGAATCGCTAATCTGGCAGAAGTAGCCCCAGACCGGAACGCCATCGCGTTGGAGGTCTTGGTGAAGCATCGGGACAACGCAGATCGGAAAATCCCCCGCGATGCCTCCGCCGATCTGGAAGAATCCGATAGTCGAATCATCCTGAGCATTGTTTGTGTACCACTCGGCGAGCATCGTCATATATTCGATCCCGGTTCGGACTGTGTGAACGTTCTTAATGTCCCCCGTGATGACGTGCCCGGCGAACATATTGCCCATCGTCGAATCTTCCCAACCCGGCACGACCATCGGCAGGTTCTTCTCCATCGCGGCGTACATCCAACTGTCTTTCAGGTCGATCTGGTAGTACTCTTCGAGCGAGCCGTTCTTGAGCACCTGATACATGAATTCATGTGGAAAGTACTGCTTCCCTTCCCGATCGGCTTTGGTCCAGACATCGACCATCGCTTTTTCCAAACGCCGCATCGCTTCGTGTTCGGGAATGCAAGTATCGGTGACGCGGTTCATGTGGCGGCTCAGCAACTCGTGCTCATCCGCCGGTGTCAGGTCACGATAATGCGGCACACGTTCGTAAAAATCATGGGCGACCAGATTGAACAGATCTTCCTCGAGATTCGCACCCGTACAAGAAATGATCTGCACCTTGTCCTGCCGAATCATCTCCGCCAAACTCAGTCCCAACTCCGCCGTCGACATCGCACCCGCAAGCGTGATCATCATCTTCCCGCCGCCATCAAGATGCTTTACGTAACCTTCCGAAGCGTCGATCAAAGCCGCTGCGTTAAAATGCCGATAGTGCTGCTTTATAAACTCTGTTATGTTTCCGTCCATATGTTAGTCGTATAATAGATTTCTGATCACGATTTGAAAAGTACGAAGCGAATTGGATAACTTCTTCGAGATTATTTTTTGAGGTAACAAATGAGTTTTTATACTGAATCACAAAAAAAGCTTCAAGCGGATTTTGATAGCCGCAAGCTCGCAGATCGTGTCGAACAGGCGATCGTAACGGACGAGATAGTTCCTGAGATACATCAGGACTTTATCGAATCGCGTGACTTTTTCTTTTTGGCCACGGTGAATGCACAAGGTGAACCAACGGTCTCGCACAAAGGTGGCCCGGTCGGGGTTGTAACGATAGTAGATGCTAATACGTTGGCTTTTCCAAGCTATGACGGCAACGGCATGTTTTTGTCAATGGGCAACATCGTGGAGACGACCAAGATCGGATTACTCTTTATTGACTTCGAGACACCTAATCGAATTCGCGTTCAGGCCACCGCAACACTAAGTAAGGATGATCCGTTAATGGCAAATTATCCTGGAGCTCAGTTAATCGTCCGGGCAAAGGTTGATAAAGTGTTTTTGAACTGCGCGCGTTTGATCCACAAGCACACTCGGGTTTCGACGTCTCCCTATGTTCCGGACGAGAACGGTGAAACTCCGTTCCCAGCATGGAAGCGGATAGATCTGGTGCAGGATGGTTTACCATCAAAAGACGTCGGGCGGACAGCGGAAGAGGGCGGAGTTATTACACAGGATGAGTACGGTGCAAAGCTCGCCACAGGTCAATCATGATACACAGTATTAAAGCTCGATGCCGACGATAATCATATATGCTGTAATTCCGAATCGCCTCGAGAAGGGTTGACTTACCGCTGCCGATCTCACCAAGAAAGAATGTTACTTTTGGATCAAACTTCAGCCGCTCAATCTACCGCGAATTATGCAGAAAGACGCGAATAAGAAATCCTATTCGCGTCCACCAGCGTAATTCGCGGGCAAATTAGAAACTCGCGACCTAGTGTTTAATCATCATCAGAATCTTCAAACAAGTACCGGAGCATTTTCTCAGGCTTGTTTCTCAAATTCGGCCAAAGCATTCAGCGAAAACGGATATTCGCCAAACGACGGAACCTTTTCACGTTCCAACACAAACTCAAGAAGATAAGACATTTAGGACTTTTCTGCCCGCGAATTACGCGAAAAAAACGCTAATAAGAAAATATATCTTGTTCGCGTCTAATAGAGTAATTCGCGGGCAAAATCTCTTTCGCGTGTTTCGCGGGCAATTGTTCTAGAAAGCTTCGCTGAAACTGACCTCACCTGCGATCGAGACCTGGTATGCCGAAACGCGGCGTTCGAAGAAGTTGGTTAGTTCCTGAACGTCCTGCAGATCCATGAACGAGAACGGGTTCTTTGCTTTGTAAACCTTCGGAATCCCCAGCATCGCGAGCCGTTGATCGGCAATGAATTCTAGATACTGTTTCATATCGCCGACGGACATGCCCGCGACGCCGCCTGAGAGAATGTCTTCGGCAAAGTGCATTTCGCATTCGACCGCTTCGTCGAGCATTACTGCGATCTGGCGTTCAAGTTCGGCATCGAAGAGGTCGGGCTCTTCGGACCGGACCTTATTCACGACCTCGTATGCAAAATTCATATGCGCCGACTCGTCGCGGAAGACCCAGTTCGTACCTGACGCGAGTCCGTGCAGCAATCCCTTTGACCGCAGAAAGTAAACGTACGCAAACGCGGCAAAGAAAAAGAGCCCTTCGATGCAGGATGCGAAGCAGATCAGGTTTAGCAAGAACCGTCGGCGGTCGTCTTTTGTTTCGAGCGATTGAAGGTCATTGATCGAATCGATCCACTTCAAACAGAATTCGCCTTTCTTACGGATCGACGGAATATTCTCGATCGCGGCAAACGCGGCCTCGCGTTCGTGGTGGTCCGGAATATACGTGTCAAGCAGCGTCAGATAGAACTGGACGTGCAACGCCTCTTCGTAAAGCTGCCGCGACAGGTACATCCGCGCCTCAGGCGCGTTGATGTGCTTGTACAGGTTCAGCACAAGATTGTTAGACACGATCGAATCGCCGGTCGCAAAAAACGCAACAAGCCGATTGATCAAATGCCGCTCAGCCGGCGTCATCTTCGCACGCAAATCGGTCACGTCCATCGAAAAATCGACCTCCTCGACCGTCCAAGTGTTCTTGATCGCATTCCGGTACATCTCATAGAAGTCCGGGTACTGCATCGGCCGAAGTGTGAGGTTAAATCCTGGATCTAAAAGCATATTTTTCACTGTCAAAAAGGCTAGTGGGCAATTAAAGTCTCTTGAGCAAAACAGAACGGATTGCTGGGCTAATTATCATTGGATGGAAATCTCCCACTCTGTCCAATCCTCGAAGACATTTCGCAACATGGGTAAGACCAAATGCGAAACAGAGGATTACTACCCTCAAGGTTTTCTAGTTCGTCCAATATTTCCTTACACTCGTTCTGCTTGAGCAAAATTTTCGAATCAGGCCAAGCAACAAGATTTCGATACGCCCCAATTATTTCATCACTAAGGGTTGGTAGTGGTGGCGTAAAGCTTTGTTTTTAATATCGTTCATAATTCTATGTCCTACTCCCGCTAACCTAACCTTTCTTCGTCAACTAGCTTAAGAAGCCTACTGACAGGCTTCGCATGAGTCGGGATTTTCAAGAGAACAGATAAGCGCTTCTTCGTCGGTGTAAACCTTCTTCGGTTCGGTCGGAACAATGTCGGCGACCTTGTAATCCGCCGTTACCTGATTGATCTTTGTTGCTGGCCGCGAACGCAGGTAGTAGGTCGTCTTCAAACCTTTCTGCCAGCAATACATATACATCGACGAAAGCTTGCCGATAGACGGGCTTTCCATGAACAGGTTGAGCGAACCTGATTGGTCGATGAATGCTCCGCGGTCGGCGGCCATGTCGATCAGCGAACGCATCGGAACTTCCCACGCCGTGCGATAGACTTCGCGGATCTCAGCCGGTATCTCTTCGATCTCCTGTATCGAGCCTTCGCTAAGCTTGATCTTATTGCGGACGCCGTCTGTCCACAGGTTGATGTTCTTCAACTCTTTTACAAGATATCGATTGATCTGAATAAAATCGCCGGAAAGAGTTTCGCGTTTGAAAAGGTTAGACACCTGCGGCTCGATGCACTCATAGCTCCCGGCGATGGCGGCGATAGTTGCGGTCGGCGCGATAGCGATCATCAGGCTGTTTCGTAGGCCGTTTTCCTTGATCTTTTCACGCAGGGCGTCCCAACGTTCCATGTCTTCGGGAACAACATTCCATAGATCGAATTGCAAAACGCCCTCGGCCGCACGCGTTTCGGGAAACGCCGGATGTGCCCCCTTGGCTTTCGCGAGCTCGCACGATGCGTCGAGGGCGGCGAAATAAATTTCTTCCTGTATCTTTGCCGATATCTTTCTAGCCGGTTCCGAATCGAACGGCAGACGCATATTAAAGAAAACATCCTGCAAACCCATCACGCCGAGCCCGATGTTTCGCCAACGCTGGTTGGAAACGGTCGTGCTCGGTATCGCATAGAAATTCAGGTCGATAACTCGGTCAAGCTGTCGCACGGCGAGCTTTACATTGTGGCGTAGCTTGCCGAAATCAAAACCGACTTCGCTTGCGTAGCGTGCAAGGTTGATCGAGCCCAGGTTACAGACGGCTGTTTCGTTCTCGTTCGTTACCTCGACTATCTCGGTGCAAAGATTCGAAAGATGAATTACATTTTCCGGCCGGCCCGTCTGGTTCGATTTCTTATTGCAGGCGTCTTTGAACGTCATCCAGCCGTTTCCGGTCTGAGCGAGCGTTCGCATCATCTTGCTGTACAGGTCACGAGCCTTGATCTGCTTCAAATACAGACCAGCGTCCTCGGCTTCAACGTAGGCTTTTTCAAACTCGTCGCCGTAAGTGTCCGGAAAATGAGGCACGACCTTTGGATCAAACAGAGACCACATTCCATCGGCTTCGACCCGGCGCATAAAAATGTCCGGTATCCAGTTCGCGATGTTCAGATTGTGCGTTCGCCGTGCATCGTCGCCGGTGTTGTCACGGAGTTCAAGAAAATCTTCGATATCGCCGTGCCATGTTTCGAGATAAACGCACGCTGCACCTTTTCGTTTGCCGCCTTGGTTGACTGCCGAGACCGACGAATCAAGCGTTTTCAGCCACGGCACGATCCCGTTCGAATGACCGTTTGTCCCTCGAATAAGCGAACCTTGCGAACGGACACGGTGATACGCGATACCGATCCCACCCGAGAATTTCGAGAGCATTGCTACATCAGAATACTTTTTGTAGATGCTTTCGAGGCTGTCTTGCGGACTGTCGAGCAAGAAGCAGCTCGAAAGCTGTTCGTGCTTTGTGCCGGAATTGAACAGAGTGGGCGTCGAAGGAACATATTCCAGCGACGAAAACAGGTTGTAAAACTCGATCGCCTCAGCAGGCGTTTCGGAGAGGCCGCAAGCGACACGCATCCAGAAGAACTGCGGGGTTTCGATAACGTCGCGCGTTACCGGATTCTTTAGGAGATATCGATCGTAGAGTGTGCGTAGGCCAAAAAATTCGAACAGATCGTTGCGGGTCTGGTCTATCGCGTCGTTCAGCTTACGGCTGTTCTCCGAAACGAACTTGACGACACGCGGAGCGATGAGGCCTTCACGAACGCCAAAAGCGATTGATTGCGAGAAAGAATATATCTCTTGATTGCGAACTTCTTTTTCGACGTACTGATTGAGGAGCCGTGCGGCCAGCCGTGAATATTCCGGTTCTTCAAAAATAAGGCCGGCCGCCGTCTGGATCGAAAGCTTGTCAAGTTCCTTGGTGGTCGCGCCGTCGTACAGCCCGCTGATCGTCCGCGTTGCGATCC
>JBGTKQ010000075.1:0-10481 GCA_041744555.1 Pyrinomonadaceae bacterium
GAATGCGGCTTTGAGCATGTCACGACCTACATAAACAGCGGTAATCTCGCTTTTGATGTCAGTACCCCGCGCGCAAGTAAGGGAACGTCTCTCGAATCGAAGATCGAAACCGCGATCGAAAGGGCGTTCGGCAAACGTATCCCTGTTATGGTCCGCGAGCAGCAGTACATCCAAACCGTCGTCGACAACAATCCCTTTGCTGGCCAATTTGAAAGCCACAAAGAAATGCACGTTCTTTT
Organism: Pyrinomonadaceae bacterium; assembly: GCA_041744555.1. GTDB lineage: Bacteria > Acidobacteriota > Blastocatellia > Pyrinomonadales > Pyrinomonadaceae > OLB17. Next base: position 240 of record JBGTKQ010000075.1, read on the forward strand.
TATAAAGGACGAAATGCCTGCCGACAAACAACAGCAACTTCTGGCTAACCAAACCGATGACGAACGCTTCGAGATCTGCGGTCGCGAGATATATTGCCACCTAAAGCTAGGCGTTGCCGACAGTCTGCTAGGCAAAGGCTTCATCGAAAAGAAGCTGAAGATCGCCGTGACGGCTCGCAATTGGCGTACGGTTCAAAAACTACCTGAGTTATAATTGCCGTATGATTCGACGGCCACTTAATTTCAAACAATGGATCGATGAGCATCGGCATTTGCTCAAGCCGCCGGTTGGGAACCAGTGCGTCTATGATGACGATGATTTTATCGTGATGGTGGTTGGCGGACCAAACTCGCGGAAAGATTATCACTGGGACGAGGGCGAAGAGCTTTTTTATCAGCTTGAGGGCGATCTGCTCGTGAAAATTCAGGAAGATGGAAAGGCGATCGACGTCCCGATCCGCGAAGGCGAGATGTTCCTGCTACCGCCACGCGTGCCGCACAATCCGAACCGTGGCGCTAACACTATCGGCCTTGTCATCGAACGCAAACGCCGCGACGGCGAATTCGACGGATTGATGTGGTTTTGCGAGAACTGCAATGAAAAACTATACGAGGAATATTTCCAGCTCGACGACATCACGACACAGTTCCAGGGCGTATTCAAAAAGTTCTATAGCAGCGAAGACCTCCGGACGTGTAAGAATTGTGGTTCGCGAATGGAACCACCTCCAGTAGTTTCCTAGCTATGCTCAAGATCGACGTTCATACACACATCCTCCCGAAAGACATTCCTAACTGGAAAGACAAATTCGGTTATGGCGGGTTTATTTCGCTTGACCATTACAAGCCGTGTTGCGCTCGGATGATTCGAGACGATGGAAAACAGTTTCGCGACGTTGAAGCGAATTGCTGGGACCCGATCAAACGGATCGAGGAAATGGATGGCTTTGGCATCGGCGTTCAGGTGCTTTCGACCGTACCGGTTATGTTCAGCTATTGGGCGAATGCAGAAGACGCTCTAGAAACTTCGAGATTTTTGAACGACCACATCGGAGAGATCGTAGCGGAATTTCCACGGCGTTTTGTCGGTCTCGGCACGGTACCGATGCAGGACACAGAGGTTGCGGTCCAGGAGTTGGAACGCTGTAAAAGCATCGGGCTTGCCGGCGTTCAGATCGGAACGAACGTAAATCAGCAAAACCTCGGTGACGATGAGTTGTTTGATTTTTTCAAAGCATGCGAAGAGCTTTCAATGGCCGTTTTCGTGCATCCATGGGAAATGATGGGCGAAGCTGATATGGAAAAATATTGGCTGCCGTGGCTAGTCGGAATGCCGGCTGAAACATCGCGTGCTATTTGTTCACTGACCTTTTCAGGCGTTCTCGAAAAATGTCCCAACTTGCGCGTATGTTTCGCTCATGGCGGTGGCTCGTTTCCCGCAACCATCGGCCGCATCGAACACGGGTTTAATGTTCGGCCTGACCTGTTCCAGGACAATCCGTACAACCCGCGAAAGTATTTAGACCGAATGTATTTCGATTCGCTCGTTCACGAACCCGCAATGCTCGATCATTTGATCACGCTCGCCGGTACGGAACACGTTATGCTGGGAACGGATTATCCATTCCCTCTCGGCGAACTTGAGCCCGGAAAACTGATCGAGTCCATGCCGTACGATGAATCCAAAATGGAGATGCTGTTGAGCGGATCGGCACTCAATTGGCTAGGCTTGAACAATCGATCGTTTGAGTAGAAAAGTCCAATAGATGACCATGACGAACCAAGAGTTTGATCCGATACCTGAATCTGCCGATCTCGAAGACCCGCTTAGAAATTTTCGCGACCGATTCCACATTCCAAAACAGGCCAACGGCGACGACACCATCTATCTAACGGGTAACTCGCTGGGTCTCCAGCCAACGACCGCTCGCAAGTATATTGAAGAAGAACTCGACGACTGGGCCCGACTCGGCGTTGAGGGTCATGTCCACGCCCGACGTCCGTGGCTTAAGTATCACGAATATGTGACCGAATCACTGGCACGTATTGTCGGTGCAAAACCGCTCGAGGTCGTTGCGATGAATTCACTGACCGTGAATTTGCATCTACTTATGATCTCGTTCTATCGCCCGACTAGCGACCGCTACAAGATCGTTATCGAAAAGGGCGCGTTTCCAAGTGATCAATATGCGGTCGAATCACAGACAAAGGTTTGGAGTTCCGCCTTTAGGCGGCACGGCCACGACGACCGGGCCAATGACCCTGGAACTACAAATGTTATCGAACTTACGCCCCGAGAAGGCGAAACTACGCTCCGCACCGAAGACATTCTGGAAACTATCGAACGCGAAGGCGGCGAGATCGCGTTGATACTGCTTGGAGGTGTGAATTACTACACTGGACAGGCTTTCGATATGGCGGCGATAACCGAAGCAGGACATCGGAAAGGTTGTGTCGTTGGATTCGACCTTGCCCATGCCGCTGGAAATCTCGAGCTCCAACTTCACGATTGGGATGTTGATTTCGCGGCGTGGTGTTCGTATAAATATCTAAACGCCGGTCCGGGCGGAATCGCGGGGATCTTTGTGCACGAGCGCCATGCACAATCTTTCGATCTTCCAAGATTTGCCGGCTGGTGGGGACACGACAAAGAAACCCGTTTCAAAATGGGACCGGACTTTAAGCCGCTTGCCGGCGCCGAAGGCTGGCAGCTTTCTAATCCGCCGATCTTTCAGCTTGCGGCCTTGCGTGCCTCGCTCGAAATTTTCGACGAAGCAACGATGCCCGCACTTCGCGAGAAATCTGTAAAAATGACCGGCTATCTTGAGACTCTTCTTAATCGGATCGAAACGGACCGAATAGGAGTGATCACACCGAACGATCCGGCGGCTCGCGGCTGCCAGCTTTCGATCCGCTTAATGAATGCAGATAAGAGATTATTCGAGGCAATCACCGAACGCGGCGTGATCGCCGATTGGCGCGAACCCGATGTGATTCGGGTCGCTCCGGTACCGCTCTACAACACCTTCGCAGACGTAAGTAGATTTGCCCAAATACTCGCCGAATGCTTGAATTGAATTGTGAACTGTACATTGGCCGATTGTTAATTGGTAGATATATTCTCCAATTTACGATCGTTCAATTTACAATGAACAATTCACTCTAAGATGCCGCAATACAACAATATTTCTATCATCGGTGCAGGGCTTGCGGGCTCGCTGCTTTCGATATATCTCGCCAGTCGCGGGTTTAATGTAAGCGTCTTCGAAGCTCTCGGTGACATGCGAAAGGAAACGGTCGCGGCCGGGCGTTCGATTAACCTTGCTCTTTCCGATCGCGGCATTGCGGCTCTCCGCGAGGTCGGCATGGACGAATACATGCTCAATGAAGCGGTGCCGATGAACGGGCGAATGATCCATTCGACGTCGGCACCGACAAAGGTACTTCCCTACAGTGGTCGTGAAGGAGAATACATCAATTCTGTTTCGCGTTCGGGGCTTAACATCGCGCTTATCAATGAGGCAGAGAAATATTCAAATGTTCAGTTTGTCTTCAACGAACGCTGCGTCGATTTCAATTGCAGATCGGGCGAAGCAATGTTCGCGAGCGGGCGAACCGTGCGGAGCGATACCGTGATCGCGACCGACGGCGCAGGTTCGCCGATCCGCCAGGCCATGCAAAAACAGGTGCCGGATTTTGAGTTTTCCTCCGTTTTCCTCGACCACGGTTACAAGGAACTTCATATCCCGTCTGGACCGCAAGGCGAATTTTTGCTCGACAAGAATGTGCTTCACATCTGGCCGCGGCACAAGTTCATGATGATCGCTCTGCCGAACTTCGACGGCAGTTTCACATGCACACTTTTTCTGGCTCACAAGTCAGAACAGCCTGCTTCAGTGGGCGGCGAGTTCTCCGAACATAGGGAATGGTCGTTTGAGGATCTTGGTAATAGGGAAAGCGTGTACGACTTCTTCAACAGCGAATTCCCCAACGCCGTTCCGTTAATGCCAACGCTTGTCGAAGATTTCTTCGCGAATCCGACCGGCGATCTCGGCACACTAAAATGCTGGCCGTGGCACGTCGGCGGAAAGGCTCTGCTCCTCGGCGATTCGGCACATGCAATGGTTCCCTTTTACGGCCAGGGAATGAACTGCGCGTTCGAAGACGTTCGCACGCTCGACGGGCTTATTGGCGAGCACATGTCCGAACCGTCTGTTTCAGCGGGCGGCCAGTTAGGTTGGAATTCGATCTACGAAAAATACAGCGATCTTCGCAAGCCAAACACGGATGCGATCCAGGACATGGCTCAAGAAAATTTTTACGAAATGCGCGACGCCACCGCCGATCCGGTTTTCCAACGCAAACGCGAACTCGAAACACGGCTCGAACAAACCTATCCCAACTATTTTTCAAAATATTCGATGGTCACATTCCGCGAAGACCTGCCGTATTCGATCGCAAAACAACAAGGCAACGCCCAAGACGAGCTGCTAATGCAGATATGCTCAAACGTCCAACACGTGGGCGAGATCGACCTCCAAGACGTTATAGATCGCATCCGGCGAATACTTATTAATTAGAAAATTACTAATCAGTAATTAGTCCGACAATAGCCAATGAGTTCATACAAGATCATCGCCGACATTTCTATACCGCTAAAGTTCGGCGGACCGCAGCCGAATGCCTATGGCGTGGACGCGGCTTCCGCGAAGTCGCACGGTGATACGCGGAGCGGTTCGAGCGTGAACTTTGACGAATACACCTTCACGCCGCATTGCAACGGTACGCATACAGAATGCGTCGGGCACATCACGCACGAGCGGATATCGGTGCAAGATTGTTTGAAAGATGTGATCGTCCCTGCGGTGTTGATCTCGGTCGAACCGGAGGTTTTGTCGGAACAGCCTGCGTCAGCGGGCGGCCAGTTTGTCGCCGATAAGATCATTTCCGCCGAATCGTTGCGACTCGTCTTGTCTAACAGCTCAACGGCCAAGGCCCTGATCCTTCGCACTCTGCCGAACGACGACCGCAAGTTGACCGCAGTTTATGGCGAGGACAACATTCCGCCTTACTTCACCACCGAAGCCATGCAGCTTATCGTCGATTCCGGCTTCAGGCATCTTCTTTGCGATCTGCCGTCGATCGACCGCATCTACGACGAAGGCAACCTAATAAATCACCGAATTTTTTGGAATGTCGAGGAAGGAAGCTTCGAAACGAATTCGAACACGCGAATAAATTCGACCATCACAGAACTGATCTACGTTTCGAACGAAGTCGCCGATGGCGAATATCTGCTGAACCTTCAGATCGCCCCGTTCGACACCGACTGCACCCCAAGCCGCCCGGTCTTGTTTGGAGTTCCGCCTTTAGGCGGCAGCGCCCGGTAAAGCGGGGACTCAAAACTACTTTACGGCATGTTCGAGTGCCTTTTTCAGATCCGTGAACTTAAATTTATAACCCGCATCTTTCAATCGTCTTGGGACCACTTTTGTCGAATCGATCAATAGCGCATCGCCCATTTCGCCGAACACGAGGTTTACGGCGAACTCGGGCAGTGGAAGGAAGGTCGGTCGGTAGAGAACCTCCCCGAGTGTTTTCGTAAATTCTTCGTTGGTCACCGGGTTCGGTGCGACGTTGTTTACGGCACCACGTACATTTTCATTCTCGAGCGCGTAGTTTATGACACCGACAACATCGTCGAGCGAGATCCAGCTCATCCATTGCTTTCCGGTGCCGACGACTCCACCAACGCCAAACTTGAACGGTGTTAGCATCGTCGCAAGTGCACCGCCATCTTTTGATAAGACAATTCCAGTTCGCAGCAATACCGTACGAATTCCAAGGTCTTCGGCTCTGCGAGATTCCGCGTCCCATTCCTTGCAGACATCCGCTAAAAAGGTCGTTCCGGCGGGCGACGCCTCGGTCAATTCTTCGTCGCCTCGGTCGCCATAAAACCCTATCGCGGAACCAGCGATGAACATCTTTGGTTTCTTCTCAAGCCTTGCAAACGCCTCGATCATCGTCCGCGTACCGAAAACGCGACTGTCGCGGATCGCCTTTTTCTTGTCCTCGGTCCAGCGAAGTCCGGCGATGCCTTCCCCTGCCAGATGGACCACCGCGTCGAGCCCTTCGAGCCGTTCTAGGTCTTCATCCGCAAAACCCGTTTCAGCGTTCCATTGAATATGCTGATCGTCCTTCGCCTCGCTACGCGAAGCAAGCAACATCTCATAACCCTTTTCCGCAAAAGACTTTTGCAGTGCTTTCCCGATCAGCCCGCTGGCACCTGTGATTAGTATTCGCATAAAACTATTTTACTTCATTACGACGCAATTTTGTTCGGACTAGTTCGGTGAGCAAGCGCATTTCGCGTTCGGTAAGCTGCCGATTGAACGGCAGCATTCCGTTGCCGCCTTCGGCGATCTGTGTGTAGATGTCTTGTTCGGTGATCTTTTTGAAATCACCTTGGCGGAGCGATGGGACAATTGTTCCGTCGTCGATTGTGCGGCCCTCGCCTTCGGGGCCGTGGCAGATGGCGCAATTTTGCCGAAATAGCGACGCTTCGTATTCGCGGCTTGTCGCGATCGAGTACGTTTCGGGCCCGGACTTGAAACACGCCGCCAACCCGAAAATGGCGAAGGCAAAAATCAAAAGAATCTTTACGCGAAACATCACGATTCAAGTCTCACGCAAAGTTTTGATGTTGGCAATCCAAAGCGGTAAAACTCTGCTAACAAAAAATAGTAGCCAGCCTATTTCCCTTCGATCTCCTTACGCAGTGAAAGTTTCGAGATCTTGCCGGTATTACCGATCGGCAGAGCGTCACGAAATTCGACTAATCTCGGATACTTATTTGCCGCAAACTGCGTCTTGCACCAAGCGATGAAATCGGTATCTGAAAGCTGTTGGCCTTCTTTGAGAACGATATACGCCTTAACCTCTTCACCCATTTTATCGTCCGGCACGCCGATCACCGCGACAAGCGAAACTGCCGGATGCGTGATTATGATCTCTTCAAGCTCTCGCGGATAAATATTGTAACCGCCGCGAAGGATCATATCCTTTGTTCGATCAACGATGGACAAGTACCCTTCGTCGTCCATTATTCCAATATCCCCGCTGTGGAACCATCCGTTTTTAAATGCGGCTGCCGTAGCTTCGGGCCGCTTGTAATAGCCCTTCATCACGTTGGTTCCGCGAATGACGACCTCGCCGCGCGTCCCGGACGGCACTTCGACGTCGTTCTCGTCAACGCATCTAACCTCGACTCCGGCGATCGCCTGGCCGACGGTTCCTGGTTTGGATGGCTTTTCGAAATGATTAAAAGTTGCGAGCGGCGAAGTTTCGCTCAGGCCATAACCTTCCATTACTCTAACTCCGAATTTCTCCTGAAATTCTTTCATTACCTCGACCGGCATTGGCGCACCACCCGACGTGCAGACCTTCATGTTTTCTTTGATACCGCTGATATCGTAACCCGTCTCATCGACAAATTTGAGCAAAGCCCAATACATCGTCGGCACACCGACCCAAAAATTCACTTTTTCCTTGACCATCGTCTCGAGCGTCGCTTGCGGCTCGAACCGCGGCAAAAACACGACACGATTACCGCCATAAATGTTGGTGTTCATCTGGACGGTCTGCCCCGTTGTGTGAAATAGCGGCAGCGTTATAAGCACGGTCTTCTGCGGTTCCGAGGTAAAATCGAGCATCGGAAGATGGATCAGATACGTAGTTGTCGAATTTGAAACTAGATTCAAATGCGTGAGTTCTGCTCCCTTCGGTTGACCGGTCGTGCCCGATGTGTAAAGGATCGCGCACGTGTCATCAGGTGCGGTCGGGAACGTTTCAAACTTGTCCGATTGCCTGAAGATCGCTTGTCCAAGTGTTTCATGACCTTCGATCGGCGAAGGCGCGGCCGGATCTTTCGTCATCACGATCATGTGTTCACACGTCTCAACCTTGTCGAACGCTTCCTTAGTACTCTTTCCCATCGGAAGCTCGTCGGTTCCCTCGAAAACAAAGATCGCCTTCGCGTCCGAATCGCGCAATTGATATTCGATCTCACGAGGTGTGAACAGTACGCATATCGGAACGACTACCGCACCTGCCTTCAATATGCCGTAATAAACTATCGGGAAATATGGCAGGTTCGGGCAATTCAGCGCGACCTTATCGCCGTGCCCGATGCCCATCGCCTTGAGCGCATGCGCGACCTTGTTAGATATCGCATCAAGCTGGCCGTACGTCATTCGCGTGTCGCCAAAGACGATCGCTTCTTTCTGCGGGCTAAGCCTCGCGTGATGCGAAACCATTGAGGCAAGGTTTAAGGTCGTGGTATTGCTCATACGATCAAATTATTTCGAATTTTCTAAACTGCAAGAGTGATTGACTTATTTTTTACCACAGAACGCTTGAAATTCAGTAGTCTGGGCAGAATTGAGTGCTTTGAATATTCAGGCAAAAGGTCAATTTCCAGCTACCGAGAATGGAGAACCGGTACTGGCATCGAAATCGATCGTCGGGCTAGACGAGATCTCGGAGCCTTTTTTCTGAATCGAATGGGCAAGAAATTCCTCTCGCTGTTCAGGATAATCGGAACGAAAGTGCCCGCCGCGTGATTCTTCGCGCCACAACGCGGCACGCGAGACAAGCAAAGCCAGCGTCACAAAATTTCGCGAAGAACTGCTCAAGTTCGAGGCTTCGATCTGTTCGAATTCTTTGATCGCACGCCGCAGTGAAATCCGATCGCGAAGAATACCTACGCGTTCCCACATCACACGCTTCACACGCTTACTAACTGCAGTCGCGACGCCGGTTCTGTGTTCGGGGTTCGGGGTTCCGGGCTTCCGATCATCAGAAGCTGAAGCCTGAACATTGAACGCTGAACTGTCTTCAGCCGCTGCCTTTCCCGCTCGTGCGCCCCAGACCAAGCCTTCGAGCAAAGAATTCGAAGCCAGCCGGTTCGCTCCATGTACGCCGGTGCACGTAACTTCGCCAGCCGCATACAGCCCAGGAACGGTCGTGCGTCCCCACAAATCTGTCCGAACACCGCCCATACAATAATGCGAAGCAGGCGAGACCGGAAGCTGTGCTTCGGCGATGTTCAGCCCGAACTGCAGACAGACTTTGTTGATCTTAGGGAAGCGTTCACGCAGGAATTTGCCGTCGAAGGCCGTCATGTCTAAATAAACATGCCGTGCGCCGGTCCGACGCATTTCGGCGACGATCGAACGCGAGACTATGTCGCGAGGTGCAAGCTCTAACCGCTCATCGTAGCGGTCCATGAACCGTTCGCCATTTAAGTTTCGCAAAACGCCGCCTTCGCCGCGCATCGCTTCTGAGAGTAAAAATCTTGGTGCGCCTTCGATACTCAATGCCGTCGGATGGAATTGAATAAATTCCATATCGGCCATTTCCGCACCGGCGAAGTACGACATCGCCATTCCGTCTCCGGTCGCGACCGGCGGATTGGTCGTGTGCTGATAAAGTTGTCCGGCACCGCCCGTACAAAGGATCATCGCCTTTGCGAAAACATCGCGCGGACTTCGCAGGATCGGATCCAAATATCTAACACCGATGCACCGACCATCACGAACGATAAGCTGCTCGGTATTCGCGAACGGTAACAGGCTGATGGTCTTTTCCTGACGTGCTCTGGCGATCAGCGATCGGACAAACTCTGCTCCGGTCGAATCGCCATGTGCGTGCAGAATTCGTCTGCGGGAATGTGCGGCCTCTTGCGTAAAGACCAGATTACCGCCTTCCTTATCGAACTCGGTTCCCCACTCGATTAATTCCTTGATATACCGAGTGCCTTCATTCACCAAAATTTCGACCGCCGGTTCATCACAAAGTCCGGCGCCGGCGACGAGCGTGTCGCCTTCATGCAGATCGGCGTCGTCATCATCCGATAGGACAACGGCGACGCCGCCTTGAGCATACTCTGTGTTCGATTCGCTCGCCTTGTCTTTCGTCAGAACGGTCACATCCGCACCGCTCGACGCCAGTGCGATCGCGGCCCGCAAGCCCGCGACTCCGCTACCGATGACGATAAAGTCCGTAACCTGAGACATTAAGAAAAGGATAAAGGAAAAAGGCAAAAGGCAAAAGTAAACTAAGCGATTCCCGTGCATTTGCCCTCATCCTTCATCCTTCATCCAAGCACCGCATGAAACACTTGATCGAATTTGCCTCAAAGAAAAAAGCTGCCGGGCGATGTGCCTGACAGCTTTCTTGAGT
>JBGTKQ010000076.1:0-17488 GCA_041744555.1 Pyrinomonadaceae bacterium
TGCTAGAGGTCGCAAGTTCCGATTCTAAAAAAATACCGCCGAGGAATGGCCGGAAGAAACGATCGATCATCTCTCCCGAAAATCCCGCGTCTTTTAGAGCCACCATCGTGCTGATTTCTGGCTTACGGAACTTGTCTTCCAGACTCCCAGCCAATGCCGACGAACGCAGCGAGAGCATTTTCAGCTTGTCGAATAGCGAGCCGATCGGCGTAAACACGGTTCCAATCGCGTCAAAAGGCCGTCTAAAAGGATCAGTGATCCGATGGAACTTGCCGCCGAAACGAACTATAGCGCCGGGTTCGAAACGTCGAAGGTCAAGGTCGTCATAATCAAGAACCTTTTGCGCCTCAGGGTAACTCGTTAGAAAGACCTGGAATCCGCGATCTAGCAAAAAGCCTTCAACTTCGTCTGTCCTGATTCGGCCCCCGACCTCGTCAGCGGCTTCAAGTAACAAGAAATCTACACCAGCGTCGTGTAATATCCTTGCGCAAGAAAGCCCCGCAAGTCCGCTGCCGATGATAATTGCCCTGGATGTCACTAATTTATCCCCGATGAGTGTGATTATGAGCAGAATTTACAATGTAACCGCCTTATCTTCTACTCCATTCAAAATTGGACCTCAGCACGGACAGCGATATTGGTCAGCCCAACAAATTAGCACCGGAACCACTCGGTCGGTTCACGACAGCTTGAAAGCGTTATCGTAGTTTCGGCGGCAAACAGCGGCGCTCGCATCTTTAGCGCGGTCTCTGCTGTAATTCTAGCAAGAGCCGGATCATTTGCTCGCTGTGATAAATGCGCTAGCACTAGATGCCGAGCTGTACCGTCAAATTCATCCGTAAGCCAGTCCGCAAGGTCTTCGTTGGAAAGATGCCCGATCCGCGAAGCGATCCGTTGCTTCAGGTCCCATGAATAAACCGGACAAGCGCGGAGCATATCGCGGCTATGGTTTGATTCAATGACAACGGCATCACAACGCTTCAATTTCTCTGTGATCAACGGCGTAAAGTGGCCAAAGTCCATTAAAGTGGCGATTCGGATACCATCCTTCTTTGCGACGAAGCCAAAATTGTCGGCCGCGTCGTGAGGCACCGAAAAGGGTTCGAAATCAATATCACCGATGCAGAACTCTTCGCTTGAGCGGATGGCTTCGACACGACCGGCCGTTGCCGCACGCCGTTTAGCCGATTCACTGTCTCCGTTGGTGACGCCTCTTTTCGTAGAGTAATAAGCTTCTTGTGTTTCGCCGGAAATAAAGACAGGACATTTAACCGACCTCAACAATACTCGTAACCCGCCAGCGTGATCACTATGCTCATGCGTGATCAAAACGGCATCGAGATTAGCCGGATCAACGCCGACCAAGTGAAGGCGCTTAATGATCTCTTTTGCGCTGAGACCGGCGTCAACGAGCACATGCGTAGTTTCACTTGAGATGAGCACGGCATTACCCGTCGAACCGCTTCCTAATACCGTGAATTTCATTTGTCGCCTTGATATCGTCTGCGCAAGCCTTTTGCGATTGCCCGAGTAATCACAAAATTCGGAGCAAAATTGGACGCTGATGCCACCAACCAGTTCGTCCAGCCTGACACGACCTTTGTCCGTTTCCCGTTCAGTGCACCCATCGCCGTTTCGATCACTTCATCGACCGTCTGTTGCCCTTTCACCTGCACCATTCGGTCGATCTTTGAAGCTTCGAAAAAATTGGTTTCAGTTGAACCGGGACATAATGCAAGAACTTGGATGCCGAACGGCCGATTCTCTTCCGCTATTGCTTCAGAAAATGAAGTGACAAAAGCCTTGGTAGCCGCATAAGTGGCCATAAACGGGATCGGTTGAAAGCTTGCGGCGGATGAAACGTTGACGATCGTTCCGCCTTTTCTAGCCCGCATTCCACTAACGTATTTATGGGTTAAACCAACAAGAACCCGTATATTCAGATCAACCATCTCTAGCTCGCGGTCGCTCGGAAGTTCGCTAAAATCGCCCATCGAACCAAATCCGGCATTATTTATCAGAATATCGACCGTAAGGCCGCGATCGGATGTTGCGTCGAAGACAGCATCCTCGGAACCGGTTTTCGCCAAGTCGATCGCGAGGTGATCGGCTTTAATCCCGTGTTTGACTGTGAGTTCTTTAGATAATTCTTGGAGCTTACTTTCGGTGCGGGCGATCAAAAAAACGTCGTGGCCTTCGGCAGCGAGTCTGCGGGCGAAAGCTTCGCCGATGCCGCTCGAAGCACCTGTAATCAAGGCAGTTGTCATAAATCTTCGAAGTCGTCTTCGGCGGTCGGTATAAAAGAGTAGTATATCGACAAAACAGCGGCAGCGATAATCGTTAGCGTTCCTAGAGCGCGAATCAAGCCAGCCACAATCTTGGTCGAATCAAGCAGGCCGAGGCTCGTAAGCATATAGTTCCAATCGTGAAAGCTGCCTTCGCTACCGGTAAAGCCGCTTAAGAGTACAAGCTGCATAACCTGGGCATCTGCCGCATAAACATAAACATTCAAAACGCTCTGGCCGACCCAAAAAAGCACGATAGCCGCTGAAAAATATTTAAGATGCCAGACAAAGTATCCGACGAAAACGGCGGGAAATATGACCTGAAGAAGCGAGCCGCCCGCGATAGTCATAAATTCACCGAAAGGCCGAAACAAGAGATGTCCGGTTTCGTGAATAGGCAGATCGACGATGTCTAAAAAGCTTCCCTGCATCGGCGCAATTGCTATCCACACGAAGTAGAGCGAAAACACGATCGCAACCACAAGTTTTAGGTAGTTTGGCCCCATTCTATGGATTCAACTCTAGGAAGTCCTTTTTCGAGATGGTGTAAAATGCACAATCGATGTCGTAATGGATCTCCGTTTTTTCAAACTTCATTCCGAGTTTTTCCATAATGTGTTGGGATGCTCGATTATCAAGATCCGAAACGGCGACTATCCTTTCCAAGCCCTTCTCCCGGAAACCAAAATCCATCCAACCGCGCGCCGCTTCCGTTCCAAGTCCAATCCCCCAATATGATCTGATCAAACTGTAACCGACTTCGATCTCATCCGTGTTTTCAAGGGGCTGGAGCCCTGCCGCGCCTATTACCTCACCGGTTTCTTTCCAGATCATCGGGCACATCCCGAAGCCGTGCGTTTCGTAGCACGACATATAGAATCTGATTCGTGCAGCCAAAGCTTCAGCGTTCTGACGATCAGGCCCGCCTAGAAATTTGTTAACTTCTGGGTCAGAACGGTGCTCGATAAGCTGCGGAAGATCGCCGAGCTTAAAACGTCTGAATATCAGTCTCTCGGTTTCGACCATAAACCCTTCCTTCAATGTCACGAAATTTTAACACACACCACCGCCGGTGTTTGTCACAAATGCATCAAGAGCGGTGTCTTAAGTTCAAACAGCGGAGGGCTGAGAAATGGCTTCGAATGTGGAAGAAAGAGTAGATGTAAGCGCGGATTGTGTATTCTCAAAAGCGTCTCGTCGTGAGTTCATTAGATTTGGCGTGGCGGGGCTTGCATCGCCGATATTGTTAGGATGCGGCACACAGCTAAATGCACAGCGGCGGGATGATGACCTTCGTTCCAAACTTTTGAATAGCGCGATCAAAGACACAAGTGTTAGTTGGTGCGGAGCTAGAGATCTGCCGGAACGCGTCGCTTCGAAGGCTCTTTTGGCGACAGCCGCAGATAAAGGTGAACGGTTGATAATTGAAGGTGCCGTATACGCCGCCGATGGCAAGACCGCTGCACCAAACACGCTGATCTATCTCTATCACACCGATGTTTACGGAATCTATGGCCGCGATGGCGAACACCAGCACGGCCGATATCGAGCTTGGTTGCTTACGGATGACAAAGGACGGTACAGCTTTGAGACCATCCGTGCCGCGTCATATCCAAATACCACGATCGCCGCGCACATTCATATGACGATTACCACTACAACACAAAAGGAGGACTGGATAGATTCGATCTTGTTCGAAGAAGACAAATTTATTTCGAGTTCGGAGCGTCAGAATTCAGGCAAGAAAGGTGGGTTCCGGCCGATCGTCACGCTAGAAAAACGCTCGGATGGAAAGTTTTACGGTATTCGCGACATCCAATTGGCATAGATCAGATCGGATAGATCAGAAGTCCATCGTTCAGTTTTGGTTCAAACCAGGTGGATTTCGGCGGCATTATTTCACCGGCGTCAGAGACCGCCAGCAGGTCTTCCATTGTGGTCGGATAAAGCGAGAAAGCGACTTGTGCTTCTCCGGAATCGACTAATCGCTCAAGTTCTTCGGTGCCGCGTCCGCCGCCGACAAAGCCGATTCGTTCGTCCGTGCGAGGATCCTTTATCCCTAGCACCGGCTCAAGCAGATATTTCTGAAGTATTGTCACGTCAAGGCGTTCGATAGGGTCCGGTTCGATCAAATAATCTACAGAGAACCGAAGGTCGTACCATTCGCTATCAAAATATAAACAGATCTCGCCGTGATTTTCCGGCGTGGATCGATCAGTTCTCGAAATTATAAAATTTTGCGAGATCCCTTCAAGGAATTGTTCCTTTGAAATTCCATTTATGTCCTTTACCGTCCGATTATAGGCAAGTATTTGCAGTTCTTCTGCCGGGAAAAGCCCGGCCATCACATAGTTGCAGTTGGCCGTTTCATCAAGCGTTCGATCAGCGGCCATTATTTCGTTTCTCGCCTGTGCAGCGCTTTCGAGACGATGGTGGCCGTCGGCTACGTAAAGAGCCGGAACATCAGCAAATGCTCCCGTGATCTCTTGTATCAATGCAGTTTTCCAAACTGTGTGTCGAATTCCTTTAGGGCATGTAAAATCGTAGAGAGGTTCATCAACGACCGCGTTTTCGATCAACGCCCTAAGCGTATCGGTTCCTCGAAACGTCAAAAAGATCAACCCGGTCTGGGCTCGCAAGGCAAGCATGTGGCGAGTTCTATCTTCTACCTTGTCGGGCCGGGTTTTTTCATGTTTCTTGATCAAACCATTATCGTATTCATCAAGCGAGCAACACGCGACGATGCCTGTCTGAACATGATCACCGGCCTTGAGACGATAGACGAAGTAAGCCGGCTCGATGTCTTCGACGAGAACGCCGTTTGCCTTAAACTCCTCTAAATTTCTAACCGCTTTTTCGAGGCTTTCGCAGTCGGCTGTTTCAGCTTCGGGCCGGGTTATTCGGAGAAAGCTGAACGGGTTTTCAAGCACGAAATCTCTGGCTTCCGCTTCATGGATCACATCATACGGAACGCTTGAGACTTGCTTCGCTTTTTCGGGAACCGGGCGAAGAGCACAGAAAGGTTTGATAACAGACACTTTTTTCCTCAATGAATTGGCTAAGGCGTGGAGTTGCTTGATGGCCCATCGATTGACGGCGAAGGCAACGTTGTCGGGTCTATACGTCCACGATTGAACTCTTCATCAGCTCGCTTTGATTCCGCTTCGATCTCGCTAGTGATCTGATCGGCGTAACCCTTTATGTCGATCTTCCACTGGTTTTGCTCAAAAACGAACGGGATAGATTCCCAGTTGCCTGACGAGTTTCTGATCTCGATCTTCGCTCGTTCGCCGTCGATCTTTTCGTTTCGATATTCCACCCGGCTCTCGCCGTCTTTGAACAACGACTCTCTTTTTACGATCTCATCGACGGTCGTTCCCTGTATCTTAGCCTGCTGCTCGTGCATCTTCATCGACTCGCTCGATAGAAGGAGCTTCATCGTGGTCGTGTCCTTCTGTTTCACCGCTTTTGTATATGTTTTGTATGTCTCAAGCGGAGTAGAAGGCTTCGATTCAGTTGCGCAACTGCTCACTAAAAATGCGGCCTGAAGTAATATAATCGTAAAAAATAAACGCATTGCTAAATAGTCTGATCAATAAAGTAAACTAATGAAACAAGGATTATAGAACAATCGTTCGGGCAGAAAAACTTATGGAACGCAGAAAATTGACGCACGAAGAGATCACAGAGCATCTTGCCGAGATCGTCGGCTGGAATTTCGAGGATGAAAAGCTGCGCAAGCGGTTTGAATTCAAAGACTTTGCCGAAAGCCTCGCTTTCGTTAATCGCGTCGGCGAGATCGCCGAAGCCGCCGATCATCATCCGGATATAACGTTTGGCTGGGGGTATGCGGAGATCGAAACGACCACTCATGATCGCGGTGGCGTGACCGATCATGATATTGAACTGGCGAAGAAGATAATTGCGTTAAACTAGGTTTATGAAGTCATTTCTAATTTGTTTGATTGCATTTCTTTCGTTAACGGACGGCCTTATGGGTCAGCAAGCACCCAGAGTCCTTTCTAATCCAGACCCCGTTTATCCACCAGAGGCGGCAGAACTTGGTTACGGCGGCACGGTGACGGTAGCTATGAACGTCGATAAAATGGGAAAGGTAAAAGTCCTCCAGGCTTTTGGTCCAAACGCCCCGTGTTCGAATCTTAACGATGAGAAAAGCAAAAGAATCCGTGATGGTGTGATAGCTGCGGCACGCACGGTCGTGTTTGAACCGCCGCTTCAAAATGGGAAGCCAACCGAGGTGGAGATGACCATCTCATACTCGTTCGATTCGACCGGCAAACCCGCGAAATTGGGGGATCTGTCTGAATCGAAGGGTCGTATCGTAGAGGCTGGCGTGTTAATGGGTCGCGTGAAGTATTTGGCCCGTCCTGATTATCCAGCAAGTGCGAGGGCGAATCGTTTGGCCGGGTCGGTACCGGTAAGTGTATTAGTCGATGTTGATGGCAAGGTGATCGCCGCGAGTGCATTGGGCGGACATAGAATGCTTCAGGATTCGGCGATGAGTGCGGCCTGCCGATCCTCGTTAGAGCCAGTTCAGCTATCGGGCGTACCTGTTCAGGTATCCGGCGTAATTACTTTCATATTTGTCCCATAACTGCGTCGAATTAAATTCCGTCCACGATCGCATTCAACGTAACAGAAGGTCGCATCGCAGCCGACGCCTTTTCGGTATCCGAATGATAGATAAGAGCCGCCCACGTCCTGCGGCGATGCCTGCGCGGCCAAATGCCGAGGCTTTTTAGATACCCGATATTGCCTGGCACTTTGAAGTCGTCACCAAAATCTACTAGACTTCTGAATTCGGTCTGACGCATATTTCATACACGAGGAAGCGAAACTTTTATGTCTAATGTTGCTATCACAGTCGCGCATGGCGATGGGATCGGTCCCGAGATCATGGACGCGACTCTGCATATTTTGAAAGAGGCCGGGGCTCGGATCGATATCGAGACGATCGACATCGGCGAGAAGGTTTATTTGTCGGGCAATTCGGCCGGCATTGCGTCTGAATCGTGGGAGTCCCTTCGCCGAACGAAAGTGTTTTTAAAAGCCCCGATCACAACGCCTCAGGGCGGCGGTTTCAAATCACTGAACGTGACGGTTCGCAAAACCCTCGGTCTCTACGCAAACATCCGCCCGTGCGTGTCGTACCACCCGTTTATCGACACCAAGCATCCTGTGATGGATGTTGTCATCGTTCGTGAGAATGAAGAGGACACCTACGCAGGCATCGAGTATCGCCAGACAGACATGGTCGAACTGTGCCTCAAGCTGATCTCGCGTCCGGGCTGCGAAAAGATCGTCCGATACGCGTTTGAATATGCAATCACGAACAACCGCAAAAAGGTCACTGCGTTCGTCAAGGACAACATCATGAAGCAGACCGACGGTTTGTTTCATAAGGTATTCGACGAGATCGCGGTCGAATACCCTTCGATTGAAGCCGATCACTGGATCGTTGACATCGGTGCCGCGAAGATGGCGGACACGCCCGAGAATTTCGACGTTATCGTGATGCCGAACCTTTACGGCGATATTCTGTCTGACGTTGCCGCCCAGATCGCGGGATCGGTCGGTTTGGCTGGCTCGGCGAACATCGGTGAGAACATCTCTATGTTCGAGGCGATCCATGGTTCGGCGCCGCGGCGTGCGGGGCAGAACCTGGCGAACCCGTCGGGCCTGTTCCTAGGCTCGATTCTCATGATGGTGCACATCGGCCAACCCGACGTCGCTGAACGCGCGCACAACGCGTGGCTCCGCACGGTCGAGGACGGCGTCCATACGTACGATGTGTATAAGGAAGGCGTTTCGAAGGAGAATGTCGGCACGAAGGAATTCGCCCAGGCCGTCGTCGATCGTCTCGGCCAGAAACCGGAAACTCTCAAAGCCGTCAAGTACGCGATACCCGAGGTGATCGCGGATGCCGATAAGAAGCCGATCTACTCAATTCGCGAGCCGCAGCAAAAAGATCTCGTCGGCGTGGATGTGTTCATTGGCTGGTGGAATGGTAAGTTCTACGGCGCGGGCAGCGACCTTGGCCCCGAAATCGAGAAGCTGAACACAAGCGGCCTCAAACTGGTCATGATCTCGAACCGTGGAACGAAGGTTTACCCGAATGGCCACGCCGACACGTTCTGCGTTGATCACTGGCGTTGCCGCTTTCACGCGGAAAACGTCGGAGATACCATTTCTCACCAACAGGTGATCGAACTTCTTATGCGTTTTAACGCCGCAGGGATCGATTTCATTAAGACCGAACATCTTTATAACTTCGACGGCCTGCCGGGATATAGCATGGGCCAAGGCCAGTAAGCCGAGGCTGCGTAGTAAACTGGTACTTTAATGAACCAAAGGCCGACGAAACGAGGTGAGTCATACCAATATGGAAACATCGAAATCCCTAGACTTAATTAGAGGTTGCTTTGAACCTGCGGACGCAAGGGAGATCGTGCTGACGCTTTTAAGTGATAAAATGAAATTTCACAATCTCCGAAATCTTAGCTCTCAGGAACGATTCGGAACACCTGATTCATCCGCCATCGGGAAACTCGAGCATCTCAAAGCCGCCAAACGAGAAGCGGAATTGTTTTTTTCCGAAGCGATCGCTGGCGGGAATAGGATTACGATTAATTCAACGATTAGCATGCAAATTGAGTAACCCGCATGTCAGTATTTGCTCAAATCCCGCATTATAGCCATGAAAGTTATCCGTCCCGCCAATTAAATCTGCACTGGCATGACGCCTTCACGATCGGTAAGAACCAGAACGTTTCCAGCATCGGAGCTTCATCGGTTAACGTATAAAAGATCTTTGATTTTTCTGCCATTCAATTGCCTTGGTATTTTTCGTATAGGGAGATGATATCTGGATGCTCCGGCGTCGGACGCGGCAGACTCCACGTAAGCAAAACTGAGACTTCCTATCATCTTCGAAGAGCTAAGCGGTTGAGGTTTCGGGCGACGAAAACAGGTTTTCAAATTCTGCGTCACCGTGCAGCAGTGCGAGGTCAGGATCCTGACGTGCCCAAGCCGTCGCATGGTAACCGGCGTCGCGAGCCTTTTTGAGGGCAATTATCGCGTCTTTTGAATTGTTCATCAAGCAGAAAACGCACGCAAGGTTGTACAGGATCATGGTGTCATCGGGCCGAAGTGCCATTGCCATGTCCGCTTCGCGCGTGGCATCTTCGTAGCGACCGTTTTGTGCATAACTGTTTGCCAACAAAACCCGAACTCGAGCATCCTCAGGCATTTTTTTTAGATGCTTTTCAAAAATATCGACCATCCGGTGATTAAAATTATTCAGCGCGTCGGTCTTACCCAACGCCCCAAGAGCATTGGCGATCGGTATCGTTGTATTATAGTTTTCGCCGGCGTGGGCGAGGGCCGTTTCCATGATGTCCACTAGTTCCTGGTATTGTCCTGACTCGAACAGAGCGCTTCCCAACAGATAGTATCCACCGTCGAGGTCTGGATATTTCTTAAGGGTCAGGCTCATCTTTTCAATTACCTTGTCGTACAATTTAGCGGCAAAATCCAGCCACGCCTCCGCCAGTCGGATCTCAGGAGCAGAGCTGCCGTTTTTGCGTGCTTTTTCGGTAGCGTCTATGGCACGGTCGATCCAGCGTTTATCACGTTCGAAATAGTAGTAGTGCTGAACACAAACATTTGCCATTCCCGCGTGCGCGAGCGAAAAATCTTCATCGAGCGAAGCAGCACTTTCAAACATCTGCAGGGCGATCTGTAGGTCCTGCCGAGAAACGCGCCGCGCATAGTTTCGCCCACGTAAATATAGGTCATAGGCATGAGTATTTTCCGTGGGCTTCGCCGCCAGGGCCTCTTGCTCTTGAGGGGAAAGCGTGATCCGCAATGCTGCTGCGATCTTTGAAGCGATCTCGTCCTGCACGGCGAAAACGTCTTCCATCTCGCGATCGTATCGCTCTGACCACAGGGGAAATTCGTTTGCCGCATCGATCAACTGCGCGTTGATTCGCAGTCGATTGCCGCTACGCCGAAGGCTGCCCGCCAATACATGTGACGCACCTAATTCTTTGCCGACCTGTCCGGCTGTTACTGATCTATCGCGATACGGCAATATATTTGCTCTGAAAAATGTGCGAAGCCCGCTGATCTTAGAAAGCTCGGTGGTAATGTCTTCGGTGATGCCGTCACGGAGATATTCGTCCTCCTTCATCCCGCTTAGATTTTCAAAGTAAAGGACGGCGATCGATTTTTCTCGGATCACGTTCGGAGATGACGTGCTGCGAATCCCGCTTGGGTCGGTTTGATGCCGGCCTGAATCCAGATCACGTTTCAGCCGCTTAAGCGCCGTTTTCAAATCGGTTGCACTTTGGAACCGGAGATCGCGATCTTTTTCGAGAGCTTGACCGATAATTCGACCGAGTTCTGCGGGAAGCGAAGGATTTACGGTTTCCAGTGACGACGGATCGCGATTCAGAATGGCATCGAACATTACTGCCGAGGTATCGCCTTGAAACGGCAAAACTCCGCTCGCCATTTGATACAAAACGGCTCCGAATGAAAAAAGGTCAGTTCTTGCATCGGTTATCTCGCCGCGCGCCTGCTCAGGCGACATATAGGCGACAGTTCCCATAGTTGCGCCCGCAGATGTGAGGTGGTCGGCGATGGCCGTTGGAACATTTGACGCAGCGTCGGGTTTTTGCTGGTCGATCTTGGCAAGGCCAAAGTCAAGTATCTTCGCCTGGCCGCGCGACGTGACAAAAATATTGGCCGGCTTTAGATCGCGATGGACGATCCCTTTGGAATGAGCCGATTCAAGAGCATCGGCGATCTGAACGCCGAGTGTTAGTACTGATTCGATATCAAATGAGCCGCGTCGAATGCGGTCGGCCAGTGATTCACCGTCCAGAAGCTCCATCACAATAAAGTGTTCCGACTCGTGCAGCTCGATCCCGTGGATCGTGCAAATATTTGGATGATTCAGCGCCGATGCGGCACGTGCCTCTCGCTGAAAGCGCTGAAGAAGATTATCGTCGTTCGCCATCGACGGCGAGAGGAACTTCAGGGCGACGTGGCGGCCAAGATTTGTATCCTCGGCTTCGTACACCACCCCCATCCCGCCCTCGCCGAGTCGGGAAGTTATCTTATAGTGTGAAACGGTATTACCGATCATCAATTGTCCTCTGATGCGTGCAGCGAAGCCTGTTCCGGCCGGAGCTGGGTTCCCTCCGGGTAGAGACGTTCAAATTCCGGGTCGCCGAGTAGGATCGCAAGATCCGGATCCTGTCGGGTCCAGACCGGGTTTCTGTAACCGGCTTCCCACGCCTTTTTGAGCGCGACCATTGCCTCTTTCGGCTGATCCATCGAACAAAGAGTACACGCAATATTGTAAAGAATCATCGTGTCGTCCGGCCTTAAGGCCATGGCAAGATCAACTTCTCTTTTAGCATCTTCAAACCGGCCTTGTTCCGCATAGTTTCCTGCAAGTAGCACGCGCACGCGGGCATCTTCAGGCGTTTTCTTTAACTGGGCTTCAAAGATCGCTATCTCGCGGTACGTGTAGTTGTTTAGCGCCTCCTTTTTGCCCAAGGCGCCGAGGGCGTTGTGGATCGGAACGGTCGTATTATAATTTTCACCGGCGTGAGCAAGAGCATCTTCCATTATGTCAACGACTTCTTGGTAACGGCCGGCTTCAAAAAGAGCCCGGCCAAGCAAATGATAACCACCGTCGATGTCAGGATCGCGATTCAGAGCAGAACGTATCTTATCCACGGCAGAGTCGTAGCGACCCTGTGCAAAATCGAGCCACGCTTCGGCACATCTGATCTCGGGTTCGTCGCGCCCCGCAGCTATAGCTCGCTGGGTCGCCAGATTTACTCTGTCGATCCATTCCTGTTTCCGCTCAAAATAATAATAGAACTGCGCGCAAACGTTTGCGATCGCGGCGTGAGCAACGGCAAAATCGGGATCAAGCGTTACCGCGTTCTCATACATTTGCAGAGCAAATTGCATATCTTGGCGGCCAACGCGACGGGCAAAATTTCTACCGCGCAGATAAAGATCGTAAGCGTGCAGATTTTCGGTCGGTTTGGCCGCGAGAGCCTTTTGCTCCTGAGGCGTGAGCGTGATTCTAAGTGCCGCCGCGATCTTTGACGCGATCTCGTCCTGAACCGCAAAGACGTCTTCCATCTCGCGGTCATACCGCTCCGACCATAGAGGAAAATCTGTTGACGAATCGATAAGCTGTGCATTGATACGAAGGCGGTTTCCTGCTCGGCGAAGGCTTCCGGTAAGAACATACGATGCACCGAGTTCTTTGCCCACCTGGCCGGCGGTGACGACCTTGTCACGATAGGCGAGCACCATGGCCCGCGAGAATGTCTTAACTTTCGCGATCTTTGAAAGCTCAGTCGTTATATCTTCAGTAATGCCATCGCGCAGGTATTCATCCTCTTTCATCCCGCTCAGGTTTTCGAAGTAGAGAACTGCGATCGAGTGTTCGTGAATCGTCTGCGGCGCTCGCGTTGAATGGATAGCACTATTCTCGCTCGAATGCCGACCGGATTGCATATCACGCTTCAAACGTTTGAGGGCGGTCTTCAGTTCAGTCGCGCTCTGAAATCGCATCTCGCGGTCTTTCTCAAGAGCTTGATTGACAATGCGGCCAAGTTCGGCGGGAAGGGAAGGATTTGATTGTTCAAGCGGTATAGGATCGCGATTTAGAATCGCATCGAAGACAACGGCCGACGTGTCGCCCTGAAACGGCAGCGAACCGGTTCCCATTTGATAAAGCACCGTACCGACCGAAAACAGATCGGTTCGCGAATCCGTGACCTCGCCGCGAGCCTGCTCGGGGGACATATAAGCTACGGTGCCCATCGCTGCTCCAGCCGACGTTAGCCCGTCGGCAATTGCAGTCGGAACATTCGAAGCAGCGTCGGGTTTCTGTTGATCGATCTTGGCGAGGCCAAAATCGAGTATCTTTGCCTGGCCGCGAGAGGTTACGAAAATATTTGCTGGTTTCAGGTCTCGATGCACGATCCCTTTCGAATGGGCCGATTCAAGAGCATCGGCCATCTGAATTCCGAGATTGAGTATCAACTCAATATCCAGCCGACCTTTCCGAATTCGGTCGCCAAGCGATTCGCCATCAAGAAGTTCCATGACGATGAAATGCTCGGATTCGAACTGTTCGATACCGTGGATAGTGCAGATGTTCGGATGATTCAGAGAGGACGCAGCCCGCGCTTCGCGTTGAAATCGTTGCAACAAATTCTCGTCTCCGGCCAACGCGGGGGTGAGAAATTTCAAAGCGACATGACGGCCAAGATTGGTGTCTTCTGCTTCGTAAACCACTCCCATCCCACCCTCGCCGAGCTGCGACTTTATATGATAATGCGAAACCGTCTTGTCGAGCAGAAGTCCACCTCCGTTTCTGTTTTATTCGGGCCTGTATAAGCGCAAATCGTATTACAGAGCCCTATAACCGTCAAGTAATCACTAGCTCCGTGTCGTGATCGAGGCCGCGAAAACAAATCAATCCACCTATGATAATTAAACGAGAAACAGTGTGGAAAAGTGGCATCGTAAGTGAGCAACCTTAAAAAATAGAATTAGAGCGACGAAGATTTAGTATTTTGACCAGTTCGTTGATTACTGAAATTTGCTTTCATGGCCTATCTTTCATATTTTTAAGAGTATGCGGAAGTTAGCGAAATCGAGTCTGGTATCAATTGTTTTCATCGCGGCGATGTTCTTAGTGGCCGCCGACGGTAACGGCCAAACAGCTACTGTTCCAACGGTTGGCAGAACGGTCTTTTTCGATTCAGACGGGCGAGAAGTTTCAAACAATGAGTTCGTGGATATCCGAATGGCGAATTTTCATTTGCCGGACCAGACTTTAATGAAAACCTTGGACGATGGAACTGTCGAGTTTCGTCTTCAGAAAGTACCCCAGGAGGGCATGCCGTTGCCCGATATCTCGGTTACGACCATCGACGGTAAGATCCTTAATAGTTCAGACCTCAAAGGCAAGGTTGTTGTACTTAATTTTTGGTTTATTGGATGTCCTGTTTGTTTGAATCATAAGCCCCATCTCAATGACCTGCGGGCCAAGTTTTCCGCAAACGAAGATGTTGTTTTTCTTGCGATGACCGATGACGCGGTGAACGCCGTGAAGAAGTTTGTCGAGAAGGAAGAGTTTGACTACCTGCATGCTGCGGGTGTCGGGACCGAAATGAAGAAATTTGGCTTTACCGGCTTTCCTAAGAATATCGTTATAAGCCGAACCGGTGAGGTAGTTTATTGGCGAAGTACAGTAAGGGCTTGGGACAAATTTGAATCAATGATCCGCGGCGAGATCGCAAAGAATTAAGATGGCAAAGAATCCGCTCGTTGCGATAATAATGGGCAGCAAGAGCGATTGGCCTACGATGGAACAGGCTTCGTTGATGCTGGATGAATTCCGCGTAGGGCACGAGACGAAGATCGTTTCGGCCCATCGCACGCCTGATCTGTTATTCGAATTTGCTAAATCTGCTGAAGAACGCGGAATCGAGGTTATAATCGCCGGTGCTGGCGGTGCGGCTCATTTACCGGGCATGTGTGCGTCGCAGACCGTTCTGCCGGTTCTCGGCGTTCCGGTCGAGAGCAAGGCCATGAAAGGCCTTGACTCACTGCTTTCGATCGCTCAGATGCCCGCTGGTATTCCGGTTGGCACGCTGGCTATCGGCCAAACCGGTGCGAAGAACGCCGCTCTTCTGGCGGTCGCGATCCTTGCAAATTCCCGCCCTGAGCTAAGGAAAAAACTTCATGCCTTTCGATCTAAACAAACTAAAACGGTCCTGAGATCAAAACTCAAATGATTCGTGCGTTAAAACTTGTTGACACCGCGTCTCTAATAAGTATCTAATTTAACTGGCGGCAATCTTCCAAACATCACCTTCCGCTGCACGATCAAATGAATTCAATTAGATGTTCAAATTGCGGGCTGACTAACTTTGCTACAGAGGAACAGTGTAAACGTTGCGGCGGGTTTCTCGGCTTCAACGATGCACCGGTTGCAAAAGAGACGAGCGGAATGCCGGTCCGCTTTTCGCTTGCGAAACTGATAGTTATTCCCGCTCTCGCATTTGGCGGTTATTACATATACGCGAACTATCTCTCAAGTCCGACGCCGCCAATGCCACAGATGCAAAATGCGTCAACGATCTCCGACATTAAACCAACCCAACAAACTCTTTCCGACATTGACAGGCAAAAGTCGCAACGGATCGCAAACGCGGTAGGCGTCGCGCCGGGCTTGAATGCTCACGATCAGAGGACCAAAGAAACCGACCGTATAATGAACTCCGTCTCAAACACTGCCGCCAAACCATAGCCAATTGCAAACAGTCCATTCGCCAAACGAACAGATTTCGGGGTAACCTATCGCTTCGACTCGGGTTATATTTCCGCGATGGCGCTAAAGACTCTTGTTCCAAACTCAACTATCGGGGTATTTGGCAGCGGCCAGCTTGGCCGAATGTTCGCTATCGAAGCGCGCAAAATGGGATATCGTGTCCACACGTTCTCGCCCGACGCCGACACGCCGACAGGTCATATTTCCGATGTGGAAACGACCGCTTCGTATAATGATCTTGATGCTGTTCGTAAATTCGCTTCGACGGTCGATGTCGTGACCTTTGAGTTCGAAAATGTTCCGGCTGTAACAGTTGAAGCCGCTGCCGAATACGTCCAAACTCATCCAAAGGGCGAGATCCTTCACGTAACTCAAAACCGACTCCGCGAAAAAACCTTTCTTTCGACAAACGGTTTTCCCGTAGCTCCGTTTCGCCACATTAAGGTGATCGACGATCTGTACCGAGCAACGGTAGACCTCGGGTTTCCATCTGTGCTGAAAACAGCGGGCTTCGGTTACGACGGTAAAGGTCAATCAAAATTAAATCAGCCTGACGACATTGAATCTTCGTTCGCCGCAATGAATGGAACCGAAGCCGTTCTTGAAGCGTTTATTGAGTTTGAAAAAGAGGTCTCGGTCGTTTGTGCCCGTGGGCAAGATGGCTCGTTCGCCCATTATGGCGTGATCGAGAACGTACACAAGAATCACATTCTGGATGTTTCGTTCGCACCGGGAAATGTCTCTGCAAAAGTTACAAAAGAGGCTGTTGAGATCGCGCGGAGTATTGCTGAAGTATTCGGTTACGTTGGCACAATGTGCGTCGAATTCTTTTTGACGACCGATGAAAAGTTGATCGTAAATGAGATCGCTCCACGGCCGCATAATTCCGGACATCTTACATTCGGTCCATGCGTAACGTCGCAATTTGAACAACAGGTCCGCGCCGTTTGCGGATTGCCGCTTGGTTCGACCGAGTTTTACCAGCCTGCGGCAATGGCAAATATACTTGGTGATGTGTGGGCAAGCGGCGAGCCGGATTGGGCGGCGGCTCTCGCAATTCCCAACGTCCAATTACATCTCTACGGCAAATCCGATCCTCGGCCCGGACGCAAGATGGGACACCTGACAGCTACAGGTATCTCGGCGGGCAAGGCGGCCGAAAATGTTCGCTCAGCCCGTCGGCGGCTAACGCAAGAAACTTGAAAACTTATTTTGCCTTCAAGACCCAGCCCTTTGGGTCCACGGTCGGGACGGGACCACTGAAACTAAAACCTGCCCTTCCGTCTTTCATCTCGATCCGTTCGATCTTCCCATTACGTTCCACTTCGATCGGCATCGGGAACGGCATGTTGTTCGGGGTTTCCCAACGCAGTTCCATTTTGGCGGCACTTAAGCCGTTGCTGTTGATCGAGCTCGCAAGTGACTGAACGAGCCTTGGCAACGCGGGTTGCCGAAGATAAACCTCAAAGAACCAATCGAGCTCCATTTTCGATTCCTCTTCGGCGATCGCCAGAAAGTCATCTGTATTCACGAGCCGCGTTTGCCGGCCGTCGGTCATGCGTTCCATTTCTTTCGTTGGGTACGCCATTCGTCGCAGAGCTCTGAAGAACGCATCATCACCGATCAAATACCGGAGTGTGTGCAACACGACCGCGCCTTTGCCGTAAATATCGCCGTCGCCTTTGATGTACTCAGGCTCTTGTAGATAAACTTGATATGCGAATTTCGGCTCGCGAGGTGCGACTGGCTGAACGTTCCTGGTCGAATTTGCGCGTGCTTTCATGGCCGCAAAGTACGCATCTTT
>JBGTKQ010000077.1:0-9040 GCA_041744555.1 Pyrinomonadaceae bacterium
TTTGGATCATCCGATCGCTGCCGTTTCCTTTTGTTTTCGCCTCGGTCAAGAGGCCGCTAAGAAACGGCTTTTTAGATATGCCGATCTAATGTGGAGATGATGTGCGAATTTCTCGCATTTTTGGCCATCTGTTAAGATTAGTGTGAGTTTTAAGCTTTCGAGAAAAGCAACGGTTGGCTAACCGGATTACATCGAACAATTTGTCCTATCGCTGACGCTGTTGTGGAAGTTTTGTCAAAGCTGGATGCAGATCACGAGTCGATATTGGCCTTGCAGCGATCTCTGCAAATGAAGCACTTGTTCATCATTTTACTTATCGGCTTGGCGTCGGCGATGGCATTTTCACAGGCCCCGTCGAACTCGCGTGATTTGAACCAAACGGTCACCGAACTTTATAATGCCGGCAACTACGACGAGGCGATCCCCATTGCCGAACAAATTGTCGCTCTCGAACGAAAGCAGACCGCAGCGTCCGCTAAGAATCTTGTCAATGCCCTTGAAAATTTGGCACAGATCAGAGTTTCGCGCTTCAAACAGACTTCGGTCGCTCTGGGTTCCGATTCTCGAACTCCGCAAGACGCCAAAAGCAATCTTGAGAAATTACGAAACGACGCCGATTCGAGCGAAACAAATTTGCGTGAAGCTATTCGAATTGCCGACGCAGCTCCGGCGGCATTTCGGGAACAAAGGATAGTGATGCGAAACAGTCTGGCGTGGCTCCTCTATAATTATCAGCCGCCCGACCCCGACGTTTCGATCGGTTTTGATAAGAATAGCCGTGACAGATTCTCGATGCGTGCCCAGGCTCGATTTAGTAAGAGGATCGACGAGGCGTCCGCTCTTTACTCCGAAGCCTCAAAGATCAGTTCCGCCGATCAGACTAAAGATGACAACGCGGGTCTCATCACGCTGTTTAATTGGGCCGAGTTCGCACTGGCGATGGGCGATCTCGAAAATGCCCTCGATCGTTTCGAAAGGTGTATTGCCGAGGTCGAGGTCAGGTACGGTAAGACTAGCCAAAACTTAATACCTTTGCTGGATTCGTACATGAAGGCTCTTGCGGCGACTGGCCAGGAAGACCTGGCGATGGAGATGGTCAGCCGCAAGGTCCGGATCACGGGAAAGTCGGCAGGAATGCCAAAAACCCTTCTCAATATTTCATTTCGGGCGGAGAGGCCATTTGCTCCGACAAATGCATCGAGTGTTGAAAACGCAGCAAGAGCCAACAAGGAAAGGGCGACTCTATCCGCTCCGAATGCTGCTGGTGGGGCTTCGGTCGATGCTATCATCAGCGGATCAACGTTAGCTCGCCAATACTATGATCTCAGCGGCACAAAGCGGGTCACAAAGGTCATAGTCGGTGTTGTTGTCGACGAAGCGGGCAAAGTTACCGAAGCGGAGGCGATGACTGCGGACAAGGAGAAAAAAAAGGACGCTGAAATTGCTGTTAAAGAATGGCGATTTCGCCCGCTCGTTGTTGGTGGACAGCCGCGGATTCTTAAGGGATATGTCGAAGCGATCATCTTTTCCGATCAAGCGACAAAGTGATTCGACATTAGATCACGGCGTTTCGAAGACAGATGCAAAATCCTGGTGCCCACGAGATTATGAGTAAGATCAAGAATATTTTCTTATCTGCATTGGCGTTGATCTATATTGCGGGAGTCGTTGCTGCTCAGGACGACACTCGTCCATCTGCGACGTGGCAAGTACAAAAATTCGATATCGTGGCGACGCTGCCGCAGTCGGAAGCGGACCGCAATTTAACGGTTAAGGCGAAGCTTGATATTAAGAATGTTTCGGGCCGTCCGGCATCGACGCTTACGCTGCGCATAGGTCCGACGGCGGAGATAACGGCGGTCAGCATCAATGGGGCCGCGGTCGATTTTACAAAGTCGGAAGAGAAGGTAAACTCCGCGACCAGCCTGCAGCGAATCGGTTTGCGCATTCCGTCGGTCCAGCCGAACGCGAGTTTGTCGGCGGTTGTCGATTACAAATTCAATGTCAAAGACAATTCAGGCTTGAACGCGATCTCGCCTGTCGGAGCTCAGTTTTTGCCTACGTCGTTCTGGTACCCCACGCCTAATAGCTGGTATTTTGCCCGCGGTGGAGATTTTGCGCCGATGCGCATCCAGGTTCAGTCGGGTGTTCTGACGGTCGTTTCGTCGGGAACAGAGGCGGCGGGAGCATTCGATCAAAAGCTTAGCGGCCAGCCGTTTTTTGTATCCGGATCATGGGACACCGCGAATGTCAGCGGCGTAAGCGTCATTTTGCCAAAGGGTGCGGGAAACGAGGAACAAAAACGGGCGAATGAGTTGGCCGCGATCGCATCCGAAGCGAAGACATTTGTGGCCGGACTGCTCGGAGCTGCTCCCGATGTTCCTTTTCGTATCGTAACGGTAAAACGCGGCGGCGGATTTTCAGGCGGCGGCACTATATTGGTGGATGACGGCGCTCTTCGTCGGAGCAAGGTCGATTCGATCACGGCTATGAACATTGCGGACGCGGTCGC
Organism: Pyrinomonadaceae bacterium; assembly: GCA_041744555.1. Taxonomy (GTDB): domain Bacteria; phylum Acidobacteriota; class Blastocatellia; order Pyrinomonadales; family Pyrinomonadaceae; genus OLB17. The sequence goes on from JBGTKQ010000077.1 coordinate 2,513, forward strand.
AAAGATCTGGTTGGGAAATTCGGTCCAGGTTTCGGGCGATGGTTTTGGAGTTATCCGTGAAGGCCTTGCGAAATACATTGCGACGCAGTTCCTTGAAAGCAAGTACGGAAAGGATGTTGCCGATGCCGAGCGACTCCGCCAACGGACTGCTTACGCAGCTATTGTTCGCCGCGATTCGCCGCTGAATATTGTGTCGCCGCTGGATGACTATTACTACCCGGAGGTCGCCAACAAAGGCGCGATGATCTGGCGGCTTATGGCCAAGAAGATCGGGCAGAACGAATTGTTCAATGGAATTCGCAGCCAGATGGAGGATGGCAATTTTACGCTGGCCGAATTTCGCGCGTCCAATTCCGCTAACAAAGACATCATCGATCATCTGCTCGACCAGGTTACAGAGACGAACCTGCTCGTGGGGCTGGCAAGTCAGTCCGGGACTGATTGGAAGGTTGCCTTGCGAAACACGGGTCCGGTGGACGTTACGGTCAATGTCGCTGCTCTTCTCGCTAATGGCGAACGGATGTCGGCTCCGGCGACTATAAAAGCGAAAAGCTTTGGGGAAATGGTCTTTAAGGCGCCGCAAAAGATAACGCGTGTCGAGATCGACCCGGAAAAATTCTACCCGCAGACCGACTATTCCGACGATGTTGCCCCGCGCGAGACGACCGACAGCGATCTGCTTCTGGCCGTCAAGCGATCTTTCGATAAGCAGGAATATTCGGCCGCGGAAACAATGGCCCGGACGGTTTTGCGGGAGTTCCCAAGGTTTGACGATGTTCGCATCTTACTTGCACGCTCACTTCTTGGGCAAAACAAGAATACAGATGCCGAACGCGAATTTCGCGCGGTGCTCGATGAGAAGCTTCCGACGGCCCGCAGCCTTGCCTGGGCCAATGTCGGCCTGGCCGATATTGCGTTAAAGGCAGGGCAGAATGCCGCTGCGGCCAAATTTGCAGAGGAAGCGATAAGGGCCGACGGCGAGTACGGAGCGAGCCTGGCCGCACGGGCGATAAGAAACAAGTCGAATGTTCCAAGCGCCGCAGACGATTCGGTAAAGGCCTTTTTTGTGCAGTTCGACAAGGCGGCTATTTCAAATCGCAAAGCCGAACTCGACGCAATGGCCGTCGCGGGAGATGCCGGGCGGTTTACTGCCGGCATTTCGGGCCAGGCCGTCGAATGGAAAACTTCCGTGCTTCATATCGATAAAATGGACCTGAATAACATTTGGGTCGAAACAAATTTGGCGATCAAGCTCCTGAATAAAGACCCTGAAACCGGGACTGCCGTGTTTCGGCTGACGAGAATCGGATCGGGGTGGAAATTGAGCGGCGTGGATATTTTTGAGGTTAGATAGTTGATGGTAAACGATTCTCGACGGCAGGGTCTCTCAAAAATCAGCCTATTGCTAGTGGACTGCGACGGCGTTCTCACGGACGGCCGTCTTTATTTTTCCTCGGATGGCGAAGCGATGAAGGTCTTTCACGTTCGCGACGGGCAGGGAATTTCTCTTTGGCACAAGGCTGGATTTCGTTCGGGCATCATTACGGGGCGTGATGCGGAACCGATAGTAAAGTTCCGTGCGGCCGAGCTTGGAATGCACTATGTCAGGTCTAAATCCTCGGACAAGGTCAAAGACTTTGACGAGATCATAGCCGCTGCCGGCGTCTCGGCCGAAGAAACGGCTTACATCGGCGACGATTTGGCCGATCTGGAAGTTATCAAGACCGTCGGATTTTCTGCTGCCCCGTCCGATGCTCATTCTTCCGTGCTCGCGGCCGTGGATCACGTGACGTCGGCCCCCGGTGGTTTCGGGGCTGTTAGGGAAGTGATCGATCTGATTCTCGAAGCAAAAAAATCTTAAAGTGAATCAATTTGATATTTACGACCGATCCACTTTATTGAGGTTTGTTGCCTACGAAATCAAGAGTCCAAGTTTTGCGAATTCGCCGAGTTTTGCGTCGATCAAATCCGGAAGTGCTTCATGAAATGACGCACGTTGCTCCTCCGGCACCTCGATTCTTGTCTTTATTTCTTTAACCAGCTTTGCTCTGTTACGATTGCCATCAAGCATTAAGAGAAGCTCGGTCATGAATGCATCACTGGCGTCGATGTTCAAACCCCACATCGTCGTTACGCTGTCGCTTTCGTGTCTGATCTGCCATTGTGCAAAGGCGCTTGCGGCAGGCATTTCTGAAACTTCGCGAAAATATTCCGGCTGCCATAGGTGAAAATCTACAAATCCTGCAAAGAATATTTGAAGCAGCAATGAAGCCGTTCTTTGTTTATCAGCAACGGTAACACCTGATTCGCCTAGTAATTTTCCGGCAGTTGTGATCAGTTCGCTGAAGCCAACTGCTTGCGACCAGATCGAGTTAACGTGTGCGAGCGAAACTTTCGTAAGCGGATGGCTTATCGAAACTGATGAGCCATTTGCCGCACTAAACGTCACCGGTGAATCGTCGTGCATTGCTGCGTTCGGTGATCCGGTTTCGAGCTTGGCGGCGATCAGGAAATTTTCGAGAACTTTTAGGCCGATCAATCGATCAAGTCTTACTTCGCTTCTGCAAAACAGTGTATTCCGAAATCTTCGGCACTTGATGAAGTCTAAGTACTGTTCACGACGAACGATATCATCGACAACGGACGGAAGACCGCGAAGTGTTTCAGGTGGGATCGGCCCTTCGTTCATCGAAGTTGGTTCAGCTTCACATAAATATTGCAAGCCGAAGTTGTCCAACATGGATGCAACCTCATGAAAATAGAAGGGCTGGTTTATTTCTCCGAAATCGTCGTGGATAACGTTCGGTAATGAACGCGCCGCGATCTGTTTGTGTTCAAGCCTCAAAAGCGATTGATAGCCGTATTCATCGTCAGTGGCATTCGCAACAAAATCGATCGCAGCCAAACCTTGTTCGACTTTTTGATTCGGATCATCAACCGCCGCTGCGTGGAATCGCATCAAGTCCCATGCGATCTGCCGCGTTTTACAACCTGGCAACGCATTGTAACTCAAGTAGCCAACACCGTTGTGCGTGAGGCAATCGCGGAAGATCTCGAATACCTTTTCGCGTACGAAATCCGGTACCCACGAAAGCAGTCCGTGTGCGATCATAAAATCGAATTCGCCCTCGCGTCGCGTATCAAATTCCATCAGATCCATTTGGAAGAATGACACATTCGAAACTCCGATGTCTTTAGCCGCCGCTTTCGCGGCGTCAATATGAGTCTTTGAAAGATCGAGTCCGACGAATTTGCTGTCCGGCATTGTATATGCGAATGACAACAGATTTGTCCCGTCGCCGCATCCTAGTTCAAGCATCCGGCAAGCTTTCGGATCGGCAGCCTTCAACCCAAAAAGCCTCGCCATGGTCGCGAGCCTGTCGGGATGCGTTTGAGGAAAAGTAAAGCTCGGATATGGAACATCGTCGTATGAAATCGCCTTTTCAATATTGGGCATATTCTATATTGTTGCGCGGTGTCGAATTATGGCATAATTCTCTCAACACGTTCAGAAAAATGCGGGCGTAACTCAGTGGTAGAGTGTCAGCTTCCCAAGCTGAAAGTCGCGAGTTCGACCCTCGTCGCCCGCTCCAATATATTCAATAAGTTACGACACCTTCGAGAATCCTGAAGACAGAGTCCCACCCAATTTCACACCAAGTATTAGAACATTTATTCTAGCAAATCCCAACATGGTGATTGCGCGAGTTCAAAACAATTTTGTTGATTGGCCGTTTTGTTGGTGGTATCACGAGTGAACAAACAGGCTGTTTGGGTGTAGGGCAATCTAGATCTCGCAGAAATACCTGTGATCTGTCAGATTCGGTCGAAGGAAACCTTAACCGTCCGCATTTGGCGTCGCAATCGGTTGGCGAACTACCACCGATTGAAAAGACGGCGCACAAATTCTCTTAACGGGATTGGGAAGGAATCATTGGCAGCTCTACAGATCTTAGGGAGCCGTGAGAGGACTCCGGCGGATAAAGGCCTCAACTTCCGCGATATCATACAGTATTTTCGTATTTAGGCGGTAGTACGGGAGTCCATTCTTCCTCATGATCCAAAGGGTTTGACGCGTTGTTCTCCAACGCTTCTCCGCTTCTCCCTGGGTGATCAGATGTCTATCAGGGCGCCTTCCTGGTGAATATTCATTTTCGGGCATGCATTTCTCCGAACCGGGATTCGAAATCGTTGTTCCCCATAAACTCGAAGGAACGTAAGAGCCGTTTAAGTTTGTGCAAGAGCCGTGCCATATTTCAAAGTGTCAAACAAGATTTCCGAACAGGTCTTTTGAAGATAATGAAACAAACGACTGTTTAAATGGGCCGATTGCCATTGACTCTTCGATTTCTTGCATCCGTTATGGCCAGAGCTTTGCGAGCATCTTGCTGTCTAAAAACGATGAGAAGATATCAGAGGTCCAATCCGATTTATAAATCCGACATCTAGCAGGTCACGAACTTTCCAAAAACTTTTCTTCAGGCAATTCAACGACGTGATTTTGCATATTTCTAACATCACCGCAGATCTATCAATTTGCGGGCCTTAAATTACTTAAAAGTTTCAAGGTTACCGGTTCAAAAATCGAACATTTGGCATATTCGCGCACCAAGTTTCACTATACTGGTTGGTTTTTGCACCACCCCTGGAACAGCCATTGTAAAGCTTAGGACTATCGGAAATCGCCAAGAAGGGTGAAGACCGCCCAATAGTAGGGTTCGTGAGGTTCTGATGATTTGTTTCGGATCATCGCTATCGAGGCCGCTTGCATAGCTTTGGAGACCGAGCCAGTCTGAGACAACCGAGCCGGAAGAAAGCCCTGAACCGGCAGCGCCCCCGAAACGGATCCGGGCAGCGTCGAACCGGTAAACGAAGAGCCGTTTGTCGACCAGTTCTCAACGGTAAATTTCAAGTGGTTTTCTGATTGCAAGAGACGTTTTCAGGGCATCGAGAAATTGGGGCCCTGATTTTGTTGGAGGACATTATGAGTATGCGGCACCGCGATCGATCACGAAATGGCGGGATCAAAGTCGATGACTATCATCCGGTAGTAACTATCTATGCGGATGCTTCGTGTCTAAGAAATGGTGCACCTGACGCATCGGCCGGATGCGGTGCCGCGATAATTGACAGCCATCGAATGGATATTCGGCTTATCGCCAAATACCTTGGTCCGGTTACAAACCAGCAAGCTGAAATTCTTGCATGCTCAACCGCTCTTGGGGAACTTCGACGACCCTGCATTGTGGATATAATCTCAGATTCGCGGTATGTGATCGAGACGATGACTGGGAAGAACCAGATGAAATCAAACCGGCCCTTGCGGAGTGAATTGGTGACAAAATGTTACGGTCACCATGTCACCTGGCGATGGGTAAAAGGACACTCCAGAGTTGCTCTGCAGGAGGTCGCAGACCGGCTTTCAAGGGCGGCCTCGACCTATAAATGCAGCCTGCCGGACGAGGAATTAAATGAACTGGCCGTGTACGTAAAAGCTAATGCAAACGACCTGAGAATACAAGAATTTGAAAGGAATCTTGATGTGATAGCGAGACGCTATTCTCTTGCCACCCAATCCTACAATCCCTCGACTAAAGGCAATCTCAGCGAGAGACTTCCTTCGGCCTTTTCTGCCTATTAAAAAGACCTTACGGGTTCTGTTTGTGCCACGATTTGAATCCCGGATCGCGCTCAAAAAGCATGTTCAAAGCGAATTCGATCACGTCACTTGTTGTGACTTCCGTCCTCATTTGTTCAGCCGCAAAGCGAAGATATTTCTTGAGCTTCTCGTTTGTCGAGTCGAGCAGTTTTGCATTGACCTTGCTGTAATTGAGGCGGTTTATCTGGAGAATAGTCTGGTCATTGGATGACCTTTTTGGTGCGTTTGTTTCGGGTATTGTCGTCATTGTGTGATGTTCATCTCCTATCCCTCTTTTTGGACATAGGAGCTTGATACAAACAGCGTGCCAGCCGGGTAAAAGGCTGCTAATTTGGAGCACGGAGAAATTGTGAAGTTATGGTCGTCAGGGTGTATGACAGGATAGACCGATTTGGCCATTTTGTCAGGTGTCTAAATATCTACAAATACAAGGTTTAGTGGATGTCAGCAAACTGACAAACCAAACTAATTTATGAAATATGTGTTTTAGGCACGTATTTTGCCGTTGTTGCTGATGTGTACTTGCTGACAAATCTCGACAGCACGAAAGTTTTGTTCAGCTAAACGACGCAAATGAGAAAACGTGACCGCGACAAAATCGTCGAAATTCTTGACGCAGGACCTAAATCGAATCAGGGCAAATCCATCTTTGTAAGGCCTTATGATTCTGACCTAAAAAAGATTGTCCAACTCGCTCAGGATACCGGTGAAGCGAAGTCGGCGATCGCCAGGAAACTAATTCAACGAGCTCTCTCGGAGAACCACTGGAAAGCTGAGCAGGACAGAGTCGAAAACAAACTTGACTGGCTCATAAGTACAAGTCGCGACAATGAGCCCGAGTTGCGCAGAATGTTTGGGCAAATCGAAGA
>JBGTKQ010000078.1:0-12719 GCA_041744555.1 Pyrinomonadaceae bacterium
GGAAGCGCCAAAGATTCTTTCGCCGCTCGTTCCGATTCAGGCATATCACCAGCCTTTCCCCCAAGATATTCGAAACATTCCTGCAGGTTCAGCGGAACAGGATAGTAGATATCCGTGCCGATTCCTTTTTCTGTCAGGAATGCACGAAGTTCATCTCGGCGACCTCCTGCACGGATCACAAATTGATTATAGATATGGCGGCAGTTTTCACGCTCGAACGGAAGATCTACGGCTTCACCCAAACCAGCATCTTCGAACAATGTTCGATATCGATCGGCGTTGGCTTTTCGCTGATCAGACCAGTAATCGAGATGCGGAAGTTTTACCCGAAGCACGGCACCTTGAAAGCCATCAAGACGCGAATTCAACCCGATCCATTTATGGAAATAGCGCTCTTTAGAACCGTGAACACGCAACGCCATAAGTTTTGACGCGATCGCATCGTCATTAGTGGTCATAAAACCACCGTCGCCCATTCCCCCCAGATTTTTCGAAGGATAAAACGAAAAACAGCCGATCGCCGACATCGCTCCGGCTCGAACACCGTTCTCCTCGGCACCGATAGCTTGAGCAGCATCTTCGATAACCGGAATTCCATGCTTTTCCGCGATCGAATTTAAAGCGGCCATATCCGAACATTGGCCATACAGATGAACGGCCTGGATGGCTTTAGTGCGTTCGGTGATCTTTGCTTCGACCTGAGAAACATCGAGATCGAAAGTCTTGGGATCGATATCGACAAAAACTGGAGTTGCTCCAGTTCGAGTAATAGCGCTTACTGTCGCGAAAAAACTATAAGGAGTCGTAACAACCTCATCGCCCGGACCTATCTCGAATGCCATCATCGCAAGCAGTAGAGCATCGCTCCCTGATGCGCAGCCGATCGCGTACTTTGTGCCGCAATAGCCGGCCAATTCACATTCAAGTTCGGCGACCTCATTCCCCAGAATAAAGCCATTTGTATCGAGAACGCGGCCGAGGGCAGCTTCGATCTCGGGCCTAAGTGCCGCATTTTGTTCCTTCAGATCAAGTAGAGGTACGTTCATAACGCGAATGACGATAGAAGTTCAAAAACAAATAATATCCGAACAAGCCCGGATTTGCATTCTGTCGGGTGTCTCTTTAACCTAAACGCGATGATCGATGATACAAAAGAAAGAACGGCGGAAATTATAAAGCGTTTGAAAAGAGCGTATCCTGACGCACATTGTGCTCTAGTGCATTCTAATGCGTTCGAGTTGCTGATCGCCACGATACTATCAGCGCAATGCACCGACGAGCGGGTGAATATCGTTACCGAGACGTTGTTTCGAAAGTATCGCGGACCCCAAGATTTCGTCGATGTATCGCAGGAAGAACTTGAAAAGGATGTACACTCAACCGGCTTCTTTCGCAACAAAGCGAAAAATATAAAGGCTGCTAGCCAACGGATCATTGAAGTCTACGGCGGCGAGATCCCACAGTCGATGGTGGAGATCTTGACTCTGGGCGGCGTTGCACGGAAGACGGCGAACGTAGTTCTCGGGAATGCTTTTGGTATAGCTTCCGGTGTGGTTGTCGATACGCATGTTGGGAGATTGTCGCAAAGGCTCGGGTTAACGACCGAGAAAACTGCAGAAAAGGTCGAGCGTGACCTTGAACAGCTCGTTCCCCAAAAGCACTGGATAACGTTCCCGCATTGGATGATTTTTCACGGCCGCCAAGTGTGCAACGCCCGCAAACCGCTTTGCTCGATCTGCACGCTTGCAGATATCTGCCCTTCTCGGGAACTTTACACGTAAAAAAAGGCCCGATCGCTCAGGCCCATTATCAAGTTTCAGGAATTGTTAGTTTCTACGCGGCGGTGCCGGCGGCATTTGACCCGTCGCAAACCGAGGCAAAAGCTGATCAGCCATAGCAAGCTGATAAACCGTCGCTGCGATCACGATCGCACTTTGCTGCACGTCGGCCTCGATCACACGCTCGTATGTATCAAGATTTGTATGCCAAGTGTGCGAGCCGTATTCTATTGGGTCAAGTCCGGCGCCAATGCCGGGCAAACCAGCTTGATTGAATGACGTGTGATCAGAACCACCGAGATTTCGGCTTCGGGTCGCGATCGCACCTTCGATTCCCATAAAGCTATATGGTCCAACGATCCGACGAAGCACGCTTGCAGTTTCAGCCGGGCCGAAAACGCTCATTCCACGAATACGGCCGGTGCCGCTGTCATGGTTAATATAACCGCCAAATTTTGCGTGTGCGGGTTTCGGATTCTCCGCCGTGCCGAAGTGTTTATCAACGTACGCCTGCGAACCGAGCAAGCCTTGCTCTTCACCGCTCCAGAGTGCGACGCGGATAGTACGTTTTGGCTTCAATCCGAGTGCCTGGATGATGCGGACAGCTTCAAGTGCGATCGAACAACCGGTCGCATTGTCTGTCGCACCGGTCGCCGAATGCCATGAGTCTAAGTGTCCGCCGAGCATGATCACCTCGTCGGGTTTCTCAGATCCGACGATCTCAGCGACTGTGTTGTAAGACGTCGTGCCTTCCGGATAAAGCTTGTTTCGAATATCAAACTCAAGTTCGACATTGCTTCCTCCGCGTACTAAGCGCACGATGCGGCCGAAATCTTCGTTACGCATTACAACAGTCGGAATCACCTTGGTCGGGTCGTAGCTGTTGTTGCTAAAGGCACGGATCTGACCGTGTTCGCGTCCGGCATCATTGACCCGAACCAACGCGCCGTTGTCTTTGAGAAACTGATTTACTTGCTCGTTGATCTGACCGAACGGAAGGGCACCTTCCTTTGGGGCGGGTGGCGTGAATTGCGGACCTTGAAACTGCTGCGGAGCCGCATCGGGATTCACCCTTCGCTTGGCTTCATCGTCAGGAATACGCTTTGGAGCCGGTGTGATATTAACAGGCACGGAAGCAGGATTTCCCCAGAACACCATGCCGCCGTTTACGCTCGTTTTAATACTGTCAAAATAAGCTGTCAATTCCGCTTGCGTCGGGCGATCTGGCAGAACCATGTTCATCGCTCTGCCTTTGACCGGGCCATTCGTACTAGGCGTCCAAGCGAGTACTTCAAAAACGAGCGAGTCCTGAACTGGTGCGGTAACGAAGCCGTATGCCCGTTCGCTAACCCAACCCGGCCGACCAAACTCCCATGGTTCGAGGGCTCCGTTTTTCATCCCCCAACCCGTCATTGTCTGCACCGCCCACTCGCCCGCAGCCTTTAGTTGAGGAGAACCGGTTAACCGAGGCCCGTAAACGTCGGTCAAGATCTGAAGGTGTTTCATCACCTGTGAATTCTTCGTGCCTTCTTCTCTGATCCGGTCATATACATCACGCTCCGATTGAGCGACGGCCAGACTTGGAAGTAACAAAGATAGAGTCATCGCGAATGCCGCGATCCATTTTGAAGTGTTTTGTAAGTTCATCAGGGTTCGTTTTGTACAGACAATCAGAATCGTTGAAGTTGCCCGTGCCATTTTATGTATTTTTAATCTGCCAGGTAGGCAGAGGTTATTTGCCTTCATTATACTGACAAACACTTTCTTATGTTTCAAAAAAGAACTTCCCATTTACGTGGCCGTGAAATCATAGAATGCTCTGTTAGCAAATTTGATCCGGTATTTACAGATGATAATGGTATTCTTGCAGGTAGTTTGGATAACGTTCAAAGTCGAAGTGGCAGCCTCACGCGGTAATATGGAGCCGTCGCAGGTCACGTTTGAAGTGGCCTTTTGTAACTTTGTTACCCGGTGGAAGGATAACAATGAAAGTATTCGCTAATTTTGTCACCGCATTGGTCGCCATAGAGCATATCGGAATACTGATCCTCGAAATGTTTTTCTGGGATCATCCTGTGGGACAACGCCTTTTCGCGATGACGCCCGAGGTTTCGGCGGCTTCTGCGACGCTTGCCGCGAATCAAGGCTTGTACAATGGTTTCCTCGCCGGAGGATTATTCTGGGGACTGATCGCCAAACGCCGGGACGTGACGTTTTTCTTTCTGGCCTGCGTCGTGGTCGCGGGGATCTTCGGCGGGTTGACTGCAAAAACGTCGATCTTCGTTACCCAAGGCTTGCCCGCATTTTTAGCGCTGATCCTAATAGTTGCGAGCAGCAACGAGAAGCAACCAAAACCCGATGAAACCCGGCGGTGAAAGGCGTTGTTGAGCGATTTGCACGACGCCAGAAATCTCCAAGTGCACAGACCGACAAATAGATTCATGCAACTTGCAACCGAAATTTACCTCGCGTCAGCTGTAGATCGATAATTTCAACGTTAAACTATCGAACCGACAAGATCATATTGGTGGGCTTCGGTAATTTTAACGTTATAGATCGCACCGATCTTTGGGTCTAGTTCTTCAGGAATATCGTTGATTAGGATATAACCATCGATCTCCTGAGCCTGGCCCTGGAGTCGGCCCTGAAAGAGAAGATCAGATTCCTGTGAAAGGCCTTCGAATAAGACCGGAAAAGTTTTGCCGATCTTTGCCTTATTCAACTGCTTGCTGATCTTAGCCTGCTCCTTCATCAAAAGGCTACGGCGCTTTGCGGCAACTTTCGGATCAACTTTGTTCGGTAGATCAAACGCAGCGGTTCCCTCTTCATTTGAATAGGTAAAAACCCCGACGTTATCAAATCGGCAATTTCGCACGAACGCCATCAACTCTTCGAAATCCGCGTCAGTCTCGCCGGGAAAGCCCGTGATAAACGTCGTTCGAATCGTAATGCCCGGAACTCTTTCGCGAACCCGCACGATCAACTTCTCGAGAGACTCGCGGGTTCCACCACGCTTCATTAATTTCAACACACTTCGCGAACCGTGCTGGAGCGGCATGTCTAAATACTTGACGGCCTTCGGTGTTTCAGCGATCGCCGCGAGAAATGCGTCCGAAATATGCGTCGGATATGCGTACATCACGCGGACCCATTCGAGATCCTCGATCTCGCCGAGTGCCCGAATCAACGCCGCAAGTGCGTCAACCTCGCCGAGGTCTTCACCATAACGTGACGAATCTTGAGCAATCAAAACTACTTCCTTGACGCCCTGTTTTGCCAGATTTCGAGCTTCTTCAATAATCGAACCAAATCGGCGTGAACGAAACGAACCTCGCATTCCGGGTATGGAACAAAACGCACAAGGCCGATCGCAGCCTTCGGCGATCTTGATAAATGCTGTATGCGATTCCGTGGCTCGATAGCGAGGCGTGTCGAAATCATAAAGATAGGTTGCGGTCTTGTTTCCGATCGGTGCAAGCGTTAGTTGGGTGGCGTCAAAGCGATCATCGGCTGCTTTAAGTATCTCAGCAACCTGCGACGTGCCGATAAACACATCGACCTCCGGAAGTTCTTTCATCAGATCATCGCGGTATCGTTCAACCAAACAACCAGCGACGATCACCCGCTTTGCTTTACCGTCCGACTTCAATGATGTTGCTTCGAGTATCGCATCGATCGACTCCTGTTTTGCCGATTCAATAAACCCGCACGTATTTACAACAATCGTATCTGCTTCAGTGGCACTATTCGTAATTTCGTATCCAGCCTCGGCCAACGTCCCCATCATCACCTCGCTATCGACAAGATTCTTAGGGCAGCCTAGACTAAAAAAACCAACTTTCTTCATAAACCTACGCTTTCCGGAACTCTGACTGAGCAGACATTTTATTCAACCAATCATTAATCTCAACCGATTCTTCAGCTGACAATTCCGTTTCACCGAAACGAACTCGATTATATTTCTCAGTGATCTTAAAAACTTCTGGAATTTCAATTGAACACGCAAATTCAAGCGGCGTTTGGTGACCTTCACGAACGAAACCGTTTGATGCTAGAACTCGTTGCATCCGATCATAAAATTCGACGACCGACACGCTCCGGCCCATTAAGAGCAGTTCCGTGAGCCTTGCCCAAACTCTCGATTTTACCGCTTTTCGGTACAACATAACAAACAGGAATAGCAGGGCAAACAACAATACGACAGCGGCAAGTGCCGAAACAACGGCCGTGATGCTGGCAATCATGCCGTTGTCTCCACGAACTTCAGCCCACCACGATTCGATCGTCGCCTGAACGCCGCTCAGCCAACTCGTGGTTTTGTCGTTGTAATCTGAAACGCTTCGTTTAATTGATGTAAACATCGATCGCTGCTCTACGTTGTCAAAAGCGACAAAATATTGGATCCAGATCATCTCAAGAGCCTCGAGGTATTTATTTACTCGTCTATACAATCCGGCAGTTTCGTTTCCAAATGTTTGGGCCGCTGCCGGTGTTGGATCGAATGGAACCCAAACATCTTCGCCGGGAAAATAGACCTCAACCCAAGAATGAGCTTCCCGCTGTCGAACTACGTAAACGTCCGCAGTTTCGTTGTACTCGCCCTGCTGAAAACCATTTACGACACGAGTCGGAATTCCCTGAGTCCGTAACATGATCGCCATCGCGGTAGCAAAATACTCACAATGTCCTTCGCGAACGTTAAAAAGGAAATCCGCAAGCGGTTGGTCGCCGCCGGCCTTTTGCTCGAGCGTATAGCCAAAATCATGTCTTAAGTGAAATTCGATCAACGCCGCTGCATCGTAACGATTGGTCGCGGTTTCGGTGACAAGTTGCGCCCGCTCAGCGATTCGCGGATCGAGCACTTCCGGTAATTGAAGATAGTTTTGAACCGAAGGCGGAACGGGCGAGCGGTCGCGGCGCAGGTTAGATTGCGAAGGTAAACTTACATCGGACAATACCTTATAGGTCGAACGCTCGCCCGATCTTGGGAATGTGACCGAGCCATTTGGATCGACAAAAAGCATTGGAAACGCCGCTTGTACGGCGACCGGACGGGTCAATCCGAACAATACCTGCGTATCGAGCGGCTCTAGGTAAACGGTTTGGATCACCAGACTATCGCTGCCTGTCGCGTAATCGATCTGAATGAGATCCTGCTCGCCTTTAGACCTTGATTCACGAAATGCCAGACGCGATTTGCTCCAAGAACGATTATCAAAAGTGTCTAATGCTGTGCCTCGCCAACGGATCGTATCGTCTATCTTGGATCTGTCTTCGATCCGTACGCGCATGACAACCTCGTCATTCTGCTGAATCGATCCCGTTCCGCCTAGTCGAACCGTTTCTGAGAATCCGGAATAAATGGAGCCGCTACCCATTGAACCGCCGATTCCTGCTCCGCCAACCCGGGGAAGGAAAAAGAAGAGCGGTGTTGCGACGAGGACAATTAAAGCTAATAGTGAGAACGATATAAGGGGCAAACGCTGATTAGACAACGTCTCGCTCGCACCCAGCGTGATGGGTCCAAATTTATCCTTTCTTCGGTCAAACTTCTGTGATCCGGTCCGGCGCACCTCAAACAGGATTATCGTTGCGGTCATTAGGAGAATGAAAATTACGAACACTGCCAAATACAAAGCGCTGATGCTCAGCCCGGCAGCTAGAAGTACCTGGAAAAAGGCCATGACGTAGAGAAAGATCCAATCTCGGTCACCCTTTTTCTGAAGCAATTTGATCGCCGAAAGTGTAAGGATCAGCCGTGCGAGAGTACCCGGCAACGCAGCGTCAGGACCCGAAAACTCAAAAACATTCGCTCGCCAAAGAAAATAATATGCAGGCAACGCCAAAACAATTAAAACTGTCCCGATCCGTTCAGAGACCTGCAACTTGGAGCCCTCGATAAAATACGAAGCCGCCGCGACCGAGACAAAAAGAACGACCCCGATGATTCCAAACGTCCCCGAGATCCATAGCGATGCAAACCCACAAAGAGCGACAAGGTACGAAAGAGTCAAAAAGGTTCGGTCTGTTCCCATCTAACAACTAGGATAGCACGCACCGATCTTCATTTCGCAAAGAATAACCGTTGAGTCTTGCGCCTATTTTACGATGCTGATGTCCTTTCGATCGGTGGAAATCCTAAGCCGATCGAAGCTTTACAGTCCGTAAAGATGAATGCGTTTCAGTAGGTTGGTGTATCTTGGATCTTCCCGAATTGGATCAAGGGTGGGTTCACGAGCACTGGTGATCAAGAGGATCGCGCGTCGCTTATACATCTCTTCGAGAGTTGCAAATGCCTTCTCTGTTTCCCCTAATTGAGCCTGTGTTCCGGCTAAAAACATCGTTCTCAAACTCGCGTTCCCTTCCATATGCCGAAGCACTGCGTTCCAGCCGTCGCCCTCGAACCCTGATCTGAGCGTCGCAAGTTCTTCGAAGGATGCTCCAGATTGTTCGATCATTTGAATGTAACACTCAAAAGCCTTCTGATAATCCTTTTTCATCTGGTGAGACCGAATAAGCCATCTCGACGTTTCCCTATAATTCGGGTCCGTCTGATCGACTTGCTCCAACTGAGCGATAGCGTCGTCATACCGGCGGGAATGGTAAAGGATTAGTCCGCGCGAACGCTTGTTGAAAGAAGTCGGTGCGATCGCGACCGCCCTATCCATTGCTTCTAGGGCCTCATTTTCACGGCCGAGAGAATTGAGCAAGAATGCCAGCTCTTTCTGTGCCTCATGATCTTTTGGATCGAGTTCAACTGCAAGACGGCATTCCTTCTCGGCTTCCTGATGATCCCAATCGTAAGTCGTTAAGATCCTACAAAGAACTGTATGTGCATATGCATTCGCTCCTTCCAGTTCGATCGCTCGCCGAACGGCGGTTCGCGCCTGGCTAATATCATCATGAGAACTCGAACCCCAAAACTGGACCACCTTTACATCTGCCTTCCCGGCATATGCGTTCGCATAATTTGGATCCAAACCTATCGCTCTATCAAAATGAATCAGAGCCTCTTCATAATCGCCTTTATGTCTCCGTTCGACCAAAAACCTTCCTTGCTTGTACAGTTGTAGGGCTTCGCCGCTTCTTGTTTCCGGGATCAATTTATGAGCTTCAATGTTATCTGTCCGTGAACCAAGAAAATGCCACGAAGCGGTCATCGAAACCAAGGCAAGCAAAATTATGAACGCACCGAGGCCAAAGCGAGATAGTACGCTGCCGCCTGATGCTTTCTCTCCGCTTCCTTCTTCAAAACTAGCGACGGGCTTTTGCAAGTTCGAATCGAATTCTCCGGCCTGACCGGACTCGATCCTTTGCGGGTCTAACTTCTCAACTTCAGCAACGAACCGATATCCTTTTGTCGCGACCGTTTCGATAAATCTGTTCCCATTTTTGTCCTCGCCCAGTAACTTTCGAAGCGTGTGAATAATCCGCGAAAGGTTAGCTTCTTCGACGACCGCATCCGGCCACACCGCATTCAACAGCTCCTGCTTTTCGACAAGGTGTCCACTTTGTCGGACTAGATAAACAAGTACATCAAAGGCTTTTGGGGTTAAGGGAATGGTAACTTCGTCATTAGAGAGTCGGCGCTCGAACACGTCAAGCCGGAAGGATCTAAAACTGAATAATTGATCGTTTTTCTCGCTCAAATCCGTCTCCGAGAAATTTAGGAAGAAACTAGGAAATTTTTCCAAAGACATTCTGAACCTCCAAAGATATCCTGCCACTTACAGAAATATCGTCGGTTGTTATACAGGGTCCTCAGTGAGTTTCCGGAAAGATCTCTCTTACGGATTATATAGCAACCGGCGTCCAAAATGTAGAAAACTTTTAACCGAACGGTCCGGACAAAAACGAGTTAAGGAGAACAAAAATGAACCGATCTTCGCAAGCAATGACAAGCCTTTTATTCCTGATGTTAATGGTTGGCCTCAATTCAAAATTAGTATCCGCCCAAGCGCCGGCTGAGGACGTAATTCTTCAATGGAATCGAGTCCTTGGTCAAACACTTGAATCCGGTGCACATCCCGATACGATTCTTCCGGCTCGCAGCTTTGCCATTGTTAACCTTGCGATGTTTGACGCCGTTAATTCCATCGAAGGAAGTCATGAACCTTATCTAACAGACGTTCCGGGCAGCAAAAATGCGTCGATCAAGGCTTCGGCAGCTCAGGCGGCTCATGATGTCCTCGTCGGCCTCTATCCAACCCGATCGGATATATACGCTGCAGAGTTCGTGATCTCGATCGAGGGCGAAAAATTTAATCGAGTTCAACAAGGTCAGCGTGTCGGACGAATTGTCGCAGCCAACATGCTTAAGAACCGCTTACACGATGGCTGGTCGGCTCCATGGACACCGTTTCTTTTACCTCCAACACCAGGAAACTGGCAGGAGCTCTTTCCCGGCCCATATCCCGGTTTTTCAGTCTTTACCAATATTAGCGGTGTTACCCCTTTCGGACTCGCCTCAGGAACACAATTTCTGCCGCCTCCTCCACCATCTTTGGATAGCGCTCAATACGCGGCCGACCTGAATGAGATAAAACTTATCGGTTCCGTGGCTGGCGGACCTAGGACGCCGGATCAGACATTGACTGCTCGACTTTGGGCATTTCCGCCGATCTCGGATGGTGCATTGTTTGGCGTTATCTTCTCAACATCTGTAGAACAAGATCTTTCTACGACTGAACGTGCGCGTCTTTGTGCCCTTGCATTCACTTCGATTCACGACGCTTTGCAAACATCATTTACCAGCCAGTACGTCTATGGCAGGTGGCGTCCGATAACCGCAATTCGTCGAGCCGACGAAGATAACAATCCGGGTACTGAAGCCGACCCGGCATGGATGTCGTTGCTCTCGCCTTTCCCGCCGTCACCCGGAGATGGTACGCCGCCGCATCCGTCCTACGCTTCCAACGCATCGTCGGTCAGTTCATCAGTCGCCAAAATCCTCGAGTTGTTCTACCAAACAGACGAGGTGGCCTTTCAGATCGACTTCGGTCCAAACGGCACTCGCAATTATGCATCCTTCAGCGAACTAACAAACGAGATCGCCGCTAGCCGAAGATATGGCGGCGTTCATTTCCGTTACGAAACAGACGCTGGGCAACAAGCGGGGCGAAATGTTGCAAGTTACATTTTCGCCAATCTAATGCAGCCCCGAGATAAGCATTGAACTTAAGTCTTAACAGGTAAAAACCATGAAAATCCATATACAGAAACAGATGATCCTTAAATTCACCTTCGTATTTCTCGCAATGATCGGTTTAGGCGGTAACGCATCTGCCGGCTCGATCTTTGTGACAAATGTCGAAGAACTTTATGCCGCCGTCAATGATCCAGGAAACGCCGGTGCAACACTTGAACTGGGGGCCGGTGTCTATATGCTCTCGGTCAACGATCCGAGCGGCACTCCCCGACCGAATCGCGGACGGCTCGAACTAAAAGAAAACATGTCGATCTTCGGCGTTATTGGCAACCGTTCCGCGGTAGTCATCAATGCATTCGATCTGCCAGCGACGTCGTTTCAGACGGTCGGGCCTTCCGCCGCGTTGCGTGCCGGTCACGGTACCAACTCTATCGAATGGCTGACCGTGCGAGATGCTCGATTTGGCCAAGCCAATATCGACACAGGCCTTCAATCTCCGGGAATCGCGTATATACGGATCGCTCACATCGCCTCAACAGGGAGTGCCAGAGGCCTAAATGTGATCAACTTTGGCCCCGCCGCGACCGACGAAACGATCGAGATCGACATTATCGATTGTGATTTTTTTGAAAATCCCTTCGGCCTCTCCGAAGGCTTAAGAATCGGAAACTTTCAAGGGGCGACCCGAAGCATCGTGAACGGTCGCATGGAAGGTAATCGCTCCTGGGGCAATAAACAAGGCCGATTGCTCGTAAATAACCGTGCGATCGATTCTACGGTCAACGTAAGGTCATCAGGAAACCAATTCTTTGGCAATGGAGCCGGAACGATCATTATCGGAGGGCTTAGTTCAAACAATACTACCTCAAACGGCAACACTATCAATTTTGAAGGTCACGGTGAACGCTTTTTGGACAATAATGCACCGACCGAATTCGACACAGGAGGACTTATCGTAGTCGGCGGCGAAAATATTTCGATCCCAAACGGGACGAACAACAACACGGTCAACGTTTTATTATGGGGATGCAGAATGGCGGAAAACAATTCCTACGACCTGTTGGGGATCGGTGCCCGTTCAGCCCCTGCCGCCATAGGTTCCCCAGGGATCAATAATCGGGTAACGATCACGATCAACGGCGAAGGCAAAGGGAAGGGCAAATGGCAGCCGATCGAATTCTTCACCGAAACAATCCCGGTTGCTCTTCCCGGAACCAATTCTGTGACAGTCAACCGTTGATCAAGGGACCTTTCGGTTGGCCTAATTCGTTCATCAACCTCTAAAACAAACACAAAAAAACCCGCTCATTTTTGAGCGGGCTTTTCTTAAAATAATCCCGGCGACTACCTACTTTCCCACAACTGAAAGCTGCAGTATCATCGGCTCAAACAGGCTTAACTACCGTGTTCGGGATGGGAACGGGTGGACCCTGTCGATACAATCACCGGAAAACTGAGGTGAAGCAGTTATCGTCGTGCGTCAGTTCGAAAACCTCGCATAATCGCGGCCAACCTGGCGGTCAGCTCTGCTCCAAAAACTCATATTAAAGATCAAGTCCTGATGTCTGAAAACTGAATACATGTAGAAATTCCTACGAGCTGCTTGAAATAAATTTGCTAGTCAACAAATTTTATGGTCAAGCCTTGGGACTATTAGTACTGGTCAACTAAGTACATTACTGCACTTACATCTCCAGCCTATCAACGTGGTGGTCTTCCACGAGTCTCACTGGCAAAACTAATCTTAGGTCTGGCTTCACGCTTAGATGCATTCAGCGTTTATCCATGCTCGA
>JBGTKQ010000079.1:0-2939 GCA_041744555.1 Pyrinomonadaceae bacterium
CGGACGTTCTGAAAAACGGATCGGCACTGTGTTTCTATGTCGTAAGAAACGATCTCGCCTGCGTTATTTAATTCGACGCCGGGAATGATTTTCGTGCCCCGCTCCCTTGGCCCGACGCCGGAAAGGAATAATAAATTCCCCACCCGTCTCGCATGCGGATACAATCCTACGGGTTCAGGTGCACGATTTGAATCGAAAAGTTCCGGCATAGCGAATAAAATAGAGTAACTATGGGATTAGAATAGCATGAACAGTTTACGATTTTTATTCAGCGTCGCGTTCTTATGCCTCGTATCTTCAACCGCAGCAATGGCAGCCGATCAAACGGCAGTGTTTGCCGGCGGATGTTTTTGGGGCGTCGAGGCGGTTTTTGAACACGTTAAGGGCGTGAAAGATGTGAGGTCTGGATATTCCGGCGGAACTAAGGAAACCGCGAATTATGACACCGTCAGCTTTGGTACGACCAAGCATGCCGAGGTCGTTGAAATAAAGTTTGACGACGCCGTCGTGCCTTTCGAGACGCTGCTGTATATATTCTTTACGGTCGCCCACGATCCAACCGAAGTCGATCGTCAGGGCCCGGACGTCGGCCCGCAATATCGGTCGGCGGTGTTTTATTTGAATGACAAGCAAAAAGCGTCGGCGGACGCTTTCATCAAAACGATAAACGACGCAAAGATCTTTACAAAACCGGTCGCAACTCAGGTCGTTAAATCCGACGTTTATTACAACGCCGAAGATTATCATCAGGATTTCCTCAAGAAAAATCCCGAATACCCTTACATCGTTTACCACGATATGCCGAAGCTTGCGGACTTAAGGAAAAAGTTCCCCGAGTTTTGGGTCGATAAATACGGGATGGGGAAGCGGCTTTAATTGCCGCCTTTCTCAGCCCAGATCTGAACCAGATTAACCAGCGTTTTGGTGGATTTCTCCAAACCTTTTCGCGAATTGAATTCCAGTTTGCCGTGAAAGTTATGCCCGCCGGTGAAGAGGTTCGGCGTTGGCAGCCCGCGAGCTGTTAAGCGCGACCCATCGGTACCACCGCGGATCGGTTTCATCTTTGGCGTAATGCCGGAGCGGGTTGCAGCCTCTTGAGCATACTCGACAAGTTGCGGATGCTTTTTCAACTCTTCTTTCATGTTCAGGTAGCCGAGACGAACTTCCATTTCGGCACCCACGTTTGGAAATTTCTTCTTTGTTTCGTCGACCATCGCACGTATCATCTTTTCCTGCTCATCTACGCCGGACATATCAAAATTGCGGAGCAGAACACGAACAACGGACGTTTCAATATCCAGCGTGGAGTTGTACGGATGAACAAATCCGACACGCCCTTCGGTGTTTTCGGGCCGCGGGATTTTAGTATCATTGAAACGTGAGAGAAAGTCGGCTGCGGCAAAAGATGAGTTGACCAAGATGTCCTTGGCATAGCCAGGATGGGTGGACATTCCGCGAAACGTGATCGTCGCGGTCTTTGCGGTCCACGTCTCGTCCGAGACCTCGCCAAGTTCGCCGCCATCGACCGTGTACGCGTATTTCGCCGTCCAACCTTCGATGTCGAACAGGTCCATCGGGCCGCCGACCTCTTCGTCCGGCGTGAAAGCGATTGCGATGTTGCCGTGTTTAAGCTGTGGATTCTTGCTCAGAATATCGATCATCGTCATGATCTCGGCAATGCCGGATTTGTCGTCGGAGCCAAGCAGCGTCGTGCCGTCAGCGGTGATAATGTCGTCCCCGATCAGGCCCGTTAATGCAGGATTCTTTGCGACCGTGATCACCTGCGTCTTATCGTTCGGCAAAACAATGTCGCCGCCCTGATAATTTTTGTGGATGATCGCGTTGACGTTCGTTCCGCTTACGGCTGGGCTCGTGTCCATGTGCGAAATAAATCCTATTGTCGGAACCTTGCTGTTGTCCGCCAGATTTCCCACAACCATTCCGTAAACAATACCTTCTTTGCTGATCCGGACATTCTGAACACCAAGAGCCTTGAGCTCGCTTTCCAGCAATTTCGCCAGAACCAACTGCTTTTCAGTACTCGGAAACTTGCCCGCTTCCTCAGCCGACTGCGTGTCGATCTTGATATAACGAAGAAACCGCGACATCGCCGTTTCCGATGGTGATGTAGTTTGTGCCCGGGCAACTGAAACCGAGCCAACTCCAAATAATGTGCAGAAGAGAAGTGTTAGGATGATTTTCTTAGTCATTTAAAGAGTCCTTGTAAGCGAGAAACCTTGTTCTATGATATTCGCGGTAATCGTGATCGGGAGCGTCGAATGATGGATCGCTATCTAACGGATTCGCAATATATTCGTTCCCTGGTTGAGCATTTAGGTTCGCGACAAGGCCCAATTGCCTCCATTTATCGTTTACATATTCACAGTAGTCGCCTCCATATCCGGCATCAAAAGCCTCTTTAATGAGTACCAACGGGACGACCGAATCATCGCCACCAACCCAGATGCCGGAATAAACAATCGTGTCGTCTGCCGTAAATTCTACACAATCTTCAATTTCGAGTTCTTCTAAAGGCTGCTCAACGAAATCAAAGTCTTCGCAGCAAGCACGCCAGTTCGTGCCGTATCGAATATGTTCCATTGTAATATCTGCAATTCGCATTAAGATCCAATTCGAACGCAAACATTTTTTTCTTCGGTGAAGAACCGCAGCGCTTCGAAGCCGCCTTCGCGGCCGATGCCGCTATCTTTTACGCCGCCGAATGGCGTGCGTAGGTCGCGGAGCATCCAGCAATTTACCCAGACGATCCCGGATTCTAGAAGTGCCGAGATGCGGTGAGCCCGCGAAAGGTTTTCGGTCCAGAGCGTTGCGGCGAGGCCGTAACGAACGCTGTTGGCGTAGCCGAGAACCTCGTCTTCGGTATCGAACGGCATAATCGTCACGACCGGACCGAATATCTCTTCTTGATTGGTGCGGCA
>JBGTKQ010000080.1:0-12274 GCA_041744555.1 Pyrinomonadaceae bacterium
GTCTTTTACATTTCCCTCGGACGGTGCTTCTTTCGGCGTGAAATCACGATAGGCTTTGCCTTCTTCCAGTAACTTCAACGCGGTCGCTCGATGCTTATCAGCATTGTTCGACTGGAAAACGATCTCTTCGTCGGGTGCGAATCCGAGCCATTCGAGGCCTTCAAGTATCGAGCGGGTCGATTCGTCGGTCGAGCGTGCGAGATCCGTATCTTCTATGCGAAGCAGGAATTTCCCGACGGTGTTTCGGGCATAGAGATAGTTAAAAAGCGCGGTGCGGGCCGAGCCGATATGCAGATACCCCGTGGGCGACGGAGCAAAACGAACGCGTGTAGTCATAAGTGGAGATTCTCACGCATAGCGGCAGAGAACGCAAAGTTTCGGATTCGATGATATATTTGCAGGCAAAAATTCGCACCTAGAATATTATGACCACAAAATGGCACACAGGAGCATTGGTTGCGGCCGCATATCTATTATCGGGCGGCGTCCCGATATTCGCGCACGTTAAGTGGTTCGTTGAGCACGACGTGTCAAAGCCGCCGCTCCCGATCGGCGAGGTGATCGATCAGACATTTGTAACGTTGTTTCTGGTCTTTGCCGCTGCGTGCTATCTGTTCTTTCTTGCTGACCATTGGATTTTCAAGAAAGGTATTTTGTCGGAATTCGATCAGCGGCTTAAGCGGTTCGACGACGTCGCGAGCCTGATAATGCGGGTTAGTTCCGGCATCTTTTTCCTAAGCCTTTTTATTTGGTATCAAGTTCACGGTTCCACGTTTTATATCACGCCGGAGCTCAAGACCGGCGCAGCTTGGGTCGCGTGGCTGCATCTGCTGATGGCGGTGGCGGTAATCTTTAGACCGACGGTCTTGTTGACCGGTGTCGGAGTGCTAATCCTTTTTGGTGCCGCGATCGGGGATTTCGGACTGTTTCACATGCTCGATTACGTGATCTTTCTCGGGATCGCGATTTTTCTGATCACATCAAGTTTCGGTGATGCGAAATGGCTGAAAGGCGGTTTCGTTACGCTTTTTGCTTGTGCCGGTCTGACCCTGATCTGGGCATCGGTCGAGAAGTTTGGCTACGCTGAATGGACTTATTCGCTGCTTGAGTCAAACCCGGATATGACCATGGGAATGTCGCCCAGGACGTTCATGACCGTGAGCGGCTTCGTGGAATTTTTCGTGACGTTCGTTCTCTTAGGAGCTGTATCGGTCGTCGGCCGATTGGTGTCGCTCGGGATGATGGCGATCTTTGTGCTAGCGGTGTTCAAATTTGGCATCGTCGATGCCATCGGACATTTAATGATCGTCGCGATCCTGTTTGTTCTGATAGTTCGCGGCCCGACCGATGCGAGATATATGCTGCTTCTTCCGGAAAAGTCAGTGTTTACAGAAGCGTACTTCATGACCGGTCTCTATTTTCTGGCATTTGTAATGATCTTTATCTTGTACTACGGGATCCATTTCCTGAGTTTTGGACGGTAACAATGAAAAAACCTGCCAGAAAAATTCTGACAGGTCTTAAGATCTGGCGGAGACGACAGGATTCGAACCTGTGGTACCCTTTTGGAGTACAACGATTTAGCAAACCGCCGCTTTCAGCCGCTCAGCCACGTCTCCGAACTGCCTTGAACAGGCAGAGTTTCATTCTAGCCGTCAGGCAAACTTTGTCAAGCTTTGCGCATCTTAAACGCCAACCAGTCGTGGCGTTATAGCTTGACAGCCTTGATTTTTGGGCAGAAAATATTGAAGTCGCTCGGAATAGTTTAGTTTTGGCTGTTCCAACCAGGAATCAAATCGTTTCCGCTGTTCGCTACCAAATTTGTTGGTGCTTTCTGTCGTGTTTTTAATGATTGAAACTCGAATCAGAACAATCTTGAGAAACTGCGTCTTCGCGTTGATGGCGATCGCGGTATTTTTCGCGTCTTCGTCGAATGCGGGAGCGATCGTAAACTCGAATGCGAATGGCAGTAATCTGGCGACGATAGCGGGCGTAGTTCGCGACCAGGGCGGCGATCCGATCGCCAATGCGACCGTTGCGATCTTCCGGCTAGGCACCTCGAAACTACTCAAACAAGTCCGGTCGGCGAGTGACGGATCATTTCTTGCGAAAATAATTCCCGGAAAGTATTCGATCCTTGCGGTTGCTGAAGGGTTCAATCCGGCAACCATTTCAGAAGTACAGGTAAACAAGGCTTCGCTGACTAATTACGGGTTCAAACTTGAGCGTTCGGGCGACGGCAACACTTTGCCCGAGAAGCGGCTTGATCGAAATAATCCGAAATGGAATATTCGTGCGTCGCAGACCTCGCGTTCGATCTATCAGGCGGGCGAAGGCGATTCACCCGTAGAAAATGCTGAAGTCGATCAAAATGTTTCAGTTGCGCCGCCAAACGAGGAAGGTAAAAAGCTCGGTTCTGTAGCTTCGGTTGCAGAAGCGTTTGTTTCCTCATCGGACGACGGAGCGTTTGCCGGAATCAACTTCGCGACGCTTGTACCGATAAATGAGACAGCGGAATTCATAATTGCAGCTCAGGCGGGGATCGGTAGAAACGCACCGCAGCGTTTTGAAGGCCAATTGAATTTCGAGCCAGCGAACAATCATCGCCTCAGGCTGAAGGCGGGGTACGGTCATCTTGGAAAACTGAAGATCAGTGAAACAGAAGAATCGCTCGGTCAGTTTTCACTGCAGGCGGTCGATGAGTGGAAGGTTCGCGAAGGTATTGTTCTGGTTTATGGGTTTGATTATTCAAAGTTCATTGGAGCCGGAGGCGATAACTCGCTAAGCCCGCGGCTTGGTTTTCAATACGATATCGATTCGAAAACACGTTTTCGCAGTTCGCTGACGACATCTACCGAAGAACGCACGTGGTCAAAGGCTATCGAGCTCGAAGATGCACAGGTTTTCTTTAGAGAACCGGCGTCGATCAGCGACATTGCGATCGAAAACGATCGCCCGCTCATGAACCGATCTAGTCGTTTTGAGATTGGGGTCGAACGGGTGTTGGACAATCGATCAAGCGTTGAGATGAATGTGTTCTTCGATACTACGTTTTCACGCGGGGTCGGAATCGCAGCTTTCGACGATCGCCTAGTGGCAGATGAGTTCGGCGAATTTGTCGGCAATCAGCAGGGCGGAGCCCAAGGCGTCCGTTTTGTTTATTCACGGCGTCTGAGCGGTATTTTAAGTACTTCGGCAGGGTACAGTTTTGGAAACGGCCAGCAACTTTCGACCGAGGCGTTATCCGACCCGGAGTCATTGTTTGCAAGTTCGTTGTACCACACGGTATTCGGCCGCGTGGATCTTGATCTATCGACGGGCACCAGCGTGAGCACGATCTTCAGGTTGTCGCCCAAGGCTACCGTTTTTGCGATCGACCCTTTTCAAGGACGGCTGGCGATCTATGATCCGGGTTTGAGCGTTATGGTCACTCAACCGCTCCCGAACCTCGGCCTTCCTTTTAGAGCCGAAGCCCTGCTTGACGCTAGGAATATTTTCGATTTTCACACCGGCGTGAACGGCGAAGAAGGTAGCATTCGGCTTCGTTCACAAGGTCGCGGAGTTCGGGGCAGTATATTGGTGCGGTTTTGATCCACGCTTAGACAATACGAGTTTCTGGGTTATTCGCGGACGAGCAGGGATTGCAGTCCGCCATTTCTTTGTCCAAAATCTCGGATTAACGAGCAAAAAACTGAATTAAACTGATCCCTTTAGGAACCGCATCAAGGGAAAGATTTGCGAATGTCCTGTTAAAGCTAGGTCTTTACATTACTTGACGATTGTTTAACGTTGGAACACTGCTTGCGTCTTAAAACGCTTGGATCTGTTCGCCTAATAGCATGACCGGTAAGGTCCTCACAAGTTGGAGCTTGATTTGGCTGGTAATTACGGTTCTCCTCATTTCGGGTGCCGCTCTAAACCTGTCTCAACGGGCCGGAAATCAGTTACCGCCGACAGACGGTGTGCTATGGGTCGAAAGGGCTGACGGCATATATGCGGAACAAGTTCTACCCGGTTTCGCCGCTGCCCGAGCCGGGATCTCACCCGGAGACAAGCTTTTAACCATTAGTCTAGACGGACAACAGACCGATGAGGTCGTTTCCGTTCGTGATATCCCGATGTATCTCGACGCGGCGGGCGTTGGCGGAAGCCTGACTTACTTCTTCGAAAAGCGTTCATATTCGTTCTCCGACAACCGCTATTTTGCAGATCTATCAAACATCGACACACTGCCGCGTTGGACACCGTCGATCGTTTTCCTCTCTTTAGTCGGGTTGATATGGCTCGGTATCGGGTTATTCGTTCTCTTCAAGCAGGGAAGCCGTTCACCATTCGTCATTCATTTTGCATCGCTGTGTCTCGCGGCGTTTGTGTTCCATGTGTACCGCCCGATAAACAGCGGACAGGATCTTGATCTCGCGGTTCAGATAATTGACGACGTTGCGTTCGCGTTCTTTGTCCCTTTGTTCGTCCATTTCTGTATTCGTTATCCGGTTCGAAGCGACGTGTTCGGCGAACGGAGATGGCAGACCCTCGGCCTTTACGTTCCGGCCGCTCTATTCACACTATTGGTTCTGGTGGTCACCATCGTTCCGCACTTACCCTTCATTGCGCTCGGAGATCTGGTTAGTTCGACTGTTGCTTCAATAAAATTCTGGCCGCGTTTCAATCTTTTGTTGATCGCTCAATTTGTTGTCGGAGTCGGAGCTGGTGCAGGTATTTTGATCTGGCGGTTTCTTAGCAGCAAGCAAGCCGTTGTGAGACAGCGCTTGAAGTGGGCGATGTGGGGAACGATAGTTTCGGTGGCGCCGATCCTGTGTTTTCAGATCGCCCGACGCTTTTTTTATCTGCCGGAAGATACGCTCACGGTAGCGATGACAACTCTTCCGCTAGCACTTATTCCGCTGAGCTTTGGGCATTCGGTAGTTCGTTACAGACTGATGGACGTCGACGTGGTCGTAAAACGGGCGTTCGTCTATGCGATCACGGCTGTAGCGATCGCAGTGATGATCGGGGGTGTCGCGTTGGCTTTGGTCCTTCTTGTCCGGATCGATGGCGATCTTTCGACGACCGAGATCGCGCTCCGTGCATTGATCGCGATAATCGCGATGGCGGCGATCGTTCTGCTTAGTGAGCCGCTAAAAAACTTTCTTCAGGAGCGGGTCAACAGGTTCTTTTACGGGGAGCGATATGATCTTCGCCAAGGCCTACTTGATTTCGGGCGAACGTTATCGGCAACAACTGGATTCGTGCCGCTTCTTGATTCGCTCGCAGAGCGTTTGGTCCAAGTGCTTGACGTTGAAAAGGTCGCGATCTTTATCGAAGACCCGAAAGCGGTCGGGCAATATGTCGTTGCGAGATCGGTCGGGCTTAGCGAAGAGTTTTACGTTCCGGCTGATTTCAAGCAGATGATCCGAAGGAAATCAGCTGAGAAAGGCGTTGTCCGCGCCGATGAATTTGGTTACGCGGACGAGCAATTGAATGGAACGAACGGCAACGGCAACGGACATGCTCCCGTACGGCAGGAACTTCACTATTTTGTGCCGTGCGTCGCCCGCGGCAAAATGGTCGCGGTCATCGGGCTTGGTCGGGCTAAGGATGGTTCCTTGCTTTCGTCAGAGGACCTCGATATCTTGCGAACTGTTTCGGGCTACATCGCTGTCGCGATCGAAAATAGCCGTCTGTATCAAGAACAACAGCAACAGACCGAAGAACTCGCAATGCTTAAGGAGTTTAACGAATCGATCGTCGAGTCGGTCAACGTCGGCCTGCTGGCAGTTGACGAAAATGGATCGATAACACGATGTAATTCGACGTTCGAAGAAATGATGGGAATTTCGCGCGATCGGGTCGTCGGCAGCAATGTCGAAGATATTTTTGAAAAAGGTTTTGCATCAAACCTGTTGAATATTCTCGGCCGGACGCGATGGCACCTAACCGAGATCCGAAATGCGTACAAGCTCCATACATTGGATTCAAAAGGGCGTTCGCTTGTGCTAAACGTTGCGGTCGCACCTCTACGTTCGATCTCGAGCGAACAGACCGGAGCGATAGTGGTGCTCGAGAATGTATCGACTCGCATCAAGCTTGAAGAGTCGCTCCAACAAAGCGAGAAATTATCGAGCATCGGTCTTTTGGCTGCCGGTGTCGCACACGAGGTTAACACGCCTCTCACCGGAGTTTCGAGCTATACGCAGATGTTGTTGGGAATGATCCCGGAGACCGATCCGAAACACGCTTTGCTCCAAAAAATGCAGCGGCAAACGGACCGTGCGTCGAACATCGTCGGAAATCTTCTCAATTTTTCCCGGACCGGGAATGCGTTGGAAGCTAGCGAATTGGATGTAAATCGCCTGCTCGAGGACACGCTGCAACTGCTCGAACCTCAATTAAGAAAATCAAACATCGAGATCGAAAAGAAATACGATCCGGCTGTGCCGATGGTCTTTGGCGATGGCGGCAAGTTGCAACAGGTGTTCACCAATCTGATCTTGAATGCACGCGATGCCATAGTCGGCGGTGGAAAGATCATCTTGGCGACCGAATCGACCGATGCCCAGGAAGTGATAATTGAGGTCACGGATAGTGGCGAAGGGATACCGGAAGAGAATCTAAAGCGTATCTTTGATCCGTTCTTTACGACCAAAGGCGTGGGCAACGGAACCGGACTTGGCCTAGCCGTGACCTACGGGATCGTCCAAGAGCATTCCGGCTCGATCGAGGCATTCAGCGAAGACCGAAACGGCTCGAGGTTTCGTTTAACCTTCCCCGTTGCATCGCGGATCCGCCAACGTGCCGTTAGTTAACGCGCAGCTGTAATTTTTCGAGCGCCAAGAGTACGGTGCATTAAGATCGCCACCGCGATCGCCAATACCATTATCGCGGAAGCAGCGAAAAAAGTTCGGCTGATCGTCACATCATCAAGGGAACCAAGAGCATTATTGAGCAGAACTCCGCCTATCATCGGTGCTATAGCACGAGCTAGGCTTGCACCAGATTGCATAATGCCGAGAGCCTTGCCTTGATCATCCTCGCTGGAAATTCGTGAAACCAGGCTGGTAAGTGCTGGTGATGCGAGCGAGTTACCGATCGAAAGAAAAGCCCCGATCATCAAAAGTGCAGTGAGACCGCCGGCCTCCGGGCCGATGAACGGAATCACGAATAGCGTGATCGTCATTATTATGCAGCCGACGATCACCAGCGGGGATTCGCCAAATCGCTTCTCAAGTTTCCCGAACAAGAGCCCCTGGCAAATGATCGACATCAGTCCAAGAAAGGCGAAAATATAGCCGTTGTCGGACGCATCGTAACCATAGCGATATGACGTAAACAGCACGAACGCGTAGGTCATTATCGAGAACGCGGTCACAAGAAGGAAGTAAGTAAGATTGACTAGGCCAAATTCTCTTTCACGAAGCGATGCAAACAATTCAGCCATTCGATTCCTTCTAACTTCATCTTTGGCATTCGAGAACACGCGGCTTTCGGGAAGGAAGAAATACAATGCGATCGCGTTCGCCAATGCCAGGCCACCGGCAAAATAGAACGGCACATGAACACCGTATTTGCTCAAAATGCCTGAGATCGCCGGACCGAGAATGAACCCGAGGCCAAACGCGGCACCGAACAGACCCATTCCCTTTGCACGATTCTCGCGGGTTGTTACGTCGGCAATATAGGCTTGAGCCGTTGAGATATTTGCACCGGTAATTCCGCCGACGATCCGACCGATAAAGAGTATGGTCAACGATTCGGCCACGCCGAGAATGAGAAAACCAATTGCCGAACCGATGAGGCTGACGAGCAGTATAGGTCGTCGCCCATATGTGTCAGAAAGCCGGCCGAGGATCGGCGAAAAGAAGAATTGCATCCACGAATAGATCGCCCACAGCAAGCCAATTTCGAACGGCGTTGCCAGAAACGGCGGATTGTTGGCATAAAACGGAAGGATCGGGATCACGATGCCGAAGCCGATCAGATCAATGAAGACCGTAATAAAGATCACCACCAAGGGCGGCGTGAAAAATCGTTCGGTCTTTCTTTCTGTTGACATCGCTTGCACTGTCCGGTTGCCGTGACGAAAGTCACCTGAAGTGCCAAATTTTAGCAAAGCGACGAATAATTGTAGAATAAGAATTCGATTAACTTGATCAGCAGGGAAACAGAGGGACATGACAAATAGAAAGAGAGCGAAATTCTTGGCCGCGATCGTAGCCTGCGCGGCGATGTTTATGTATCAGGAAGCAAGCGGGAAACCGACGAAGCCGAAAGTGGCAAAGCGACCCTCCGTCGTTCAAGCCGGAGTTCCGGCAATTTCATTTAAGGTATCAATGCCAAAACCGGCAACGCATCTTCTGCACGTTGAGATGAATGTGAAATGGGCTGAAATGCCGGCTCAGGCCGAATTGAAGATGCCGGTGTGGACGCCCGGAAGCTACCTGGTGCGAGAATATGCACGTCATGTTCAGGACTTTTCCGTTCGCGACGCAAACGGCACGGAACTTAGCTGGCGCAAGATAAGCAAGAATACATGGCAGGTCGATTCAAAAGGTGTCAAAGAGCTGAATGCGACATATCACGTCTATTCGAATGAATTGACCGTTCGAACAAATGAGCTCAACGACGAACACGCGTTTTGGAACAATGCCGCCTTATTGTTGTTTGTCAAAGACCAGCTAAGGGCTCCAGCTAGTATTTCAGTCGAGCCTTTTGGGAATTGGCGGGTCGCGACGGGTTTGCCGCGGGTCGAAGGCGAAGCGAACACGTTTCGTGCTGAGAATTTCGATATTCTTTATGATTCGCCATTCGAGGTCAGCGATTTCAAAGAGATCACATTTACTGTTCGCAATAAGCCGCATAGGTTTGTCGTCACCGGCGAAGGGAATTACGACCTAAAGGCGATCGCTCGTGATTCGGCAAAGATCGCTGAGGAATGCGTAAAGATCTTCGGTGATCTGCCGTTCAACGATTATCTGTTCATCTTGAATCTTCGCGGCGGCGGAGGGTTAGAGCACTTGAATTCGACCGCGCTCCAATGGGGCCGCTTCAATTTCAAACCTCGTGCTCGATACATCGATTTTCTTTCGCTTGTCGCACATGAATATTTCCATTTATGGAACGTTAAGCGAATAAGGCCGGATGCACTAGGACCCTTCGATTACGAGAACGAAAACTATACGAAATTGCTATGGTTTGCCGAAGGTGGGACAGCTTATTATGAAGGCATTTTGCTTCGTCGTGCCGGGCTTATGACCGATAAACAGATGCTTGCCGGAAAGGCGACGATCATCGCCGGCCTCCAATCTCGCCCCGGCCGGTTTCAAACAAGCCTTGAGGAGGCGAGCCAGGATGCGTGGATCAAGTATTATCGGCAGGATGAAAATTCGGTAAATAATCAGATCTCGTACTACGACAAGGGCGAGATCGTGAATATGTTGCTCGACATCAACATACGTACGGCTTCGGGCGGGATGAAGTCGCTCGACGATGTGATGCGGCACTTATATAACGAATTCTCAAAAAAGAACAAGAATTTTTCGCCGACTGATCTTCAAAAAGCCGCAGAGAAAATGGCCGGAAAGAGTCTTGAAGATTTCTTTTCAAAGTATGTTCGCGGGCGTGCTGATATCGATTATGATGCAATCGTTTCGGGCGTCGGGTTAAAGCTTGAGGCAGAGAGCGAAGAAGGTAAGGCTTATATTGGAGCAGATCTTGCCGACGACGCCGGACGACTTTTGATACGAACTGTTCGTGCCGGAACGCCCGCTTACGAACAGGGACTTAATACCGGCGATCAGATCGTCGCGATCGATGGCAATCGGGCTAACCTTGCATTCCTAAATACGTACATCAGCGAGCGAAAACCTGGCGACAAAGTGAGGCTGACGATATTTAGATTTGATCGGTTGCGGGATATCGAGTTTGAACTTGGACCGAATACGCGGCAAACTTTTGCTTTTTCGGCGCTCCCGAATGCGACCGCTAACCAGAAACGACTGTATCAAGAATACCTAAATGCTGAACAGTAGTACGCGCGAGATATGAAGATCCGAAGAGTTTTAGCCATTTTGTTGCCGGTTAGTACGTTGTTTGCCCTTGCTTGTCAGGAGCCTGTTAAACCGACCGGCGGTGGATTGCCGGAATCGCTCTCCGACGTTGCCGCCGTTCGCTTAAGTTACCGTTACGAGGCCGACGTCCCGGCACCGACCGAGCAAAAAGCTGTTCAGAATGATGGTGTCGATGCAGCGGTTCAAGCCGATTTTGAGTTGAATCGGCAGCAGGAAACGATCGATCGGACTATAACCTCGCCGGACGGGAAACGAATCGCCGTCGTTTACACTCGGGCAAATGATCAACCGGGCGACCATCGTCTCGACATGTACGCCGTGGGCGGAACTGCACTTCGCAAGCTAACTTCGGATCTAATGGCCGTCCATTTTCCGGGCACGATCCGATGGTCGCCCGATTCACGTTCGATAGCGTTTGTTGCGATGCTCCGCACCGCATCGGCGGTACCGGAAGCAACACCGACACCAAACGCACCGTCGCCCGACATTCCGCCGATAGGCGAAAATGGAAATACCAATGTCGCACCGGTCGAGGCTGCAACGACTGTACCGGCACCGACTCCTGAACCTCCAAGCGGCATTCTGACGTTTCGAACCGACCAGCTTTACGTCGCTGATGCTGATGGCGGTGTGACCCGACCGCTGACGCAGAACGAAAGCCTGGTTTACTATTATTACGAATGGTCGCCGGACAGCGCGATGTTAGTGACACTTGCCTCGACCGCCGTCGAATGGGCTTATCTCGAACGCCTTGCGAAGGAACGCGAAGAAGTTTTCGTTCCATCGGGGCGGCCCAGAGTTGTTGAAAAAAATGGCCGAGAACGTCTTCTCGATGATGCGTTAACCAATGTATATCCGGTATGGTCACCCGATTCGACAAAGATCGCCTGCGGTTTTGATAAACAGGTTCGTGTGTACGACGCGGGCGGAACAGTTCCGACACAGGCAGCGATTCCGCTGAGGAACAATTTATTGTTGTCGTCCCAGGCTTACGACCAAAGCCAGGCTCAGGATCTCGGTGCAACAAATGCTGATGGAGCCGCTCCGCCGGTTACAGCAAATTCAAATAACGTCGGTGCGACCTTGCCCGATCCGAACACGCTTGTCTCATTCAATCCGATCGTTGCATTGCATTGGCCGTCGAACGATCTGCTCTATTTCCAAACGGCATTCATTAAGCGGATGTTGAACGAGGGAGACAGCGTTTCCAGTTTTCCGCGTTGGCATCGTCTCATCCTAACGCCGCAGGGTTGAACAAACTAACAATATGAAATTTGAAACTATCGATGATATTTACACAATGAACGACGGCATAAGGGCACGTTTCATGTCGTTCGTATCCGAGCTTTCTGACGACAAGGTCAAGGGAGTTTCGGCCGAAGGCGAATGGTCGATCGAGCAACTCGTTGAGCATGTTTCCATGGTTGACGAAGGCATGGTCAGGATATGCTCGAAACTGCTGAGTAAAGCAGCCGCTGAAGGGCTTATGTCGAATGGTGAAGCTAGGGTTTCACAAGAATTTTTGGAAAAGTCCGGCGCCGCTGCGACGACAAAGCTAAAGGCACCGGAGTTCGTTGTTCCGTCGGGCGACCAATCTCTAGCCGAATCAATTGAACGTCTGAACGAGAATAATTCGCGTTTGCAGGAAATGCGTGAAACCTTTAAGACGGTTGATGGCTCAAAGCACACGTTTCCACATCCTTATTTCGGTGATATCAATGCCCACGACTGGCTCGTCCTTCGCGGCGGACACGAAATGCGGCATCTGCGCCAAATGGGTGCGATCCTTGAGAGTATTGGCACCGCAAGATGACTTGGAAGGTAAGCTTGTTGATGTGCTGAAGTTCGAAGCTCTGTGATAAGATTTCATATTCGCATCCATAAGTATTGCTTACGTCAATAGTTGAACGGATCGTGAAAAACATCTTATGGACAAGTTTTTGATCCGCGGAGGCAATCCGCTAAAAGGAAAGATCGAGATCGGTGGTGCGAAGAACTCTGCACTTCCTTGTTTGGCGGCCACTTTGTTGTCGGGTGAAACGGTCACGCTGCACAACGTCCCATACGTAAAGGACCTGATCACACAACGTCGGTTGCTCGAAGACCTCGGCGCGACTGTACTAACTCCCGAACTTCGAACCCACAAAGTCACCGCGTCAAACATTGAAACATTCGAAGCTCCTTACGAACTGGTAAAGACAATGCGA
>JBGTKQ010000081.1:0-17384 GCA_041744555.1 Pyrinomonadaceae bacterium
TTGTTCGGAAAACCTGATGTACACGAGGCCCGACGCGATCGAAACGGTGCACAAAGCGTTCCTCGATGTCGGCTGCGACGTGATCGAGACCAACAGCTTCGGCGGCGGCGAGGTTGTGCTGGCCGAGTTCGGCATCGCGGACAAGACTTACGATGTAAATTTTAAAGCGGCGGAACTCGCGAAGCGGATCGCGACCGATTATTCGACTGCTGATAAGCCGAGATTTGTTGCCGGTTCGATCGGGCCGGGCACGAAGCTTCCGACACTTGGCCACATCACCTTTCGTGAGTTAAAAGATGCCTACCGCGAACAGGTCCGTGGCCTCTATGACGGTGGCAGCGATATTTTGATCGTTGAAACCTGCCAGGACCTGCTCCAGACAAAGGCGGCCTTGTCGGCGATCTTCGAATTTTTTGAAAAACAAAAATTAAAAATTCCAGTCATCGCTCAGGTCACTATCGAGACATTTGGAACGATGCTCAACGGGACCGAGATCGGTGCAGCCTTGACCGCTCTCGAACCGTTTCCGATCGACGTTATCGGAATGAACTGCGGCACCGGGCCGAAGCAGATGGCCGACAGTTTCCGCTATCTCTGTGAGAATTCGCCATTGCCGGTTTCCGTTTTGCCGAATGCCGGCTTGCCTGAGGTTAAGGACGGCAAGCAGCATTACGATGAAACTCCGGAAAGTTTTGCCGCACAGGTTGAGCATTTTGCGAAGGATTTTGGTGCGAACATCGTAGGCGGTTGCTGCGGCACAACGCCGGAACATCTGAAACTCGTAATCGAACGGCTTGAAGGTGTTTCGCCGAAACAGCGAGACGCGAAACTAACCCCATCGGCAGCGTCGATATATTTCCAACAGCCTTACACACAGGACGCATCGTTCCTAATTGTTGGAGAACGCGTCAATGCATCGGGTTCGAAAAAGATGCGTGATCTGCTCGATGCCGAAGATTGGGACGGGCTCGTGAATCTTGCCAAATCACAGGAAAAAGAAGGCGCACATATTCTGGATGTAAACGTCGATTTCGTTGGCCGCGACGGCGTTGCAGATATGCACTCGCTGGTTTCGCGGCTTGTGACGAGCGTCAAGATCCCGATCATGCTCGATTCGACCGAGTGGGAAAAGATGGAAGCCGGGCTCGAACACGCCGGCGGTAAGTGCATCCTGAATTCGACCAATTATGAGGATGGCGAGCCACGTTTCCTGAAAGTTCTCGATCTCGCAAAGGATTACGGAGCCGCTGTCGTTATTGGCCTAATAGACGAAACCGGCATGGCGCGTACAGCTGAGGATAAGCTGAGGATCGCCCATCGAGCTTATAAGCAAACGGTCGAATACGGCATACCGGGACACGATATTTTCTTTGATCCGCTTGCTCTGCCGATCTCGACGGGCATTGAGGAAGATCGAAAGAACGCTGACGAGACGATCAAGGCGATCAAGCAGATCAAGGAAGAAATGCCAGAGGCAAATATCATCCTTGGTGTTTCGAACATTTCGTTTGGCCTCAATCCTGCATCGCGTGTCGTTTTGAATTCGGTGTTTTTGCACGACTGTGTCGAGGCGGGAATGAATTCGGCTATCGTCAATGCGTCGAAGATCTTGCCGCTGATGAGGTTTACCGAACACGAGATCGACGTGGCCCGTGAGTTGATCTACGACCAACGAAAGTTCGACGGCGACATCTGCACCTACGATCCACTAACCGAATTCACAAAGCTGTTCGAAGGAAAGACAGCTCAATCCATCAAGCCTGACATCTCGAATCTGCCGATCGAAGAACGCCTCAAGCATCACATTATCGAGGGTGAAAAGATAGGGTTGGAAGATTCGCTGAAAATTGCTCTTAAGACCTATCCACCACTTGAAATAATCAATACACTTTTGCTGGATGGAATGAAAACGGTTGGCGATCTTTTCGGCTCGGGACAGATGCAGTTGCCGTTCGTATTGCAATCGGCTGAAGCGATGAAGTCGGCTGTTAAGTTCCTCGAACCGTTCATGGAAAAGGCGGAGTCGAGCAATAAAGGCACGATGGTCCTTGCGACCGTTAAGGGCGATGTGCATGACATCGGAAAGAATCTTGTTGATATAATTTTGACCAACAATGGTTATCGCGTCGTCAATCTTGGCATCAAGCAAACTATCGATGACATTTTAAAAGCGTGGGAAGAAACGAAATGCGATGCGATCGGGATGAGCGGATTGCTCGTGAAATCGACGCTTGTTATGCGGGACAATCTTGAGCTGATGAACGAACGCGGCATCAACGTTCCGGTGATCTTAGGTGGAGCGGCTTTGAATCGGCGGTACGTAGATGCCGATCTGATCCCACTGTACAAAGGTCAATTATTTTACGCTCGCGATGCCTTCGATGGGTTGCACGCGATGGACGAGCTCACTCAAGAGTCCAAAGTCCAAAGTCCCAGGTCCAACGTCGCGGCAGCGGGAGCCGAGGCAGAAACACGGACCGTAGAGAGTGTGCCGGATGAAATAATAACCGTTGCAGACGCAGAAGATCTGGTAGGCGAAGACGCGAAACTCGGTACGGCTGCGGCAAGAGTTTCGACACGTTCGGCCGGCGACACGACCCACACGAACCGGTCGGATGTTTCGTCGATCGATGAACTACCGAAGGCGCCGTTCTATGGTTCAAAGGTCGTCGAGATAACTGATCTGACAAAGGTCTTTGCCTTCATAAATGAAACTGCGTTGTTTAAGGGTCAGTGGCAATACAAGCAAGGGAAGAAGTCGAAAGAAGAATATGACGCTATCCTAAAAGAGACCGTTTATCCGAAATTCGCCGAGGTGAAGGCACAGGCCATCCGCGAAAAACTGCTCGAGGCAAAGCTTGTTTACGGCTATTATCCGTGCAATTCGGACGGGAACGATCTTGTGATATATCAGGACGACGAAAAGACCGAACGCATGCGTTTCACTTTCCCGCGACAAACGCAGGAACAACGCGGCGGTAAGAACCTTTGTCTTGCGGATTATTTTGCGTCGGTCGATTCCGGCCGGCCGGATGTTGTCGCTTTTGATCTAGTCACGATGGGCCGGAAGGCGAGCGAGCATTCGGCGAAGCTTTTCGCGGCCGATGATTACACAAATTATCTTTTGTTCCACGGACTCTCGGTCGAATCCGCTGAGGCTCTCGCCGAGATGTGGCATAAACGTATCCGCGAAGAGCTCGGCATCGCAAATGCTGATGCACCCGAGCTTTCAAAGCTTTTTCACCAAGGCTATCAAGGATCGCGTTACAGCTTCGGCTATCCGGCGTGTCCCAACATCGAGGACCAAGAAAAGCTCTTTGAACTTCTGCAACCCGAGCGGATCGATGTCGAACTGACCGATGAATTCATGCTCGAACCAGAGCAATCGACATCGGCAATAATCGTTCATCATACTGAGGCGAAGTATTTTAATATCGAGTAAGCGAAGTAAATTTCTAGAGTCGTATAGGCCGATTTTGCCAATTAGCAAAGTCGGCTTTTGCGTTATAAAATAATCCTTTTCACTCGTAAATATTGTAAGCATTATTATGACCAGAACAATTTTTATTGCCGGTTCCGGCGGGATCGGTGAGGCAGCGGCACTTCTACTTCGCGAGTGGAGCGAATTTGAGACGGCGATAATTCTGGGCGATATCAGCGACGACAATCTGGCTAAAGCAAAGGCTTTTGTCTGCGAAGGTTCGTCGAAATCGACTACGGTAGAAACGGTTCTGATGCCGTTTGAAGGCGAATCTGATGGGCTGAACGCGGCGTTTGAGCGGGCTGATGTATTGCTTGATTGCACGCCGGGCGGACAGGCTCCGCGGATGGCGCGATACGCGCGTGATCATAACATGCATTACGCGAACCTGACCGAATATGTCGCCGAAACCGAAGAGATAATGGATATTGCGAAAGATGCCGAAACAGGTTTTGTTCTTCAAACTGGCTTGGCTCCCGGATTCATTAACGTGCTCGCGATGAAGCTTTACGGCGAATTCGCCCGAAAGCATCGGGTCGAAAACGTCGAGCGCGTCGCAATGAAGGTCGGAGCGTTAACTGCACACGCACACGCCCCGCATTTTTATGGTTTCACTTGGTCGCCGATCGGCGTCGCGACCGAATATGTGAAAAATTCTCGCGTCATCCGTGACGGCAAGATCACTGAGCGTCCTGCACTTTCCGGACGCGAAACTATTGTAATCGGCGCGCGCACATACGAGGCCGATCTGACTTCGGGCGGTGCAGCCGACCTTCCAGATTTCTTTGAGGGGAAAGCGAAAGAGCTTGATTATAAAACGCTGCGGTATCCGGGCCACTACGCATGGGTGGAATCGGTCGAAAAAAAGCTTGCGAAAGACGAGCATCTTGCCAAGAACCTCGAAAAAGTGATGCTTGAAAGAGTGCCCTCTGTCGAAGATGATCTCGTTCTGGTCCACGCATCAGTCGATGGATTTGACAACCGCGGCCGTAGGCGAATGATCGAAAAGGCCTTCTTTGTTGAACCGCTCGAAATAAATGGCAAGCATCTAAGGGCGATACAAACAACGACCGCCGCACCGCTTTGTGAATCCGCGATGATGCTCTTGTCCGGCAACCACAAAGGAATCGTCCTGCAAAGCCAGATCGACCCGACCAAATTCATGAACGGGAATTTTGTCTCAAGCGTTTACAAATGAGGATCGTCTGTATCTCAGACACGCATAATTGCAATGAACAGATAGCCGTTCCCGACGGCGATCTGCTTATCCATTCGGGCGATGCGACGGTAAACGGAACTGATCAAGAGATCATCGAGTTCATACACTGGTTTTCCAATCTGCCGCACAAGCGAAAAATATTTGTCGCAGGAAACCACGACTGGCTTTGCGAGATAGACAACCGGTACGCAAGGTTATTGCTCGCGGATTCGAAGATAATTTATCTGCAGGATTCGGCGGTCGAGATCGATGGACTAAAGATCTACGGTAGCCCATGGCAACCACGGTTTTTCGATTGGGCTTTCAATCTAATGCGAGGAGCCGAACTTGCGGAAAAATGGAAGCTGATACCAAACGATATCGAAGTATTGATCACACATGGTCCGCCACACGGAATTCTCGATCAAGTTCCGCGGCAATGGGGCATTGAGCATACGGGATGCGAAGAATTGCGAAAGCGTGTTGAAGAGATCGCCACGTTTGGCCGTTTAAAACTACATATCTTCGGCCATATCCATTGCGGTTACGGTACGCACGAGCAACTTGGCGTAAAGTTCGTCAATGCCTCGACATGTGACGAGCAGTACAATCCTACACAACCGCCCATCGTGGTCGACATTTAACTATTTCGCTTTGGGCAAGCTCACAAGATTCGCCAGCAACCGATACGCCCCCGGAACGCCGGCCGGCAATTGCCGGAACAACGAATAGCTGCAATAGATATACTTGCCTTTACCAACATCCGCCACGACCAAGCCGCCTTGATTTTCTTCTTCACCGGAGTCATGCGTTTCAAGAAGTCCGGTGTACTTCGCGTCCATTGTCGCGAAATTGTAAAGATTTCGTTCCTGCACCCAGCCTTGGAAATCTGTTACTGAAAGTTTATTCGGAAAATTCATCAACGGATGATCGGCCGAAACTATTTTCACAGGTGCATTTTCGTCTGACGTGCGAGGGCCTTGCCGGGCAGGGTACGGTGCAAGATTTTGCTGGGTGTACGACGATAGTTGGTACTGCACAATAAGGGTGCCGCCGGCGTTCGCAAAATCCAGCAACCGTTTATTATTCGCAATCAGATCGGGCCGAACCTGATAAGCGCGAATGCCGACGACGATCGTGTCAAACTTTGAAAGATCGCCGGACGTGAGATCGGAAGTTGAAATCGTCTCGACCGGAATCCCAAATTCGCGTATCGCTTCGGGAATTCGGTCACCGCTTCCCGCAATATAACCGACCTTGACCGGTACCGTTTCGAGGTCAAGGACTTGGAAATCTACCTTTGCAGGTCGATAGAATCGATGGGTCTGGATGTGCGGATATTCGGGTTTGTACATCGCCATTCCATAATACTTTCCATCGATCAGCACATCACCCGTGATCGAATATCGCCCCGGTAGTGCATTTGCCGGAATGATTATATCGCGGCTGAATGATGTTTTTTCCCCCCTTTGTCGCAACGCGATCTGGGTGGTTCCCGTTGCGTTCCAGTTATGACTATTGCCATCGAAGGCGATGGACGGCTTTCCGCTTGCGTCTCTCGTAGAAAGATTTGTTATCGTGAAGCTGACCTTTTTCGTCTGCGCTTTGTCCGAGGTCCGCACTAGGACAAACGGTTGATCCGCTTCAATCGTGACCCTCGGAACGACATCGACGTTGCGTCGGATCTCGCCGCGAATGTCGTCCGCAAACCGAAAGTGCACGCCGCGTTCGAAGACGATCTCGCGGCCGAGAATTTCGACCTTCACAAGAACCCGGAGCGGCCTTTTGGAAAAAGGCATGTTCTCATCCTCCGAAAGCCCTGCCCAACGAAAAATAGCTCCGTCGCGTGGCTCAACCAGCCAATATGGCTGCGTAGGCCAAACCTCTGGTCTAGAGGTAACGCGAAAATATCGTGCGTACGGAGTCGTCTCCCGAATTACAAAAGCAGGACTATTCGTTTTCGGCAATTCCTCTGCGACGATAGTCCAGCGTTCAGGTCCGATAGATGCCGAGAGAGCAATATCGGTAACTTTAACCGCATTACTCGACACGTAGGCTTTTACACCAACTCCAAAAGATTCGCCCGGAACAATGGTTTCCGATTCAGCAAGACCGTCGATCTGAATGCCCGCTACTGATGCGATCGCCTCGGCAATAAGTGCTTTTCGGTTTGATTGCGGGTAGGCTTCCACGAGACGGCGGAGCAACTTATCCCTGTCACTCACATCGAATCTCTTAGTCGGTTCGTCGACATTCAGGCCCTGAAAGATCGACTCTTCCTTCGCTTCGCTGCCAACAAGCCGCAGGGAAGAAAATTGATCGCCTCGAAGCTCTAACACGCCTTGTTCCTGCGATTTGTGCTGGCTTCGGGCCTCCATTGCGATCTCGAAATATGAACGACCAAGGATCGGATCGTACTTTCCGGTGTTGATCCGTAGGGACGGTTCGCCCTGGCCGCGCTGGCGAACGTAGAACTTTTTCACTTCCCATGGCTCGCCGACACCGGGGCATTGCGATCGGTCGGAGGCTGCTTTGACAGCCAACGGAGCGATGTAACCTGAGTATTGATGCTGGCCGTGTCCGTCTGCCGGCGTGCCGGAAAACTGCGAGATTACGACGAGCGGTCGAAACGATCTGATCGCTCGAACAGCGTCGCAGAGTATTACCTGTTCGGGCCATTTCGACCGGGCCTCGGCAAGTGTTTTCGAGAATCCGTAATCGTACGCACGTGTGAAAAACTGTTCGGCACCATCGAGCCGTCTCGCCTGTAAGAGTTCTTCCGTGCGTATCACTCCCAATGCTTCACCGAGGTCCGGGCCGATAATATTCTGTCCGCCGTCGCCGCGGGTCAGGGAAAGATACGCAGTCCGAGCGTTCTCGCCGCGTGCCAAATAAGCGAGCAAGGCCGTGTCTTCGTCGTCGGGATGCGCACCGATCATCATCGCGGATGCCGACGTGTTCAGCCGTTTCAGAATCTGCTCTAGTCCCATCACGCCGCGATCGTAAACCGGCGCGACCTGGCCCGGTGCTTCCAACCGCAGAAACGCAAAGACGCAGAGAATACAAATAAAACGACACAGAAGACTACGTGAACTTCCCAAAATCAAATCCATATATTTCTTACCTTTGCGTCGCCGCGTCTCCGCGGTTCAAATCTTTTCTTACCGTTAGACTGATCAGATAGCCTGCGGCAACAGTTACTAAACAGCCGATCACGTTGAACCAGAGAAACTCGATATTCGTGTACCAGCTCGCGATCCAGACCGAAGCAATACCAAAGAGCAGGCCGAAGAAAGCACCGCGTGCATTAGACCGTTTTACGACGAACGCAAGAACAAAAACGCCAAGCAGCGAACCGTAAAAGAAAGAACCGAATCTGTTTACGACCTCAATAAGTGAACCGAGATTTGTAGCGAAGATGGCGACCACGCACGCAAACAGCCCCCAAAGTAATGTCGATATTCTGCCAACCGCGACAAAGTGTGCGTCGGTCGCGTCGGCTCTGAACAACCGCCTGTAAAAGTCGATCGTCGTCGCTGTAGCTAGTGAATTCAATTCAGCAGCGATCGACGACATTGCAGCGGCAAAGATCGCAGCGATCAAAAGCCCGATCACACCCATGGGCATGTGGGCGAGAATAAATGACGGGAAAATATAGTTAACATCGTTGAAACTTGGTGTGCCGGTCGACCTTACATGCTCGATCGCTTTCTTCCGCGTTTCGTTAACCTGCTTGTCGGCCGCAACATATGCACTTAGCTCTCCACCATTTGCAGCGTATTCCACGGCGGCATCTTTCCGGGCTGTGTGTGCGTTTGTATAGTTCTGTACGATCTGTTGAAATTCGATGCTCGCACGTGCTTTCGAAATTTCATAAGTGTTGAAGACGACGGGCGGAGCAGTAAACTGATAGAAGACAAAAACAAGCACGCCTATTAACAAGATCATGAACTGCATCGGGATCTTGAGAAAGGCGCTCATTAGCAGTGATGTTCGCCCCTCATCGACCGACTTTGCCGTCAAAAATCGCTGTACTTGGCTTTGGTCGCAGCCGAAGTATCCGAGCATCAGGAACAAGCCGCCGATCAATCCTGACCAGATCGTATATTTCTCCGTAAGATCAAACCGCGTATCGATCGTTTCCAATTTACCAAGGCTTCCCGCCAGTTCGAGGCCATCCATCAAAGATACGCC
Source organism: Pyrinomonadaceae bacterium (assembly GCA_041744555.1). Lineage (GTDB taxonomy): Bacteria > Acidobacteriota > Blastocatellia > Pyrinomonadales > Pyrinomonadaceae > OLB17. The sequence continues at coordinate 8,874 of JBGTKQ010000081.1, forward strand.
TGCCGGAAATCCTGAGATGATCACATAGATTGCGACACCGAGTCCGAAGAAGATTACCACCATTTGCTTCACGTCCGTCCACGTCACCGCCTGTACGCCGCCGAGCATCGTGTAAACAGTAGTTGTAAGGCCGATAGCAAAGATCGTTGCGATCAGGTTCCAGCCGAAAACGATCGACAGGACTATCGCGGGTGCTGAGATTATCGTCCCGACTCCGAGTCCGCGTGAGATCAGAAAGAAAAAGCTAGTCAGGGTGCGAACGCGAACATCGAAACGCTTTTCCAGATATTCGTATGCGGTGAAAACATTGGCTCTGTGGAAGAAGGGGACGACCGTTACGCAAAGGATGATCATCGCGAACGGGAGACCGTAGTAAAACTGCAGGAACCGCATTCCATCGGTATAAGCCTGGCCCGGCGTTCCGACGAGGGTGATCGCCGACATCTGGGTTGCCATCACCGAAAGGCCGACCGCCCACCATGGCAGACTCCGGTTCGCGAGGAAATAGCCCTCCTTCGTGCCGGTGTGCTTGGTCATCCGAATGCCATCGATGATGACATAGGAGAGATAAATTATTACGATCGCCCAATCAAGTAAATGCATTTGTGATTCTGATCACGGTCCGAAATATCGGGAGAACGCCCACAAGAGCATTACCACAACAAACGTAGTAATGATTACAGCGGCGTAAACCTTATTCCAAAATGCGTTCGACCGTTCTTCCGGAAATTCGCTGTTCATAATCTCAAGTTCGGTGAAAACCGCGTTCAATGTCTTTCATCGTAAGCCGAAGAATTATCGGCCTTCCGTGCGGGCATGTTGTCGGCGACGACGTGATCAATAGGCGGTCGATCAGCCAGTTCATTTTCTCTGGCGTCAGCTTCATGTTGATCTTGACCGCCGCTTTGCATGCGAGGCTTGCGGCAACATCGTCTCGCAAGGTTGATTTCGCGCCGCCGCGTTTTGACGGATCGATGTTATCCAAGATCTCGGCGAAAAGGTTCCGGGCCTCGGCGGCCGGCACATCGGTCGGAATAGATTTTATCGCTATCGTTCGTCCCGAAAGCCGCATTACGTCAAATCCAAGTGATGCCATTTCGTCTTCGACTAATTGAAACGATTCGGCCTGCGAAGGCGAAAGATCAAGCGTTTCGGGAAGCAATAGATTCTGCGATTCGATCGCCCTTTCAGTTTCGCTGCGGCGAAATTTATCAAACAAGATCCGTTCGTGTGCGACATGCTGATCGACGAGCAGCAAGCCTTCGTCATCAACGGCAATTATGAAGCTTTCGTGCAACTGCGCGATCGGTGTTATCGACGATCTCGAAAGAGAATCGACTTCAATGCCTTTTACGAAACGGGCGGCAGAATCTACAGGCGGTAGAACGGAATAGCCTTGTCCGACAAACGGGTCAGAATATGCTGCGGTAGCAGCCGAACGACGCATCGCGGCCTGCTCAAACTCTTCAGCAAAGTTTAGAGATCGTTCGTTCGACGAACTTGGCTTGAGTGGTTGTTCAACCAAAAGCGTCTCGCCGGTTCCTTCAGCTCCCACCGCGGCCGGCGATTCGAACTTCAACGAAATATCATCAACTATCTTCGGCGATTCGAGAGTGAACGAAGGCTGTTCTGTTTCGGTGATCTGGCTGTTTTCCGACTCAAATGCGACAGTCTTTTCCTCTTCGTTTTCCCGAGATGACTCTGCGACAGGCGGTGGGACAATTCCAGCCTTAGCGAGCGATTCACGAATTGCCTCGGCGATCACATCTTTTACGGCTTCGTTCCGGCGAAACCGGACCTCGGTCTTAGCGGGGTGAACGTTTACATCGACCTCTTCGAGCGGGACGTCAATAAAAAGAAACGCAACCGGATAAACGCCGTGCGGCAAAACCGAACGGAAGCCTTCGAGCAGGCCGCCGGCTATGGTCTTATCACGCACAAAGCGCTGATTTACGAAAAAATATTGCCCGTCTCGGTTTGTTCGCCGTTCTCGTGGAGCCGAGACAAAACCCGAAACTTTTGCAACGAACTCGCGGCCGCCGCTTACAGGAAGAAGGCTTTCGATGACGCTTCCGCCAAAGATCTGAAATGCCCGTTCACGCAGATCTTTCGCCGGAGAAACGTTCAAAACCTCGCGGCCATTGTTGGTCAGCGTGAACGCTATCTCCGGATGAGCGAGGGCGTAATGCTGGACGATGCCGGTCAGGTGATAATTTTCGGTAGCTTCGGACCGCATGAATTTTCGACGTGCAGGAGTGTTGAAGAACAGATCGCGTACTGAGAGTGTCGTTCCGGTCGCTCGAGCTGCATCTTTCACGTCAAGCAACCTGCCACCTTCGATAACTACGCGGGTGGCAGCGGCATCTTCTTCGACCTTTGTGACAAGTTCGACCTTTGCAACTGATGCGATCGAAGCCAATGCTTCACCGCGAAAGCCAAGAGTTCCGATGCGACCAAGATCATCGAGTTCACGGATCTTGGACGTCGCGTGCCGTTCGAACGCAAGGATCGCATCGTCGCGGAGCATTCCTTCGCCGTCGTCGGAAATCCGCATCAACCTTCGCCCGCCGAGTTCTATTTCGACGTGGATCCTGCCGGATCCGGCATCGATGGAATTTTCGATCAGCTCTTTAATCACGGACGCAGGCCGTTCGACCACCTCGCCGGCGGCGATCTGGTTTGCAAGCGTGTCCGGCAAAATTCTGATCTTATTCATCCTATAGATAAATTATTCGATGGCCATTGTCGCCCAAGTCGATCGCGTCGTAGATCCAGTCGATAAAATACCCTCCGTGACGGTCAAAATACGTTGCAAGCCCGATCGTTCTTTCCTGCAAACCGTTTCGCGGGAAAAGTTCAGCAAAGGCTGTTTTCAATTGTCGATCGACCGTCTCATCGCGTTCGCCCTGAACTCTATGGAATTTCTTTTGCAAAGCAGCGATATGATAGGCGATCTTTCGCTGGCGCGTTGCAAGATTCGCAGCCAGAGTCGGATCCACCTTATTCAATTCGGCTCCAAGCTTTTGTAATTCAGAATTGATCGTTTCTTCCGTCTCAGTAAACGTCTCGACCGCCTTGGGGTTAACGAACCGCTCGATTATCGGAGGAAGCAGAGCGTCGAACCCGTCGAAAAGGTCTCGTAGTTCAAGTTCAAATTTCTTTAGAGTTCGTGCGTGCTTTGATTCGACGATCGTAAAACTTTGGCGATGTAAGATCGGCGTCGGAGGCCTTTCGAGAACGCGGTAAACTTCGCTATTTTGGGCGAAGTATGCGATCTCCGCGCCTCCGCCAAAATAACAGATCGTCGGGAAAAGGTAATCTTGAACAACGGGCCGAAGCATTACGCCGGGGCTGAATCGTTCGGGCTCGATTCTAGCTTTCTCGATCAGCCATTCCGACGAGATCAACTCGCGTTCGCCATTGATACGAAATTCGCCATCGTTGGTGGCTTTTAGAGCCCGCCTTTCGCCAGCATCATTTATCCAGAACAGCGCCACGTGTTCATTATCAACTAGGACTTGCGAGTGATAACCTGCGTTGGAAAGCTCGGCGTCGCGCCCCAGCAGGGAATCGATGATCGTCTTTTGTTTGTTGATCGCCGACACTATCAGTGGCGCCGAAAGAGCTTTCAACTTCGGCGACATCGGGTCAACGACGATCAGGCCGTAGTCAGCGAATACTTTAGCGATAAACGAGCAGAAGGCTTGCCCGAATGTCGAACCAGCCTTCCAGCAATCAGTGAACAACTCTTTTGTAGAATCAGTGAACTCAGTTTTCGGAAGCCAAGCCAAATGCTCAGCGATCGCAGAGGCATCGTCCTCGGTGATGACGATCGAGCCTACGGGCTTTGATTCATTCTGCGGATCACCTTTGATCTTCAACTGAGCGAGTTTTCCGGAAGCGTAAATATTGAACGCTTCAGCGATCTCGGCGAAGTCGTGATCTTCGGTCGCCGCCCAAAATATCGGAACTGCCGGTGTTCCGAGTCGCGTGAGTTCTTCGGCGGCGTTAATCGCCGCTAATGCCTTGTAGATGGTGTAAAGCGGCCCGCCGAGAACGCCTGCTTGTTGTCCGGTTAGGACCGCAACACAATCCGTCAGCCGCAGCCGTCCGATGTTCTCGATGGTCTTTTGCGACGACCCAAACTGCTTATTCTGCTCGTCTAAGACATCACAGATTTCGCTCCGATGATCCGGATATTTACGCAAGACCTCAGCACCACGTCCTAAAAGATCATTGACCGAAGAAACGACCGCGGGATAAAAGTTCGACAGGGAATTGGGCTCGGAAAGGTAATCCAGAAACAGTTTCGATTGGCCCGGAACCTCGGAAAATGCAAGGCTTTCAACCACAAGATTAGCTTGGCCGCGTTCTTCGCGACAGGCACTCTCCTTCATCGTTAAGTTCGGCTCCCGGTTACTTGAAGATTATAGAATTCCCCGCGACAACTTCCAAACGAAGAAAGGAACGGCCATTTTCGACCGCCCCCATTATTTTCAACTAGGCTCAATTAGTTTCCGGTCGTCGGAAGAGACGTCGCTTTACTCTCGGCAACTTCCTGCTTGCGATCGATCACGTAAACGCCCGAAGAGTGCGTTCCGGCAAACATTCGGTTTGGATTAGCCGGATCAAAAGCCATCGACCAAATGCGTCGGCTCGGCAAGGTCATGCCTTTCGAATCGAACCGCTTCCAATTCATCCCTGCGTCGTCCGACCGATAAACACCGCCTTCATTTTCATGAGCACTCGATACGAAGATCTCTTTCGTATTGCTCGGATTGATCAGAATGCTGGTGTAATTACCGAGCGGAAGATTTCCGCCGCGGCGAACCCATGTCCGTCCTCCATCGCGGCTTAGATAAAGCGATTGGATCGTCCCTACGTAAAGATGATTTGGCTGGTTCGGATCACCTGCGATCGAACTAACCGGAACGTTGTCCGGCGAACTATCGGTCTTCGACCAAGTTTTGCCTTCGTCGGTCGAAACGATCACACCTGAACGCGAGGTTCCGGCCCAAATAGTTCCGGGTACGTTGGTCGAGGTATAGATCGCAGTGATGTTTGCATCGAGGGCATCGGACATAGGAAGCTTTTCCCAGCCTTTTGCGATGTCGTGCATTCTGTAAATACCTTTGTCGGTTCCGGCCAGGATGCCGCCCTTCTCATCTTCAGCGTGTGCAAGAATTCTAATCTTTTCACCAAGAGAGGGAATCATCATCGGGCCCACCGGGACTTTCGCTGCGGCTGCGGCTGCGGCACGTCGTTGGGCCGCTGTTAGCCGTTTTGCCGGTGCCTTTTTAGTTGGTTTTGCCGGAGTTGTTAGTTTCCAGTTCATGCCACGGTCGATCGACTGAAAGATCCCAACGTTCGTTCCGAGGTACATCACGTCCTGGTTTACCTTATCTTGGATCATCGTAAACGCTGCGTGGCGGTTGATATCTAGGCCTTTAACGTGAGTCCAGGTCGTTCCGCCATCATTACTAACAAAGACGAATCCGCCGCTCGATGCTGTGTTCTTTGTCAGCGCGTAGAGACGGTCTGGCTGCGAGATGTCAGGCGTAACGGAGTAAGTAAACCGGCTTGTGAACTTGTTATTCGTCTGTGCCCAATTCCGGCCACCGTCGTTCGAGACCATCATTCCGTAATTGTTGGTTCCGATGAAAATGCGATTCGGGAGATCAGGATGGACAGCGATCGAATTTATCTCAAGGTTACGCTGGGTCGTCATGCTCCAGGTTTGTCCGCCGTTCGACGACATCCAAAATCCTTCGGTCGTTCCGGCATAAACCTTTGATGGGTCGGCCGGATTGATCAAAATGTCCCGAGTTCTTCGCGATGTCGAGGGAATTCCCTGGATCTTTCGCCAGTTCTCGCCGCCGTTGCTTGATTGATAGATGCCGCTGCAAGCCGAGGCGAACATATTGCTTGGCTCGTTCTTGTTGATCGATAGGGCGAACACGTCAGAATCATCGATCATGCCGGTCTTGATCAGCCGCCACGATTTTCCCGCGTCGGTAGATTTGTACGGCCGCCATGTCGTTCCTGCATAAAGAGTGTTGATATTCTTTGGATCAACGGCAAACGAATTTACGTTGATCGGCGAAGAATCAGATTCGATCCTTTGCCATTTTTCTCCCGAATTATCCGACCGGAAGACTCCGATCCGCGTACCAACGAAAAGGATCTTCGCATCGTAGTCAGCTTGAGTAAACGAATGGATCGCCTGGTCCTTTAGCTCCTTGGCTTCTTTCCACGACTTACCGGCATCGGTCGAATAAAAGAATCCACCGGCTTCGTTTCCTCTGTTTCCTGCTGCATATATCCTGTTTGAATCGAGCCGATCGACCCGCAGATTGTCTATTACAAGCAGTGGTTCGTTCAAATTCACAAGCAATTGCCACGACTTGCCTGCATCGGTCGAAAGATGGATCTGTCCGTCAAGCGTGCTGATGTAAAGCCGATCGGGATCTTTTGGATCGATCGCAACCGCCCTAACGTCACCACCCATTGGCCCAACTACTTCCCAGACGGCTCCGCTTGCCTTGTCCTCAAAAATACTTCCGTCTTCGGTAGTAACGGCAAACGCCGAACCGGTTCCGCTAATAAGAATTGCAGTCAGTAAAAGCAATGAGCGAAGAGTCCTAATGGATAGATTTTTCATAATTCCTTGTATTTCTGGAGAGCAATCGATCGACCGGTGGTATTTCCACGTTGGGGGTTGGATGTGTTCCGTAACTACATCGTTCGACAGAATAATTCAGAATTCAGAATTTTCCTGTGCGTAAACCTCAACGTACTTTTTTGATTCTACACAATTGGAAAGCTGATGCAAAACTTTAAGTGTTGGTGAAAATGCGAAAGAGCGGAACATTGCTGTTCCGCCCTTTCAATGTTCGCATCGTTATTAAGATGCAAAGCTCGTTACGGGTTTGGGTTATCAGCACCACTAGGCACGCGATAAAGTTTCGTTCTGACGATACCGTCAGGCGAATCTCCACCACTGATCATCGTGATGCGGCCAGCGTCGAAGTTACGGAACCGGATGTGGTTCTGTATCAGTCGTTCGCGAGCTGCGATCTCACGTGATGTACCGTAGTTGATGATGTATCCCTGATCCGTAGGATTGTTCGACAATGTTGCGAAGAAGATATCGAGTTGACCTCGGATCTCGTCGTTCGACAACTTGCCAAATTCATCTACAAGGATAGGTAGAACTTCAGGTGTTACCGGAGCAGATTCGCTTGCTTCAGATACACAACCCGTGCAATTCGGATTGAACCCGCTGAGGTTAACCGTAGCGGTTACCGTTTGACCAGCGTCTTCAGCACCGGTTTGAACCACAATGCTGCGTGTTCCCTGACCAGCTGTGATCGTACCGCGATTAACTGACCAGTTAAGGGTCAAGCCATCGCCGCCGCTCAAGTTAGCGGTAAACGTCATCGTGTTACCCGGAGCAGTTACACCAGCAGGACCGGTGACCGAAAGAGTAGGACACGAAGGACATTCCTGGACACAGACGCATTCAGCGATCGTGATCGTTTCTGTCTTGGTCTGTCCGCAAAGTCCGCAACCATCGTCCACGGCCGACGTGATCGTGTAGGTTCCAGGGCTTACACCCGAAAGATCCCACTGAACATTCGCACCCGAACCAACAATGCGTCCACCGGACACAGTGTAGTTATAGGTAAGCACGTCGTTTTCGGCGTCCGTAGCGGTCGTCGTGACGTTGATCATTGTGCTTTCGTTACAAACTTCACCTTCACGCGGACGGAAGCCAGGTTGGCAACCACCCTTGATCATGTTGTCGCTAAGCGTTAAGCCCGTGACATTCGCCGGGATATTTACAATATCGCCCTGGCGGTTGTTGCGGCGACCGATCCATACTTGACCGATGAAGCCGTGTGGATCTGCCGAAGGTCGGAAACCTGCAGGAACACCGCTGATCGTTGTGTTGATGACCGTTGGCGTACAAACTGTTCCGCCTTCTCCACCCGACGGTGTCTGCGTCGTAGGATTGATGCACGGAACCAAAACTGAGGCAACACCGGAGCTGTCATCGAACGAACCTTCGTCCTGCTGGTTTACGTTATATCTGTAAGCACCACCGATTCCGAACCAACGAGTGATGTGGACACGGGCACCCGCGATCGCATCCATCGGATGATGTTCGAAAGCGTTAGGGGTACGTCCGCCCACATAGCGGGTCGAACGGAATTCGAGGATCGGCTGAAAATACTTGTTGACTGGGAAGTCCGCTGCAACAGCGGCGGTGAACTCATCACCACGGTCAAGAAGCGTAAACCGGCCACCCGGTGCATCAGCTTTGATACTTGAATTGTAAGTGTAGCCAACGTTTGCCGAAAGGTTCATCCAACGACGAACACGAGCGTCAGCAAAAAAGGTGACGTTAATGTCGCCGCGGCTTCCGCCCGGGCTGGCTCCACGCTGTAATTGATTGAAACCGCCGAAGTCATCGGCCGAATCTTGATACCAGCGATAGTAAGCAACGAT
>JBGTKQ010000082.1:0-6804 GCA_041744555.1 Pyrinomonadaceae bacterium
CGCAAAACCGGCAGATTCCACGAAAGCGAAAGCGGCACCAGAGCAAGCGTGAAAAGAATGTAAAATGTGCGGGAAAAAACGAAATGCATTTTATCCAGGAATTATACGCGCCCTGCTCCATGTATTAAAGGATCGAAACTATTGGCTTGATTAGCCATTTCTTTCGGGCTAGATTGTTTTTGATAACAAGGCCTTACCTACTGCAAATGTTAGATCGAGCTAAACAAAGAACCTACGACATTCTGGTAGATATCGATGACGATGTCTGGATCGACCGGGTCGTCGCCCTCGGACTGATCCTTCTGATCTTCTTGAATGTGGTGGTGGTCGTCGTTGAAAGTGTTGATTCTGTTTATCTTGCGTACTCGGCTTATTTCCATGCATTTGAGGCGTTTTCGGTAAGTGTGTTCATTATCGAGTATCTGCTTCGTTTGTGGATCGCGCCGCTTGACCCAAGGTACAGCGGTCGGATAAGGGGAAGGATACGCTATGCGTTTACGCCGATGGCGCTTATCGATCTTTTTGCGATCTTGCCGGCCCTGCTTCCGCTGTTCTTCGTAGTGGACTTGCGAATACTTCGAATGCTCCGGATCTTCAGGCTTTTTAGACTGTTAAAATTGAGCCGCTATGTAACGTCGCTTGATTCGCTGGGACATGTGCTTCGTAATAAAAAAGAAGAACTGATCGTCACAACAGTAATGATCATTATTTTGTTAGTGTTCGCATCGACATTGATGCACGTCGTCGAAAGTGAAGCCCAGCCCGACAAGTTTCCGGACATTCCTTCAGCAATGTGGTGGGGAATTGCAACTCTGACTACGGTCGGCTATGGCGACGTATTCCCGGTAACAGCGGTTGGGAAACTGCTGGGTGGAACGATCGCCTTTCTCGGCATCGGAATGTTCGCTCTGCCCGCCGGTATAATTGCCAGTGGTTTTGCCGAAGAGATCACTCGCCATCGACGCAGAAAAGAGATCTGCAAGTGTCCGCACTGCGGCGGAGAACTACCGCAAGAGTAGATCTTGCAACCGCTATACAACTAAACGGTTCGATTCGGTCTCTTAGTCTCACGGAGTTCAAATTATTCTGTGAGATACCTGAAATACAACTTGCTATTGATTGTAGCTATCGCTTTTTACGCTTCGCCAGCTAACGGGCAATTACCGGCGTCAGACGAAAAGGCCGAAGTCTCTATCTATCTAGCGAAAGACGACGGTGACGGAAAGGCCGGCGACGCGGTGTCGGAATTTGGTGTCAACGATGTTCCGATCCATTGTGTTGTAAAACTCGGGTCGCCTGAACCGGCGACCGTGAGAATGTTGCTTGTAGCGGTCAAGGTGAATGGGGTGCGGTCAGAGACCAAAGTGGTCTCTGCCAGCTTTACCACCACCGAAGGACAGAACGAGGTTTATTTTCAGGGCAAGCCGCACAAAGCGTGGGTCGCGGGGGTTTATCGTGCTGACATTTATCTCAACGGAACGATGATCAAGTCGATCGAATTTCCGATCAAAGCAGCGATGGTTGCTCCCGTTAGCAACAGCTTTGCTCCGGTCAAATCAAAGCCAAAATCCAAAAAGAAGCATTAAACGTAAAAACCGCGACCCGAAGATCGCGGTTTTCAGTTTAACTACCAGCGGTTCTGTCCGCCGCCGTATCCACCGCCGCCACCACCTCGGTTTCCACCACCACCGCCACGTCCGCCGCGTCCACCACCACCGCCGCCAAATCCGCGATCTTCGCGGGGCTTGGCTTCGTTAACTTTCAACGTGCGGCCATTGTGCTCGCTACCGTCAAGATCAGCAATGGCTTTTTCGCCTTCAGCTTGTGATGCCATTTCGACAAAACCAAAACCGCGTGAGCGGCCCGTTTCACGGTCTTCTACAACGGAAGCCGATTCGACGGTTCCGACGCCTGCAAATAGTTCATCGAGATCGTGGCTCGATGTTTGAAAAGAGAGATTTCCTACGTAGAGTTTCATTTTTGTTTATGCGTTTTTGTTGCCCGCAAGCGGCAAGATCCAAAAGAAGCATCGAATGCGAATATTAAATTGGGGAAACGGTCTGCCCGCCAAGATTCGCGTTCGAAACGCCCGAAAGCAACTTCCAACCAAATAACCAACCTGCCCTCGAACTTCCAAAACGCCGTCGAACTGAACTTCACTGATCGGGGCGCATCACCGTTGATGCGCGAGAGTAGGACTACCACCGAATATGATGCACGTGGGAATAATATCTTGCAAGCCGTTAATTAAGATACTGCTTAGTGAAATTGGCGAAATATTTAAATCCATGTTTTTAGTTCCAGCGAACTCCCATTACGAAATTGTAAACAAACCTATTGTATTTTCTTATGGTTTCAGCTTAGAATCGTTCAGCTTCTATTACTCGGACTTAATTAAAAGTAGACTCCCGCTTTATTTGATCGCAGCTTGGCTTAAAGCCAGTGCGGACAGGCCGAAACGCAGGAGCAGATCTTAGCGTCATTTTTGAATCACTAATTTAATTGGAGGTTATCCAACCGATGCTTCGTTTCACCTCTCTTTTGCTCGTTACACTCTTGCTCTCTATTGCCGGTCTTGGGCAAGCCGGCGGTTCGACGTCGGATATTCAAGGCCGCGTTCTCGATCCGAATGGCGCCGTTGTTTCTGGTGCGACCGTCACGCTGACAGATAGCGACCGCGGAACATCACGTACGGCCACCACTAGTTCACAGGGCGAATACCGATTTCTGGCCCTCACACCTGGTGTATATTCGGTTCGCGTAGAAGCGACCGGATTCAGTTCCCAGGTTCGAAATTCTGTGTCTGTAACGGTAGGCCAAACGCTCGATCAGGTCTTCAATATGCAGATCGGCGATGCAACGGCGACCGTTGAGATAACCGGCGATCCGGCCCTTATCGAACTTGAGCGGACTCAGCAATCGACGACGATCAATGAACGATACATTCGCGAACTTCCGATAGACCGCCGCGATTACCTTACGTTTACACTGCTTACGCCTGGCGTTGTAGATTCCAACGCGCTTGCCGACAACTCTGATTTCCGAGTTAGCCAGACACCGCAAAGCGGCATTTCTTTTTACGGCAGCAACGGCCGCGGAAACAGCATTACCGTCGATGGCGCCGAGGCGAACGATCAGGGTGGCGGTGTTCGTGCCAATCTTAGCCAGGAAGCCGTGCAAGAGTTTCAGGTCAACCGAAGCAGCTACAACGCCGAATTCGGCGGTGCCAGCGGCGGAGTGATCAATATCATTGCAAAAACCGGAAAGAATAATTATTTCGGAAGTGCGTTCGCGTATTTTCGACACCAATCGCTTGATGCCGGCGATCCATTCGCGTTCGTTCTCGATGGAAACAGCCTTACGAGGATCAAACCCGAAGCGAACCGGCAGCAATACGGAGTAAGCCTTGGCGGCCCATTTGCTAAGGACAAGACATTTTTCTTCGGTGCCTACGAGGGCCAGCGAAAGCGTGAATCTTCTACGGTTCCCCTTTTGACCAATCTGAATATCTTCAATCCGACAGGCGGCCAAGAAGCCATCCTCGCCACGCTGGCGGCGAGTACCGACCCGACTCCCGTTCCGTGCGTTACCGGCGTCGCGGCTCCGCGTGCACAATGCGCCGCGATTCTTCGCGGAGTGCTGACTGCGGACCAGCCAACTATCGATCTGTTCCGTAACAACAGCGGCGTTTTCCCGTTCCCTAGCGATTCGCATAGCGCATCTTTCAGGGTCGATCATGTGCCAAACGTTTCGAACAGTTTCTATCTCAGCTATCGGTTCAACGACCGTGAAGATGGGAATCAGGCGACGCGTGCATTGCTCGCCTTTTCGCGATCGAATAACGTCAGTGTTTTGGATCACAACTTGATCGGTTCGTGGACACATGTGTTCGGATCGAGTGCGACGAACGAACTTCGCCTCCAAGGCAATTACAATACTTTGTTCGTGGAATCGAACGACCCGAATGGCCCCGAATTGAACGTTGCAGGTTTTGGCTTCTTTAACCGCGACATCTTTCTGCCAAGTTTTAACTACGATCGCAGATATTCCATATCTGATGATTTCACGCTCGATCGCGGTAACCACCGTATGAAGTTCGGCGGAAGCTTTTTGATGCGAGATGGTTTCTTCGATTCGAAGACGTTCTTTGGCGGCCGATTCGGATTCGGAACGCTGCCGGGAGCTTTTGTAAGTCCTCAACTTGCTGCGACCACGATCAATGCACTTCAATCGCTTGATCTCGGTCTGCCGCAATCGTATCAGCAGGGATTTGGTGACGGCATCGTCGGCGGCAAGCTTCCGTATTATTCGATCTATGGACAGGACACATGGAAGGTTGCTCGCGGACTGACACTCAATTATGGTTTGCGATACGAGATCGATGTTCGCCGCAAACCGCTGAAAACGTCGTATGGCAGCATTGGGCCGCGTGTCGGTTTTGCTTGGTCGCCCGATGACGATAACCGGACCGTCATTCGCGGCGGCTACGGAATGTTCTACGCACAGATCCCGTTCGTGATCGATTACGTTGTCCAATCGCTGAACGAGATCGACGGTTTCCGTCAAATTCCGCAGGTGCTAACGACGCTTAACGCGGCAAATCCACTGGCTATTAACGGCCCGATCAACATCTTCCGCACCTTGCGTGCTCAAGGCGTTATTGGAATTCCAACCACGAACCGACAGATCGTGGCGTCGGACTTGGCACAGTTTGGAATAAACGTTTCGCAAACCGGGCCGCGAAATCCGTTAACCGTGTTATTCCGCGAAGATCCAAACTACAGGAATCCCCGCGCCCAACAGGGAAGCTTGGGTATCGAACACGATTTCGGCCAAGGCTTTACCGCTGGTGCGAGCTATGTTTGGGCACTTACCCAATTCATCACGCGTGCTCGCGACATCAATTTGCTTGATCGCCCGATCGGGCCACGCGGCATTCGCGAATGGTCGGCGGCATCGGGTTGTACCGGAGCCGCGATCTTCACATGCTTCCGTGATCCGTTCCTGTTTCAAGAGATCATTTATGAAGCGGCCGCATCTGCCAACTACAACGGGATCATCCTTGAGTTCCAAAAGCAGTTTGGCCAGAACGTTGCCATCGCCGGTAACTACACCTGGAGCGAGGCATTCGACCAGGTGACCGACTACAACAGCGATTTCCGGGCGTTCGATCAGCTTGACGACAACCCGGAATATTCCCTTTCGGCATTTGATCAACGGCATAAATTCGTCATCTATGCCGTGTTGCAAAGCCCTTGGAAGAATGCTTTTCTGAGCGGTTTTCAACTCACGCCGATATTCCGTGCAAACAGCGGCCGTCCATTCAACCTGCTCGCAGGCTCCGATGTGAACGGCGACCGCAGCACAAATGGCGACCGGCCGTTGCTCACATTCGGCACGCTTCCCGTTGGCCCGATCCCGCGAAACGTAGGTAAAGGCCCGAGCTTTGCTACGTTTGATATGCGCCTCACGAAGAAGATCGCGTTTACGGAAAAGATGTCGCTCGATCTGACGGTCGAAGGCTTTAATCTTTTCAACCGATTGAACTTCGCTTCGGTCAATAACACCGTCGGGCCGACGTTCCCGGCGATAACTGATATCCGCGGCGATAAGACCGTTAGCCCGAGCGCTCCGCTTGGATTTACATCGGCATTCGATGCTCGGCGAATCCAGCTTGGGGCTAAGCTTCGGTTCTAGCAATTTTCCTCCTCAGACACTCGGCGGGTTTCGGCCCGCCTTTTTTTGTACTGATTTTGCTAAGCAATCGAACAGGTGTATCGTAAATGCACAACAGATCAAAAGGACTTTGCGGAACATGAACGATGAATTCATACAACGGCTCAAGAGTGCGTTTAACTACGAAACAATGGCGGATATTGCCCGGCGGCTCGATCTGCCGCATGCGACCATCCGTAACTACTTTCAGGGCCGGCTTCCTGCACCGGAGGTTTTGATCAAGATCGCCGATGAAACGAACGTATCGCTTAATTGGCTGCTCACCGGACGCGGCGAAATGTATCTTTCTGGAGATAAGATCGACATCGGACGGCTTATCGACGAGCGGATCGGATCTTTGATCGAGCAAAAGCTTTCGAGCCGAGTCGCCGAAGAAGTACAAAATCTCGGAACGATCGACGAACCGCCGCCGTTTGATATCGACGCAGCCGTGCGAAAATTCGGAGATCCGGAACGCGTGATGAGCGAATGGTTCACTCACGACGGCCGCGAGTACCCGACCGATTTTGGAATCGTTTTCTTTCAGGGTTGGGAAACATATACACACGCCGACCGTGTTGAAGCCATTCGCGACGCCAAAAAAGTGCTCGACCGAACGCTCCGCAATAAGACCAAATAGTTCAAGGTTCAAGGTTCAAGGTTTCAGATTAAACGCTTTTGATCGTCTCCCCGGTACCAAAATCGAAGGCTAAATCCACCTTCGAGGTTTATCGCATCTATGATACACTCTTGCATCTGTTAAATAAATTCTCACATTATGCGTTTTTTCCTTGAAAAGATCGAAGCTCTTAAAGTTGGATGGAACCAGCGAAGGCTGACCGAGGCCGATTTTTACGCGCTTTGCCGGCGGCATAAGATCAAGGTCGAGGAAATGCCGCTTCGCGTCGGCGGATTCTACTATTGCCTGATGGGTGGGCATTACATCGCCATCGACAGCAAGCTCGCGCCCGACAAAAAGCTTTTTGTGATGTTTCACGAATTTGCTCATTTTCTAATGCACGCACCCGATAGTGGCGTTACCGCCAATTTCCACGGCATCGGTCGCAAGACCCGCAAAGAATCCGAAGC
>JBGTKQ010000083.1:0-9791 GCA_041744555.1 Pyrinomonadaceae bacterium
CGTTTCAGGAAATATCCGACACGCTCGATGTTCCGCTGAGCACAGTAAAAAGCAGATTATATACTGCTTTGAAACAGCTTAGAATGAAGTTAGATCGGCTGCCGATGGAGGTGGCGTAAAGATGCAGAAGTTTAACAAGAAAAGTTTAATTTGCAGTGATGATGATGCGTTCGTCGCGTATCTTTACGGCGAAATGCCGACGCCGGAACGTGAGGCCTTTGAAGATCATCTTATAGTCTGCGTTCCGTGCACCGACGAATTCGCGGCGGCGGCAGACAGCCGATATTCGGTTTTCGAGTGGAAGAAGCTTGATTTCGATCCGCTCGAAACACCTGTATTTGAAATACCTTATGCAGAAGCGAAACCTTCGTATTCGTGGGTCGATTCGCTGAAAGGAATCTTTGCGACCGGTCCGCGTTTGGCGACTGCCGGAGCATTTGGTTTGGTCCTAGCCATCCTGGGATTCGCATTCTATGGCGGTTCGTTCAGCGGCGAGGAAATAGCTGAGGTTCCGCCAATCCCGGAAACGCGATCGATCGAACGTCCGGCAACTGCACCGGCAAATGCTGATCCGGTTATCGGATCGGACGATTCAAACACACCTGAGATCGAGCCGGCATTAGTTGTTGTTAAAGATAAAGAACCGCAGAAAGCGCGACGAAGTGTGAAAACTATCGCGCCGAAATCTACAGTTGCCCAACGGACGGCTGAAAGGGTTCGGGTGCCGAGGCTAAATGATTTTGACGAATTTTCTGACGAGTCTCTGAGGTTAGCAGATCTCGTCTCTGACATCGGTTCGCTAGACGATTAACTCTATGAAATGCCCATTTATTAAATTAACTTTATTGTTTGTGATGATCGCTCTTGGCGTGATCACCTCGTCGGCTCAGCAACCCGAACGCCCACCGCCGAACGATCAGCAGCGGCCGCCGAACAAGATGGATCTGCTTCGCGAATTGGGCCTTCAGCAACAACAGATTCGCCAGATTCGCCAGTTAAATGTTGGTATTCGCGAACGACGTATGGCCGCCCAAAAGGCTTTGCGCGATGCGACCGGTGCTCTTGACGACGCGATCTACGCAGACACTATTGATGATGCGTTGGTTGCCCAACGATTGAGTAATGTTCAAGCTGCACACGGCGAGATCGCAAAGATAAATTTTGAGAACGAGATCGCCGTGCGTAGAATTCTCACACCTGAACAACTCGTCCGTTTCCGTGAGATTCGAACCGCTGTTGAGCAGAGAGTTCGCGAGAATTTCCAACGTCCCCGGCAAGGCGATCGCCCGCGTATGCAAACTGACCGGCCGCAAACGCCACCCGTACAAAACCCGGCGTAGCCGAGCCAAAAGAATTAACTAGATCCGATTTCCTCCAAAAATGCAAAGACGGCCTACGACTCTTCGTAGGCCGTCTTTGTTTGTTGAAAGTGAGCCTTCATTGTAACCTTTAACAAATTCGCGCTTTAGAGTTTCCGCAGCCTAAAATCTAATGGGTCCAACAGCAAGGTTTTTATTCGCACTACAAGAGATCAGTATTCTGATCTGGAAAGCCTTTTCGGGTTTGTTCAGCAAACCGCGCTATATCGGCGAAACCGTGCGGCAAATGGACCTGATCGGAGTCGGGTCGTTGCCGATCGTTTTGTTGACTGGGTTCTTTACCGGCGGCGTGCTTGTACTTCAAACGTTTCCGACCCTCGAGTATTACAGTATTCAGAATGAAGCTGGCCGCTCGGTTGCGACATCGTTGATCCGCGAACTCGGGCCTGTTCTTTCCGCATTAATGGTTTCAGGACGTATCGGTTCGGCTATCTCGGCGGAACTTGGCTCGATGGTCGTTTCTCAGCAGATCGATGCGATGCGAGCACTTGGCACGGACCCAACGCGAAAGCTTGTTGCTCCGCGACTGCTCGCACTGATATTCATGCTTCCGTTGCTAACGGTAGCAGCGGATATATTCGGACTGATCGGTGGCGGAATAGTCGCGAATTTATTGTTCAATCAAGATGTAAACGTTTTTCTCCAATCTGTTCGGAACGGGATCGCCACGACGGATCTTTTAGGTGGGCTGATGAAGCCGCTGTTCTTTGGCTTGATCATCGGTTCTGTAGCTTGTTATAAGGGTTTGAGCACGACGGGCGGAACGGTCGGCGTCGGAAAATCAACGACCGATGCCGTCGTAATAGCGTCGATCTGGGTGATCATCTTTGACTTCTTCCTTTCAAAAGCCTTGCAAGTTCTCCTCGATATAGGAAGGATCTGACCGAAATGGAAACGACTGAAACCTTTGACGAATTAGAAAATGCAGAATTGCCGGAACGCCCCGGCGATCTTGAGGATTCGTACGACGATGTACAGAGAGTTCGGCCGGCGATCGAGTTTCGTGATGTGTTTCTAAGCTTTGACGACAAGGTTATCCTCGACGGAATTAGTTTTAAGATCGGCCGGGGTGAGACCAAGATGATCTTGGGGCGAAGCGGCGGTGGTAAGTCGACGATCATCCGACTTATACTCGGACTCTTAAAACCCGATTCGGGCGAGATCCTGATCGACGGCGAGAACATTGCAGACTTTAGCGAAGAAGAGATGATGGATGTCCGGCAAAAGGTCGGAATGGTCTTTCAGGAAGGCGCACTTTTCGACTCGCTTTCGGTGTATGAAAATGTCGCGTACAGGCTTCGCGAGCAAAAGGTCGGTGAAGAAGAGATCGAAAGCGAAGTACGGCGAATGCTCCGGTTCGTTGATCTTGAAGACGCTATTGAAAAAATGCCCGACGAACTTTCGGGCGGCATGCGGCGGCGCGTTGGAATCGCCCGTGCGCTGATCGGCGATCCGGAGATCGTTCTATTTGACGAACCGACCGCCGGACTCGATCCGCCGACCGCGCGAACTATCTGCGAGCTGGCAATAAAGCTAAGAGATCTCCAGGACGTCTCGTCCATATTCGTAACCCACGAGATGAACAACGTTCGGTATTTAACGTCGGAATATGCTACGGTGGACGAAACCGGGCGCGTGATTTACGAGAAAGAAGGTGAAAGTCTTTGCCTAATAAACACCAAAATAATGATGCTCCGCGACGGCAGAGTAATTTTCGAAGGATCTGATGAGAAGCTTCAAAAATGCGACGATCCTTACATCAAACGATTTATCCACGGAAAGTAAAAGGTCATGGTCGAAACGAAAAAATCTCTTGGGTTTAGCCAATTGCGTGTTGGGATATTTGTTCTCTTCGGACTGGCCGTTTTGGCGTTCCTAATTTTGAATTCGACAGGAGATTTTAATCCGTTTGAAAAGAAACTTCGTTTGAAGGCTCGTTTTGCCGCCGCCGACGGCCTCCGTGAGGGATCGGAAGTGCAACTCGCCGGCGTTCGTATCGGAAAGGTTGAATCGGTAAATCTGCTTCCGCCCGATTCTCCTGAGGAAGCAAAGATCGAGGCGACCCTTTCGGTCGATAGTAGCTTAAACGATAAACCGATCACAGAACGCATCCGCACCGATTCTACGGCTCAGCTAATCGCCGTTTCGGTCCTTGCAAACGACAAGGTAATAAACATTTCGCCGGGAACTGCCAAAGGTTCGCCGGTGGCTGAGAATAGTGTCCTCGAATCGAGCGAGGCGATCTCGATAAACCAACTAACAAAGACCGGAAACGACCTGTTGCAGCAGATCAACAAGATCGCCGTTCCCGCCAACGAGATCTTGAACCGAGCCAATCAAGGCGATGGAACGCTCGGGCGCATTTTAAACGATGAATCGCTCTATCAGAATTTGGACGCGACGGTTGCCGAAACCAAGCTAACGATGGTCAGGCTTCAAACGACCCTTGAAAAAGTGAATAACGGTCAAGGCACGGCCGGGCAACTGATCAACGACCCAGCGCTTTATAACAACCTAAATAAAACGGTCGCCCAGCTAGAAGCTATCTCGAATGACATTAGAGCCGGCAAAGGCACGGCCGGTAAATTCGTAACCGATGATGCACTTTATAACGAAACGCGTGCTGCATTAACCGACCTTAGAACTTCCGCGGCAAAGATCAACGCGATCGCGGACGACTTCAAGCTGATCTCTAATGACCTCGTCGAAGGAAAAGGAACCGCCGGCAAATTCTTGAAAGATGAAAAACTCTACGAGGATGCACGAACAACGCTCGACCGGATCAACACGATTCTTGCCGACGCCCAAGCCGGCAAAGGCACACTCGGAAAACTCGTTACAGACGAAACCCTTTACAACAACATCAATCAAACTGCCTCAAACGTCAATCAATTTTCGAGTGAAACGACGAAGCTGATCTACGACTTTCGCCAGAATCCCAAAAAATACCTTCGAATTAAACTAAGTCTCTTTTAACAATTGAACTTACAACCCGTTGTGTATAATATACATCTATGCATTAAGTATGCACGATTGATTTATATCGCACTAGGTTATGAGGAAGAACGAAAGACAAGGCAAGATCCTCTCGATCATTGAGGCCGAGGACCTTACAAGGCAAGACGAGATCGTTAACCGACTCTCGAATGCCGGTTTTTCGGTCACTCAGGCGAGTGTTTCTCGTGATCTGGACGAACTCGGCATTGTTAAAGTTAAGAGTGTTTATCGCATGCCTGAACGGACAACGACCTCTAGATTATTCGACCTCACATCGTTGAAAGAAGCGGGGCCGAATATGATCGTTGCTCGGTGTGGGTCCGGATTGGCATCAGCGGCCGCGGTCAGAATAGACGCCGCACGCATTGAAGAAATAGTCGGCACGATCGCAGGTGACGATACGATTTTCATTGCGATTGCCGGTGCGGCCGAACAAAAGAACGCGATCAAAATTATCCGTAAGTTGTTTAGCGAATGATCGAATCAATTCACATCGAAAAAGCGGGCTCGGCCACATCGTTGACCAAACTTCCTAAAATGGTCAGTTATATGACCGACAAACGTGAGGCGACAGTTGGCGATGTTGTCGTTGTCTGCGCGATTTCCGAAAGCGTGTCTTATGGGAATATAGAACTGCCAAGTGGCAGGCTGGCAAAGATCAATACCGGCGATATTTTGCTCGGCGTCCTTGGCAAACGTCGCGCTCTAAAAGGGTTTTTTGGCGATGTCCCAAAAACAGTTGTAAAAGGCGATAAACTTCATTTGCTCAATATGGGCGGCATAATCGGAGAATGTACCGGTCACCATTCCTCGCTCTCAGACGCTATTAGCGTAGAGATAATTGGGACTGCCGTTAACGCAGACGGCTCGCCTGTCAATATTGCCCAAAACGCTCTAAAAGCGTCGGAATCATTGAAAACTACGGCGCCGATCATCCTGGTCGGCGGAACGTGCATGAATTCGGGGAAAACGGTTGCAGCTGTCGAATTGATCAGACAAGCTTCGAATAACGGCCTCCGCGTCGCCGCGGCCAAGTTATCGGGCATCGCCTGTCTTCGAGATACGCTGAATATGGAAGATCACGGTGCATTTGTCACAGCGAGTTTCCTAAACTGTGGAATTCCCTCTATCGTCGATCGCGATCTTTCAGGTCCATCTAAAGCGGTATTGAATTATCTAAATTCCTTCAAACCTGATCTGATCGTGGTGGAACTCGGCGACGGAATCGTCGGTGGTTACGGCGTTGATTCTGTACTGGCGGATACGGAGATCCGTGATCATACGTCATCATTTGTCTTTTGTGCCTCGGATTATGTGGGCGTGATCGGCGGTGCAGCAGTCTTAAAGGATTATGGAATCGATATAGACGTAGTAGCCGGTTCGGTGACCGACTCCGAGATGGGCACGCGATTCGTGACCGAGCGGATTGGACTAAAAGCCGCCAATGCTCGAAGGAATGGTCCGGCATTCTTTGAACTTGTGAAAGGCTTTCTACAGGCCGAAGGAGCATGTGCATGAGCGGAAGCATTCGTGCGGCAATATTCGGCGGATCAGGGTACGGCGGCAGTGAATTGCTGCGGATATTGCTTTTCCATCCGAACGTCGAGATCGCAATCGTCACGGCAAATGAACACGCCGGTAAGCGTGTGTCTGACGTTCACAAGAATCTGAATGGCCTGACCGAGTTGGTTTTTGATGCGTCTCCGGAAGACATCGATTCTCTTCCGGCAATCGACGTCGCGTTCTTTGCTTTGCCGCATGGACAAGCGTTGAACCTCATCCCACAGCTTCCAAAAAGCGTGAAGGCGATCGATCTTTCAGGCGATTTTCGGATCGATGATCCCGCTCAATTCGAGCAATACTACAATCAACCGCACGTGGGTGAGTTTCAAAATGAATTTGTTTACGGACTTACCGAGACCAACCGTGAGGCGATCAAATCCGCGAAATATATCGCAAATCCCGGGTGCTTTGCTACCGCTACAATTCTAGCGCTTGCTCCGATAGTTGCCAGCGGGTTGCTCACTGGCAAAGTCATCGTTGATGCAAAGACCGGATCATCTGGTTCTGGAGCAAAAGCCGCCGCCAACACGCATCATCCGCAGCGAATGAATTCGTTTTACGCGTACAAGCCTTTTGTTCATCAACACGTTCCGGAGATCGAGCAGCAACTTAGGTCTTTTGGTTCCTTTGAAAGCGACCTGGTCTTTATGACCCACAGCCTTCCGGTGGCGCGCGGAATCTTCGCCTCGTGCTACTTGGAAACAAGTGTCGAGATAACCAATGACGACGCTCTGAATTTATACAAATATTTCTATGGCGATTCGTTTTTCATTCGATATTCGGACGGATCACCGGATATTAATTGGGTCAAGAATACAAATTTCTGCGACATTGCCTTGCACGTTTCCGGAAACAATATCGTGGTCTTTTCGGCGATCGACAATCTGGTGAAAGGTGCAGCAGGTCAGGCAGTCCAGAACATGAATCTTATATTCGGTTTGGACGAAACGACCGCGCTCATATTCACCGGGAGCAATCCATAAAACTCGGAATGAATTTTGACGAGATAAAAGAATTAGAAGATCGATCTCAAGTCGCGACCTATGCCAAGATGCCGATCGCGGTCGAACGAGGGAGAGGTGCTTCGGTGTGGACGAGCGAAGGCGACAAATATTTGGATCTTTACGGAGGTCACGCAGTATGTGCGACAGGTC
Source organism: Pyrinomonadaceae bacterium (assembly GCA_041744555.1). Lineage (GTDB taxonomy): Bacteria > Acidobacteriota > Blastocatellia > Pyrinomonadales > Pyrinomonadaceae > OLB17. The sequence continues at coordinate 7,094 of JBGTKQ010000083.1, forward strand.
ATTCGCATCCGCATGTCGTTAAAGCGATACAAGAACAAGCCGATAAAGTTTTGTTTTATTCGAACCTTGTATATTCGGAGGTCCGCGGACGTGCTGCTGAGAAACTTGTTTCGGTCGCACCCACTGAACTTACAAAAGCATTCTTCTGCAACTCAGGTACTGAGGCGAACGAGAACTCGATGCGAATGGCGCGAATGGCGACTGGCCGCGAAAAGATCGTTTCATTTTCGGGCGGGTTTCACGGAAGAACTGCGGACGCAATTTCGGCCACGTTTCTGGGCAAATATCGAAAAATCGGTGAGCCAAACGTGCCGCATCACGTCGAAGCTATTTTCGGAAATAGCGACAGTGCTCGGTCCGTGATCAACGACGAGACTGCGGGCGTCATCATCGAGCCAATCCAGTCGATGGCCGGGGTAGTTGAGGCTGGTCCTTCATACTTCGCTGATCTCCGAAATATCTGCGATCGAGCCGGTGCTTTGCTCATATTTGACGAGGTACAAACGGGGATAGGGCGAACGGGAAATTGGTTCTTTGCCGGTAGCGAATTTGCGAACGGTGTTGTACCGGACATCATAACACTGGCTAAATCGCTCGGGAGCGGTGTTCCCGTCGGAGCTTGTTTGACAACGGATGCGGTTTCGTCGAAGTTGAAGTTGAATGACCTGGGCACCACATTCGGTGGCGGGATGATCGCGATGGCCGCAGTTTTGGCCACACTCGAAGCGATCGAATTAGACGGAATGATCGCAAATGCCGGTGCGGTTGAGGCTCGTTTACGGACTTCGCTTTCGGACACACTCGGAGTCCTACGTGTACGCGGAAAGGGATGTTTGCTGGGCATCGAATTTGACGGGCCCTGCAAGCAGGTTCATGAAAGCTTGCTCGCAAATAGAATAATCACCGGAACTTCGAGCGATCCACACGTGCTTCGTATACTTGCCCCTCTTGTCACAACCCAGGAAGAGATAGATCTTCTCGTCGAGGTGTTGAATGGATAATTTTCTAAAGACGTCCGATCATGATCGACCAGCTCTTGATCTTCTCATCGACAACGCATTGAGATTCAAAAAAGAACGAAACGCGAATGAAAAGCCTCTGGCGGACAAATCGATCGCACTAGTGTTCTTCAATCCAAGCCTCCGTACGCGTGCATCGATGCAGGTCGGAATTTACGAACTAGGTGGGAACGCCGTGATCCTTGAGCCTGGAAGCACGTCGTGGACGCTTGAACACCGTGAAGGCGTCATAATGGATGGCGACAAGACGGAACATCTTCAAGAATTCGTTCGCGTTCTTGAGCGATACGTGTTGGCGATCGGCGTTAGAACCTTCGCGGAACTAAAAGATTGGGCAGCCGAACGAACCGACCCGATCCTCAATGCATTTGCGAAATACTCGAGCGTTCCGATAATCAATCTCGAATCGGCAATGCACCATCCATGTCAGGCAATGGCCGATATGATGACCATCCGTGAGCAAGACGGACCGGCAAAGAAGAAGGTATTACTCACCTGGGCGTGGCATCCGAAAGCGCTTCCGATGGCCGTTCCGAACAGCTTCGCTCTTGCAGCTGCTCAGTTTGGCCACGATCTGCGAATTGCCCATCCAAAGGGATATGAATTGGACGACGCATTGCTTGCCGAGATCGATTCCTTCGCGGCTGAGAACGGTTCGAAAGTTGAATACACGAACGACGCGGACGCGGCCTTTGAGGACGAAGATGTAGTTTACGCAAAAAGCTGGGGAAGTAAGAATTTCTACGGCAATGCAGATGCGGATCTACGCGAACGGGCAGTTCACCGGCAAAACTGGATCGTTAACGAGGAAAAGATGGAAAGGACCAACGACGCGATATTTATGCATTGCCTGCCGGTTAGACGAAACGTGATCGTTACTGACGGCGTGATCGATTCACCGAAATCCGTCGTTATTGATCAAGCCGAAAACCGATTGCACGTTCAGAAAGCGATAATGGCGGAGCTTATAAAATGAACATCGAAACAATGGACCTTCTTCGCGAAGCTCTTCCGTATATTCAAAGATTTCAGAAAAAGACCTTCGTTGTCAAATTTTCCGGAAAAGTGACGGAAGATAAGGAGAATCTCGCATCGCTGGCCGAAGAATTGGCGCTGCTCCATCAAGTTGGGATCAAGATCTGTGTTATTCACGGCGGCGGAAAACAGCTCACGGAACTTGCTCAAAAGCTCGGTGTTGTCCAGACCGTGATCGAGGGCCGACGCGTAACGGACGACAATACGCTGGATCTCGCGAAAATGATATTTCGAGGAAAGATCAATACGGAAATACTTGCGGAACTTCGCAGGCGTGGCATCGATGCGGTTGGCCTTTCGGGCGTAGATGGCGGAGTGATCAAAGCCGCACGGCGACCACCTAAGAACGTCTTGAATAACGAAACTGGCGAGACCGAATCTGTTGATTACGGCAACGTCGGTGATATCGTCGAGGTCGATACGCACTTGCTTGAACTTCTTCTCGGTGGCAACTATCTGCCCGTCATCTCATCACTCGGAGCGGACGACGACGGAAAGGTTTTCAATATCAATGCTGACACGATCGCCGCGGAGATCGCTGTTTCGTTAAAAGCCGAAAAGCTCATTTTATTATCCGATGTGAACGGCATCTATCTCGATCCGAACGATCCAACGACAAAGATCGACCGACTTTCGACGTTTGA
>JBGTKQ010000084.1:0-11823 GCA_041744555.1 Pyrinomonadaceae bacterium
CCGTCGGCTATGAGAAAACAGTCGCTGGCTCATAGAAAACAATCAACGGCTATAAGAAAATGACCGTCGGCGATGAGAAAACAGTTGCTGGCTCAGAGAAAACGGTCCACGGCCGGCGGAAAACAACCGTAGGCTCAGAGAAAGCAGTTGCTGGCGATGAGAAAAGACTTGTAGGCGGGCGGAAAACGATGCGAATCCGCGGGTTTAGAGTCGTTTTTCACGGGCCTTCCGCCGATATCGACAGTTGTCGCTCCACATCTTTGGCCCGGTTTTCGCTGAGCCTTAGATTCTAAATTGACTTCCCTTACGACACAACCCCATAATTACGGCGTCGAAATGCTTCCTCTTTTTATCGTTAATCCCAAAAGTGCTTCGGGTGCGACGCGTGACAAATGGTCGGGCGTGGCCGCAGATCTGCGGACCCATTTCGGACCATTCAAGGTCGCGTTCACGCGCAGTCCAGGCGATGGCATCGAACTCGCTCGTCGGCACGCAGAAGAAGGTGCTGAATTCATTATCGCCTGCGGCGGTGACGGCACGATCAACGAGGTCGCGAATGGCATCTTATTATCGAAGACGGATTGCGAATTCGGCGTTTTCCCTTCCGGCACGGGCGGTGACTTTCGCAGAACTATCGGCTTGCCGACCACGCCGCGTGAGATCGCCCGTGCTCTAAAAGAAGGCGAAACGCGACCAATCGACGTCGGGCGGGTAGCGTTTCAAGACCTTGAAGGGAATCCGGCTGAACGTTATTTCGTCAACGAATCCTCGATCGGTCTTGCTCCATCGATAATCGAACGCGTAAAAGGCTCAACCTCGCTGAATTGGCTGCCGCTAGATTCGGTTCGCGGCCGTGCAAGCTTTGCACTTTCGACGCTGCAAGAAGTTGTCGGGTTGGGGGCGATACCGTTACGCGTGAAGATCGACGATGGCGAGGAACGCGTGATCCATACGGTTAATCTCTGCATCGCCAACGCGCGTTATTTCGGCGGCGGAATGATGATCGCACCCGACGCAAAACTCGCCGACGGTATGCTCGACGTCGTAAACGTCGGCGACATCAACACCGCAAAGATCATCCTTAATGCCTATTCGCTTTACCTCGGAACGCACATCGATCTGCCCGAAGTAAAAAGCAAACTCGCCCGCCGCATCGAAGTAACCCCCGCAAACCCGGCCGACCGCACGCTCATCTCGATCGACGGCGAACTCCCCGGCAAACTTCCCGCGATCTACGAAGTCGTCCCAGCAGCCCTAAAACTCCGCGTTCCCCTAAAGTGAGTTAGGAACCGACGTGTGTTAACATCTTCCAAACGCTCGCTATAACTAACCACGAAAACATTCAATGGATTCATCCTTTCTTAAACGTGTTATCGACTCTTTCGAACTTCGCACCGATCGCGTGGCGATGCGGATCGTCGGAGATGATTCGGAGGTTTATACTTTTGGTGAATCGTTAAAGATGATCCGCTCCGCAGCGTACCGGCTGTCTGAAGAAGGTATCGAGAGCGGCGATCGCGTTGTGGTGATGGGCGAGAATCATCCGAGCTGGGCGATAGCGTATCTTGCAACGCTTTATCGCGGTTGCGTCTGCGTTCCTGTCGATCCGCATGGCGAGATCGAGACTGTAACCAATTTCCTTGAGAATTCGGAAGCGAAACTCGCATTCATCGACGCTGAGCAGGTCGAACGCTTCAAACAGATCGAAGAAAAGCTCGGCAGAAGCATTCCGGCAGTAGTTTGGGGTAAAGAAGCCCCGAGCAACAACGGGTTCGGAGCCTTTTCCGACTGGACCGCCACCAAGTTTCCCGATTCCTTTGCAAAGGAAACTCCGACAGCTTCCGGTGAAGACACCGCCTTGTTGATGTACACCAGCGGCACGACCGGCACACCGAAAGGCGTTCCGCTTACCCACGGTAATATTTTGGCAGAGCTTAGCGGCGTTAATCAGGTGCTTGCGCTTGATGATAGCGTTAAGATCCTCAGTCTTTTGCCGCTATTTCACGCATATTTACAGATCATAAATTTGTGGGTCGCGACAACATACGGCTGCGAGGTCGGTTACCTTAAAGAACTTTCACCGGCTGAACTGAGTTCGGCAATGGCCAAGTTCAAGCCGTCGATGCTGACCACAGTTCCCCGGCTCTGGTATCTTTTTCACAAGAAAATATTTGATGCCGTCGAAGCGAAACCGGCGGCTGTTCAAGCATTGTTTAAGGGCATGCTCGCCGCCAACGGCTTTACGCGTGACACGCTCGGCATTAATCTCGGCAAAAAGCTGTTCGGAAAAGTTCACGAATCGTTCGGCGGTGAATTACGGATCGCGATCTCCGCTGGCTCTCGCTTTGATGAAGCCGTAGCACGCGATTTTCACCGGCTCGGATTTACTATCATTCAAGGATACGGCCTAACCGAAACGAGCGGAGCTGCGACCGCTACCTTTGAAAGCGATAACCGCGTCGGGTCGGTCGGCAAGGCGATGAACGGCACCGAGATAAAGATCAGCGAACCGGATAAAGACGGCGTTGGCGAAGTGTTGATCCGCGGCGGTGTCGTATTTTCCGGTTACTATAAAAATCCCGAAGCGACTGCCGAAGCATTCACTGACGACGGCTGGTTCCGCTCGGGCGATCTTGGCCGCATCGACAAGGACGGTCATTTATTTATCGTCGGCCGCGGCAAAGATGTGATCGTCTTACCAAGCGGAAAGAACGTTCACCCCGAAGATCTCGAGGTGCATTATCTAAAAGCACCTGAGGTCGAAGAACTCGCGATAATCGGCGTTGACGATCCGAGCGAGGCTCGTGCCGGTGCCGAGAAACTCATCGCCGTGGTCATTCCGAATTTTGAATATCTGAAGCAGGCGAAGCAGCCAAATTCTAAGGAAGCTGTGAGATACGCTCTCGACAACCTTGGCCGCTCCCTGCCGGAATATCAGCGCGTCCGCGAGTACATTGTTAGGTCCGAACCCTTGCCGCGAACGGCGACGCGAAAGATCAAGCGTTTTGCCTTGAAGAAAGAGGTCGAGAGCGGAGTTACAACGGTCGGCCTGCCTGAGAAAAAAGAGTGGAAATTCACGGATGAACAGTCATTAATTCTCGATTCTAATGTCGCGAAAACAGTGGTTGCGACGATCAAACATAACGCGAAGGACGTCGATACCGTTCATCCGGAAATGAATCTTGAGATCGATCTTGGCCTGGATTCACTTGGGCGCGCCGAGGTCTTCGCCGCTCTCGAGCAGGCGTTTGAAACAGAATTTACCGCCGAGCAAGCAGCCGAGACGTTAACTGTCGGACACGTCGTTGAGTTGGTAAAGTCAACGCCGATGGGAGTTAAGCTCGACGGCGAAAACTCTCAAGACATGGCTCTGACAGCGGATCTTAATTGGTCGAAGATCATCAAGGAAGCTGACGAGGAAATTCCCGAAGTCAATGCGGTTCTGAAAAACCGACCGATCTTCATTACCTTCGCATTCGTTTTCTATCGCATCTTCAATCTATTTTGTCGTGTGTTCATGCGGCTCGAGGTAACGGGCGTCGAACATCTCGAAGTACTCAAACCGAAATCAGGCGAAAAGCAGAGTCCGTTCCTGATCTGCCCCAACCATCAAAGTTTCCTTGATCCGTTTGTTCTGACGTCGAATTATCCGTACGGAATCTTTAAAAACATCTTTCACGTCGGTGCGAGCATGTTCTTCAGGAGCAGTTTCATGCGGTTCGTCGCGGCGATGCTAAAGGTCGTCCCGATCGATCAGGACACACAATTGCTCCGAGCTATGAAGGCCGGTGCGATCGGTTTAAAGAACGGAAAGATACTGAATATCTATCCCGAGGGCGAACGTGCTTTCGACGGTGAGCTTCACGATTTCAAGAAAGGTGCAGCGATCCTTGCGACTGAACTCGATCTGCCGATCGTTCCGGTTGCTCTCGATGGCCTGCAAAATGTTTGGGCTAGAAAGTCTTGGCGGATACGGCCAGCGAAAGTTAAGATCATGATCGGCGAACCGTTTTTTGCCCGTGATGTTCTAAAAGATACGACGATCGATGAGACTGATGCAAGTGATCGGCGATACGAGATCGTGACCGAGCACCTGAGGTCGGAGATCGAAAAAATGATCGCGGAGCTTCGTGGGTGAACATTTATTCACGATAATATTAGTTGATGCTGACCGGATCAATTAGCGCGGAATTAGCTGGGCGGATAAACTTATAATTATGCCAAGTACCTCAATTTTGTTTGGAAGACTTTTGGTCCTTCTCGGGATCATCGGCTACGGTTATGGACTTTACAGCGGTTCGGCGAGCCTCACGGCACTGATTCCTGCTTTTTTTGGCCTGTTTATAATGGTGCTTGGCCATCTCGCAAGCGCGAAGGAAAACCTTCGTAAGCATCTTATGCATGCTGCCGTGGTAGTTGCTTTATTGGGATTTATCGCCGTTGCCGTTCGCCTAGTTCCGAGGCTAAGCACGATGGAACTAAATCCGGCTTCGATATCGCAGATACTGATGGCGGTTCTGTGCCTGACATTTGTGATCTTAGCTGTAAAGTCGTTTGCGGCCGCTCGAAGCGATAGCTAGACTTTGCACTTCAGCGAGATGTGAACCATGAGGCCGTCGCCTTCGTTCTTTGCCGAGATCGATCCTTCGTGCGCCCGTATAGCCTGCTCCGCGATCGCAAGGCCTAACCCGGTTCCGCCGCTTCCGCGATCTCGAGCCTCGCCGACGCGATAGAACGGCCGAAAAAGGTTCGCCAATTCATCATCGGGAACGCCGCCGCCGTGATCCATGATCCTAACATTGGCGTTTCCGTTTTGCCGTTCGACCCATACCTTGACCTCGGTTCCCTCTCGCGTATATTTGACCGCGTTCCTCAAAACGTTCTCGACCGCACTTTGGATAAGGCCTTCGCTACCGACGATGCGACATTCATCCGCCGAAACCAACTTAACCGAACGCCCTTTCGCACCCGCTTCAAATTCGGCATCAGAAACCACCTGTTCGACCAGCGAACGAAGGCTCAGTTCATGCCGTTCAAAATCGCGTGCACCGGTCTCAAGCTTTGAAAGCGTAAGCAGCCGGCCGATCATCTCGTTGAGCCGATGTGATTCATTCTCTATCCGATCGAGCTGCGGAGCTGAGTCGGGCGTTGCTTTCTTTTTCGCGATCTCGAGCGCGACATTCAGCCGCGAAAGCGGTGAGCGCAGCTCGTGCGAAATATCGCGAGAAAGGCGCTTTTGAGAATCGATCAATGATTCGATCCGCTCGGCCATCACGTCAAAATCCTTAGCAAGTGCAGATATTTCGTCCAGCCGATTTCCCACTTCGCCTGCAACGCGAGCAGAAAGATCGCCATCTGCCAGACGCTGGGTCGCCCGTCGTAATTTGCCTATCGGAGATGAAAGATATCGGGCAAGTGCCCAACACAAAAGCAAGGCGGTGAAAAGCAACGCCGCATAGCGAGCATAACGAAGCGGTGATTCGCCAAAGAACGGTATCATTCTCGGACGTTCCCAACGAACGATCAAAACATATCTATTTCCGTCTGCAAACGTAATGTTACGAGCCGATAGAGCGGTTTCCGTTTGATTTTCGATCTCAACTGTCTCACTCGCCAAGGCTCGGGATATAAAATCAGAATAGGCTGAGACATCGACTCCGGCAGATAAATAGTTCTTACCTCGATCACCGATCAGATCGACCTCGCCGATGCTTTCATGTTTCCGAATACGGTTAAGAAAAGCTATAAGTCCCGCTTCGCCCTCGTTCTTATGAACTTGTGCAGCCGTTTCGGCGTAAATATTCGTCTGGCTACGAACCGAAACACGCCAGCGGCTCACGACCGGTTCGGTCTGCACCGTCCAGTTTAGAAAGAACATCATCCCGATCATCAGAGCGATCGCCGCCAGAAACCACAAAAATATCTTGAAGAAGAGATTCATTTAACCGTGTAAATATAGCCAACCGACCGGACGGTCTTGATCCTTTCACTACCGTCGGCGTGCAAGCCGAGCTTTTTCCGCAGATTCGAAATATGCATATCAAGCGAGCGATCGTACGGCGAAAGTTCGCGTTCGAGCACCGTTTCGCTCAAGGTTTCTTTCTTCACGACGTTGCCTGCGTGACGCGCCAGAGCCGCGAGCAGATCAAATTCCAGAGACGTGAGAACGATATCTTCACCATCGATCGTGGCCGAGCGTGAGGACGCTGACAACTCGAGGTCGTCAACATTTAGTTTTTCAGGCAGGCTCGCGTCGCTTCCTTCACCAGACGCCCGACGAAGAACTGCACGAATACGCGCGACCAATTCCCGCGGATTGAACGGCTTTGGCAAATAATCATCCGCTCCTATCTCGAGCCCGACGATCCGTTCCATATCATCACCGCGAGCGGTCAGCATCAGAACAGGAAGCTGCGACGACGAGCGAAGATTTCGCAAAACATCAAACCCGTTCATCTTCGGCATCATTACATCCAGGATCGCCAGCTCATAAATACCTGTTTTTGCAGCAGCAAGTCCGGCTTCGCCGTTATGAACGGCACTGACCTCAAAACCCTCGACGCTCAGGTATTCCGATACCAGATCGCAAAGTTCTTCGTCATCGTCAATTATCAGCACTTTACTCATAGCCGAGTTCATTCTACGTCACTTCTGCCGCCCTTGCACCGCGTTTTACATTTCTTTACAGAACTTCACAAAACCCTCGAGGGGCGGTGCTGTGAATTTCGTCTAACTGTTTGAACGCAGCATTTGCCGTTACGTACTTTGACGAGTAAGGGCACAAAAATGATGAAAAATATATATGCAGGAATTTTAGCGGTCGCAGTTATCTCGGATTCGGGCTGAATACCACAATTATCCGGTATAAGATCTTCCTAAGCAGCTTGCTGCCATCTTGTGCGGAAAAGTTTACTATTCCGTCAGCGGGCGAATACTTTCGGGCTTGCCCGCGATCAGCCCATCGGCGGCAAGAGAATTTTTTGGAAGGTTTTCAAGAAAACTAACTAAATATCAATTAACTTCCCGCCGATCATTACAAACTCGATCGTGCCATCTTCCCGTCTTCCGACAATATCGGCCCGCTTACCAACCGCGAGCGATCCGTGCGTTTCAGCAATGCCGAGAAGCCGAGCGGGATTGAGCGACGCCATCTGCGAAACTTCATCTGCTGAAAAGCTGAGCGCAAACATTTGGTTAACAGCGTCGAGAATCGTGATAACCGAACCCGCGATACTTCCCCGTTCGTTCTTTGTTCGACCGTTCACAACGCTGATCTGTTCGCCCCAAAGTTCAAAATCACCATCACCTAGACCGGTCGGAGCGACCGAATCCGATATCAACGAAACTTTGTCGCAACCCTGGGCCCGGCAAGCAAACTCAAGCGGACGCCGATCAACGTGAATTCCGTCAGCAATTATATCGAACGTCACATCACGATTTGCAAAGGCCCAACCTACCACACCCACGTCACGATGATGCAGCCCGGTCATTGCATTATAGAAGTGCGTTAGATGTCTGGCACCGGCAGCGAATGCCTGATCCAAGATTTCGACGCCTGCCTTCGTATGCCCAATGGAGGCGACCCAGCCTTGTCGTGTTAGTTCTTTTGTCAGCTCGATGCCGCCTTCGATCTCCGGCGCAAACGTCGTCATGTGAACGCCGTATTTTAACCGGGGAAGTTCGTTCAATTCATGTCCGGTAAACTTCTTAAAAAATTCCGGTCGAAGCGCTCCGCACATTTTTTCGTTCGCAAAGACGCCTTCGTAATGGACACCGACCGCTTGTGCCAACGGCATCTCGGATTGGATCTCCATCAGCCGATCGATCTCGCCGATCGCACGTGCGTACTTCTCATCCGAATCCGGCACAAGCGTCGGCATCCACGCCGTCACACCGTTCCTTGCTAGAAACTCCGCAACCGCTAGCAGCCCATCAACATTCGCCGTGTTTACATCAACCCCAACCGCTCCATGGTTGTGAGCATCTATAAACCCCGGAAAAACCGTCGCACCGTCTAAATCAATTAACTCAACCAAAGTTGAAACTTCGGAATCAAATGCCAATATTTTTCCGTCGGTTATAAGAATCGAATTCAGATCGGTACCGTCATCAATCGGTGCGATCCTCAGATTCTTCAGCATAGTGGAGTTGCTCATACATCTCAAAAAAATGCACCTGTGACAATTATCGCACAGGTGCAAAAAAAAGGTTTTAGTTAAATGCTGCTAAAACTGATATTTGAGTGAAACCTGTATGTTTCGCGGGGCATATTGGGTCGCAAGGCTTGTTAGAGTCCCGAGAGCCGTACTCGTATAGGTAGCATTCGGGAAGCCCCACTGAACGTGGTTGAACGCATTAAACATGTCGGCTCTAACGGTCAGGTTATGACCTTCCCAGGGCATCCGAAATCGTTTCGTAATACCCAGGTCCACATTCTTGACGCCGTCGATATAGAACGTGTTTCGCCCAAGCAATCCCGTTATATCGTCAGCAGACGTGGGCAACCTAAAAGCAGTCGAAGGAAGCTGCGTCCGCGAGGTCGCTGGGTTGTCGATACTTCTGCCAAGGACGGACGGATCAACCAAAATAGGTCGCGTCTCACCGAAACCGTCGAGGTCCAAGTCAAACCCGGTGCCTGTCACAGTAAATGGTGTACCGTGAACCCACTTGAATACTCCAGATAATTCCCATCCACCAAAAATATGACCCATGACACCGCGATCCTTGTCGAAGAACGGATTTCTGTAGGTGCCAAAAAAGGTGAAGCGATGAGGCGTGTGAAAACGCGAATGGCCTCTCGAAAGTTTTGCACTTGGGCCGTTAATGTTACTGTCGCCAACACCAACTGCGGTCGCCTCTGATGTCGTGTCGATCGCTTTGCTCCAGGTGTAGGCTGCTTGGAAATTCAGCCTTTGGCTTAACCGTTTAGTAAACTCGATCTGCATTGCGTTGTAGTAACTCCAAGCTCCATTGCTGACTTGTAAATTCGTCGAATAAAGCGGATTTGGGCGGCGTTCATTCGTACGCGGCACAACGCGGCTATATTCTAATGGCCCGATCGGCGTTACCGGACACTGTGCATTAGCTACTGTCGTTCCCGCACAAAATAGATTGGCTGCAGGGAAGATAGTTTGTCCCCTAAGGCTCGCCGTATTGAAAGGATGATCTGCCACAAAAACGCCGTTAGGGTCATTAACCGGGAGATTGTCGAGCGTATATTTGAGAAGCCCAATTCCTCGATTACCGGTGTAGCTTATTCTTATCGCCGATGTCCATGGTAGCTGTCGCTCAAACGTTGCATTCCATTGCTGCGTATAAGGCATTTCGAGATTGGGATCGACGATTGTTAGCGACGCTCGGGCAGTCAGCGGGCCGGGAACGAACACAAAACCTCTGGTCGGATCCTGCAGATTCGTAGGGTCAAATATATCCTGCAATGTGCCGGTGCGAACATAATTGAAAGCATTTGGCGGGTTGAAACGGAGAGTTGCCCCGCTCTGAGAAAACACCGACTGGAATAGTCGGCCGTGGTAAATACCGTAGCCTGCCCTGATAGAACTTTCTCCGCCTTTACCAAAGATGTCGCGAAGAAATCCATCTTCAAATCCCGGACTATACGCAAAACCGACACGTGGCTGCCAATTGTTGGAATCGTTGCCAAATCCGTAATCTATTCGATCTTCAGCTTCTTTCGGGACACTGACATATTCATAACGGAGACCAATATTAAGCGTCAAATTCGGACGAACCTTCCACGAATCCTCAGCATACAAATTAGTTTCTCCAATCCGATTTTCAAGGAAGAAAGGACCGTAACCTTTTTGGAATTGCGTGACGCATCCATTGATGAGAGCTAACCAACCAGAAAGGTTTCCGAGTGGACTCGCAGGTGTTGCCGTTCGCGGATCGCGATACTGAACACCGTTGCATGTACCATTAAACGTGTAAAATCCTCGCGAAAAACTATCAGCAATGTCGTCCAATTTCTGACGGCGAATATCTGTTCCGGTCTTAAAGAAATGATTGCCGCCCAGCACCATCGAAAGATTGTAAACAAACTGATTGTCCGTTTGAAAACGATTTATCGGAAACGCACCGGCATTACCAATGATAGAGCCGCTGACGACCGGATCCGGATTCTGAAAACGCATGATCGGCGTGTTGTTTCCCGCCGCAATGTCCACTTTCGTGGTTCGAAGTCCTAATCCGTAACGGAACTCGCCGACTATGTCAGGAGTAAAAATGTGGGTCCAGGTCAGACCGTAGTTTTGCTGTTTGTTATCCTGATCGGCCCGTTCACCGAGAATAATGTCATCAGCCGAAAATATCTGTCGTGTATATTGCCAACGAGCAAAGAGGGTGTCCTTTGAGGTGGCGTTCCAATCAAACCGTGCCGAATAGTCACTCGCCGGAAAATCGGTACCAAGCACGCCAACGAACGTTCGAGGCGATCTGTTAGCCGGGTCATTGGGCGAGAGATCTCCAAATCGGTCGAAAACGGACTGAATGAATGCACGATTTCCCGGAGTGTCGTTTGCGGGCGAGATCTGAAACCAATTTGCGGGATTTCTTTCGCTGGCAAGAGGAATATCTCGTGTGAAGGTGCCGCCACCTGTGTTCTTCACTTCATCTACGCTGAGAAAACCGAAAAGCTTGTTTTTTAAGATTGGAAATCCCACAACGCCGCCAAATTGGTTGCGGCGGAAAACCGGTTTCGTGCCGTGAGAGAAAAAAGATTTCGCGTTCAGGGCCTGATCATTATGAAACAAGTAAGCACTTCCGTTTATCGCATTCGTCCCGGAAAGCGTTTGCACAAGTACTACAGCTCCATAGCCACGACCAAACTCAGCCGTAAAGTTATTCGTTATGACTTGAAACTCTTTGATAGTCGCCAATGATGCGCCTTGTCTGTTCTGGTTTTCGGATGAATCATCATTATTTACACCGTTGATCTGAAAAGTCGCGCCTCTTGATCCGGTTCCGTTAAAGTTCACTGAAGAGCCAGATGACGATGTCGGATTATTCTGACCACTCGTCGGGTTTTCCTGGAAACCGGTGAAGGTCTCGGCCAGAGTCAGAAAATTCCCCTGATTCGCGACCGGTCTTTGCTCGATCTGTTGGCTCGTAAGCGATCCGGCGATCTGCTGGTTTGTCGTGTTGATCGGGGCGGCTTCGTCCGTTATGGTCACCTCGCCGGTAACCGTAGGGTCTAGGCGAATATTGAGAACGGTTGTTTCGTTCAAACTGATCGCAACGTTTTCTTGAATTACTTTGTTGAAATCCGTTCTCGTTGATTCGACCACGTAATTGCCTATCGGTAGAAACGGGAAATTAAAAAGCCCTTCGCCAGAACTAACAATCGTTCTTTCAAGTCCTGTTTCAGTGCTTCGCACTTTCACCGTTGCATTTGGAATGGCCGCTCCATTAGCATCTCTAACAGTTCCGCGAAGCGTGCCGCTTACGGTCTGTCCATACGCAGCCGCAGAAAGGCCCACCATCAAAACAAACAAGCCGAAAAAACGAACATAAGCTGAGATAATCTTGGTTTTCATCGTCGATCTTCATCTCCAATCATTCAAAGTCAGATTTACTATCCATAAGAAATATTTGCGTATTTGGACATTTATCCAAATTTTCGTTATCGCAGTTCGCGAGACACGGACAAGGGAAATTATCAAAATCCCTGAAAACAAACGAGTTGTTACAATCCTGTGAAATTCTTTACTTCGCGAAAGCGTGTTCTGTTTAATTATAAAGCAAATATGATGCCCGACGTTTTTCGAAAGCGGCAAGATCCGCGGACCACGATCGCTCGATCGCTTC
>JBGTKQ010000085.1:0-34147 GCA_041744555.1 Pyrinomonadaceae bacterium
AGAAATGGTGATGCCGGGTGACAACATCCAAATGGAGATCACCCTGATAGCACCGATCGCAATGGAAAAAGGCCTCCGCTTTGCTATCCGCGAAGGCGGAAGAACAGTCGGTGCCGGTACCGTGTCAGATATTGTTGAATAGCCTTTAGCTTTCAGCCGTCAGCAGTCAGCCAGACTGCTTTCAAGCTGAAAGCTGAACGCTGATTGCTAAGAGCTATATGTTAAGTGAAAAGATTCGTATCAAGCTGAAGGCATATGACCATCGCGTTTTGGATCAGTCCACGCAAGAGATAGTCGATACCGCAAAGAGGACCGGTGCACGCATCGCAGGCCCGATACCCCTTCCGACGGTGAAGAACAAATGGACGGTACTTCGCTCGCCGCACGTTGATAAGAAGTCGCGTGAACAGTTCGAGATCAGAACGCACAAGCGTTTGATGGATATTCTCGATCCGACTGCGGAAACGGTTGATGCGTTGATGAAATTAGATCTTCCGGCCGGAGTGGACGTTGAGATCAAGGCCTTCGGAAAGAACTAGCGTTCGGAGTTCCAGCATTAGCTGGCTCTTCAACGGAGACGATGCCTAAAGGCGGAACTCCAAACTAAAGATTATGATTAGCGGAATCATTGGTAGAAAAATGGGAATGACGCAGCTTTTTGCTGAGGACGGAACGGTTACGCCGGTTACCGTCATCAAAGCGGGGCCATGCGTTGTTGTCCAAACGAAAAGTGCCGCGGGTGCCGACGGATATAATGCCGTTCAGCTCGGGCTCGTTGAAGATAATCCGATCCGGCTTAAGAACGTAAAGAAGCCGATCAGGGGACATTTCGAAAAGACCGGTGGCGGTCTTCCGCCGACGCGAGTTTTGAAAGAACTTCGTCTAACTGGCGAACCGGATGCGAGCATTGGCGACCAGATCAAGGTTGACCTGTTTGCCGATGGCGACAAGATCGAGGTCATTGGCCGCTCAAAGGGCAAAGGTTTTGCAGGTACGATCAAGCGTCACAACTTCAAGCGTGGGCCGGAGTCACATGGTTCGATGAACGTACGTGCACCGGGTTCGATCGGTCAGTCGGCTTATCCGTCACGTGTGATCAAGGGAACGAGATCGTCCGGGCACATGGGCGATGATCGTGTAACGGTTAAAGGTTTGACTGTGGCTAAGGTCGATTCTGAGAACAATTTGTTGATGATCCGCGGTGCTGTACCGGGAGCTAACGGAAGTTTGGTTATTGTTAAGAAATCATAAGTTCAAGGTTCAATGTTCAAGGTTCAAGGTCAAACTTGGAACATGGAACAAGCAACCTGGAACTCGAACGGGGTGAGAATTATGCCTACCGTAAAGGTTCGCAATTTGAAGAATAAGGAAGTTGGCGAAGTTACGCTTTCGGATGCCGTGTTTGGCGTCGAGCTTAACGAAGCGCTGATCCATGCGGCGGTAATGAATTACCAGGCCAACGGCCGGCAGGGAACTTCGGCGACGAAGACTCGCGGTAACGTGTCCGGATCAGGCAGAAAGCTTTGGAAGCAGAAGGGAACGGGCCGAGCCCGAATCGCCTCGCTTCGTTCGCCTCTCTGGAAAGGCGGCGGTAACGTCCACGGCCCGCAACCACGCGATTGGTCGTACAATATGCCCAAGAAAATGCGTCGCGGGGCGTTGCGATCTGCACTTTCCGAAAGATTTCGTGAAGGCAACATCATCATTATTGATGAGTTTGGTTTTGGTGAGCCGAAAACAAAAGAGTTTCTGGCAGCAATTGGAGCACTCGGCCTGATCGAAAATAAGAAACGAGCAAAGATGCTTGTGATCGATTCGCTCGATAACCAGAATTTGGTGCTGTCGGCTCGCAACGTCGAGAAAACGAAAGTGACCAACAGTTTTGGTCTAAACATTTACGACATCATCTATCACGAACGCCTTTTGATTAGCAAAGCAGCTTTAGAAGAACTGAATGAATTGCTGGATCCGACTCGCGAAGGTACAAAAGCTGATGAAATTGTTGAGGTAGTTGAGGAAAAGCCGAAAGTTGCAAAGAAGGCAAAGACCGTTTCTGAAGATGCAACGGAGAAGCCGCCAAAGGCTAAAAAAGTAACCAGGCCCAAAGCTGAGAAGATTGAAGAAGAAACGCCTGAAGGCGTAACTCTTACTGAGGAGGCGACGGAGAATGATTAAGTTTACTGTTTGGGACATCTTGAAGTCGCCGGTCGTTACAGAGAAAAGCGTGATCCTGAAAGAGGATTCGACCGATGAAGATAACGGTCGCAAGGTCGGACAGGTTTTGACTTTTCGTGTCGAGAAAACGGCCGGAAAGCTTGACATTAAAAAGGCGGTTGAAGAGATTTTCAATGTCAAAGTTAAGTCCGTTCGGACCATCCAATACGACGGCAAAATGAAGAAACGAGGCCGCCTGGAAGGTCGCAGGCCGAGCTGGAAAAAAGCATACGTTACGCTTCGCAGGGGCGAGCCGATGGTGGATTACGCAGAGGCGATCTAAGATCGCGGTTTCAAATTTGAGATCTCAGATCTGAGATCTTACGAAGTGATTATGGGAATCAAGAGATTAAAACCGACTTCACCGGCACGCCGCTATCAGACGTATCTGACGCGCGATGAACTTACGCCGGGAGCAACACCCGTAAAATCGTTGCTTGAGCCGAAGAAAAGAATATCGGGCCGTAATAATGATGGTCGTATAACGATCCGTCGCCGCGGTGGAGGCCATAAACGACATTACAGACTGATCGATTTCAAGCGTGACAAAGCCGGAATTCCCGGAAAGGTCGCACAAATCGAATACGATCCGAATCGTTCAGCACATATCGCTCTTATTTCGTACTTGGACGGCGAAAAGCGTTACATTATTGCTCCGGTTGGTCTCAAAGTTGGAACGCAAGTTCTGAGTGGTGCTGAAGCAGATATTCTTCCGGGCAATGCGTTGCCGATCAAGAATATCCCGCTTGGAACAGAAGTTCACAATATTGAACTTCGTCCCGGAAAGGGCGGCCAAATGGTTCGTTCGGCTGGTGGATTTGCTCAGATCGTCGCAAAAGACGGCGACTACGCGCAGCTTCGAATGCCTTCAGGTGAAGTTCGTCGGGTTCCGGTCGTCTGTATGGCAACCGTTGGTCAGGTTGGAAATACCGAGCACGAGAATGTGTCTTTAGGTAAGGCCGGCCGAAGCCGCTGGAAAGGCCGACGTCCGAAAGTTCGTGGAGTTGCGATGAACCCGGTAGATCACCCGCATGGTGGTGGTGAAGGTAAAACGTCAGGTGGACGTCACCCGGTTACACCTTGGGGACAGCCGACACGCGGATACAAGACGCGACGCAATAAACGCACGACGAATATGATCGTGAAGGACCGCAGGAGAAAATAAGCTCAAATTTGAAATTTGAGATATTAGATTTACGAATATGCCACGTTCATTAAAGAAAGGACCGTTTATCGATCTAAGCGTACAGAAGACGCTTCAGCGAATTCTAGATGGCGGAAAGAAGCCGCCGGCGATCAAGACCTGGTCGCGACGTTCAACGATCTCGCCGGATATGGTCGGATTGACCTTCGGTGTGCATAACGGCAAACGCCACATTCCGGTATTTGTTACCGAAAACATGGTCGGACACAAGCTTGGTGAGTTTTCACCGACGAGAATGTTCAAAGGACATCCGGGAACGAAAGCGGAGAAAATGGCTAAGAGGAAGTAAGCAGTAAGCAGTAAGCAGTAAGCAGTTTTGTCTGCTAACAGCTAACGGCTCACCGCTCACCGCTAAGAATATGGAAGCGATAGCAAAAACAAGACATTTGAAAGGTTCGCCCCGCAAGACCCGTTTGGTTATTGACCTGATCCGCGGCCAAAACGTTTCGCGAGCATTGGCGATCTTGAAATTTACTGAGAAGCGTGCGGCTGACCCGATCGAGAAGACGCTTCGTTCGGCAATTGCAAATGCAACGTACCAGGCCGAGAAGCAGAACATTGCGGTCGATCCGGACGATCTTTGGGTAAGAACCTGTTTCGTCGATATGGGTCCGACGAAGAACCGCCGCCGAATGCGGCCGGCCCCGCAGGGCCGTGCGTATCGCGAACAGCGGCATTATTGCCACATCACGATCGCGGTAACCAGCGACGAGAAGCCAAAGACCGAACGCGAGATTTTGGCGGAAGCGGCCAAGGCTCGACGGATAGAGATGGCTAAGAGTGAAGCGGCGACGAAAAAGTCGGAAACCAAAGCAAAAAAGGCTGAAACGAAAGCGGCTCCGATCGTAGAGGAAATTGAATCAGTAACGCCGGTAACGGAAACACCGGTTGCTGAAAATGTTGAAACGGCCGCAGTCGAGAGCGATGCTCAGGTCGCTGATGCAAAAAATGCATCGACCGACGCCGAGGCTCATAGTCAGGAAACGCAGCCGGCCGATGAAGCTCAGCAGTCGACCAACGAGGATCTGGAGAAGCAGTAAAAGAGCCGCCCACAGGCGGAACTCCAAACTAAATATGGGACAGAAAGTTCATCCATACGGCTTTAGAGTCGGATACAACAAAGACTGGCATTCGCATTGGTTCACGAAGCAGGACTTCGCGAAGTTTCTTGCAGAAGATCTTCAGCTCAAGCGTGATCTAAAGAAGAAATTTGCGGGCGGTGGCGTATCGCATATCGACATCGAGCGGGCCGCAGCCAGAATGAAGATAATCATCTACACCGCTCGACCGGGAATCATCATCGGGCGCAAAGGTGCTGAGATCGAAAAGCTTCGTGAAGATCTTTCAAGAACTACGGGTCGCGAGGTGCTTATCTCGATCCAGGAGATTCGCCACCCGGAGCTTAATGCTCAGCTTCAGGCAGAGAAGATCTGTCAGCAGCTCGAAAAACGAATCGCCTTTCGCCGAGCGATGAAGAAGACGATAGAGGAATCGATCCGTTTTGGAGCACAAGGTATTAAGGTGATGATCTCGGGCCGATTGAATGGAGCTGAGATCGCGCGAACCGAATGGTCGCTGCAAGGCCGTCTGCCGCTGCACACACTTCGTGCGGATGTGGATTACGGATTTGCAGAAGCTCTTACCACTTTTGGAATTATCGGCGTTAAATGTTGGGTTTATCGCGGCGAGATCCTTGACGCCAACGCGTCGATGGCACGAGGAACCACATCAGACCCGATGATCGAACCTAAGGCAGATCGCTCAGGTGGACGCGGACGCGGAGACAGACGTCCGCCGCGAAGAGACGACCGACGGTAGGTGTCGGTTGTTAGTGTTCGGTTGTCCGTTAAGCGACCGAAGTAGAAGGATTTAACTGAGATCGAACGAAGGGTTTTGGTTGGTAGGATCGAGAACAGTTTAACGGCAGAAACTGCTGACAACTGATAACCGGTCACCGACAACTGGAGAAAAGTTATGTTGATGCCGAAAAAGGTCAAGCACCGTCGAGTGATGAAAGGGCGCATGCGCGGAAAAGCAACGCGCGGCGAGAACCTCGATTTTGGTGACTTCGGACTCAAAGCATTGGAAGCGGGTTGGATCACCGATCGACAGATCGAAGCAGCACGTATTGCAATGACACGTCACGTAAAACGTGGCGGTAAAATCTGGATCAGAATGTTCCCGGACAAGCCGATCACGAAAAAGCCGGCTGAAACCCGAATGGGTTCCGGTAAGGGAGCTCCGGATCATTGGGTCGCAGTCATCAAGCCTGGTCGAGTGATGTATGAGATCCAAGGTGTTGACGAAGCTTTGGCGCGAGAGGCGTTTCGCCTCGCCGCACAAAAGCTTCCGATCAAAACGAAATTTGTATCTCGCGCAGACCTCGAGGGAGGTATTGTTTAAGTATGAAAAGCAAAGAGACGATGGATCAGCTTCGCGAAATGAATGCTGAAGAGCTAAAAGACCAAGCGGACGCGTTGAAGGAATCGCTTTTTCGCCTGAAGTTCCGCAAGACGCTTGGCGTTGGTGAGGTCGTGAACGACATCCGCCGGGAAAAGAAGACGCTCGCTCGGGTTTATACATTGATCGGTGAGAAGGCAAAGACATCGACCAAGTAAGGTTTGAGAAACGATAATGGCTAAGAAGAAAACAGAAGAATTGGAAGAGACCGCAGCGACAGACGAAGTTGTCGAAACCACTGGGGAAACCGCTGTCGAGGAAAAAGCTGACGAATCGGAAGTAGCCGTGGACGCAAAGCCGAAGAAAGCCGCGAATAAGAATGCAGACGGAGAATCGTCGTTAGCTGAATCGGTGATCGACACAGTTACTACCGCTGCGGAGGCGGTCGTCGATACTGTAGCGGCCGGGGCATCTGCGATAGTTTCTGCAGTCATGGGGTCTTCGGACGAAGATCAGCCTTTTCATAAAGGCAAGCGAGCTGAAAAGATCGGCGTTGTAACTTCAGATAAAATGACTTTAACTGTCGTTGTTCGCGTTGACCGACTCGTGAAGCATCCGATCTATCGAAAGTACATTCGTAAGCGAAAGAAATTCATGGCGCACGATGACAAAGGAGCCAAGATCGGAGACAAGGTACGTATTGTCGAAACGCGTCCTTTATCGGCGAGAAAGCGTTGGCGTGTGGTCGAGATCATTCAGAAAGCGGAATTATAGTTTGGAGTTCCGCGTTTTGGCGGCGAGCCAGCTAAAGCTGGAACTCCCAACACTGGAGAAAAGTTATGATTCAGATGCAGACCTCGTTGACGGTCGCGGACAATTCAGGTGCGAAGCGTGTGGTAATGATCATGCCGATCGGCGGATCAACCAGCAAGATCGCCCGTCTTGGCGACAAGATCAAGGTAACGGTGAAAGAAGCGTCGCCCGATGGCAATGCTAAGAAAGGAAAGGTCTATAACGCCGTGATCGTCCGAACGCGAAAAGAAGTTCGCCGTAAAGACGGAACGTACATTCGCTTTGACGAAAATGCGGCGGTCTTGATCAAAGATGACGGAACGCCGATGGGAACACGCGTTTTTGGACCGGTCGCCCGTGAACTTCGCGAAAAGAATTTTATGAAAATAGTTTCACTTGCTCCTGAGGTGATCTAATTCGGAGTTCCAGCTTTAGCTGGTCTCGCGAGAGGGTAGTAGCCAACTAAAGTTGGTACTCCAAAAAGAAAGAAATGAAAACGGTAAAGACAGGTACAGTAAAGAGTAGGATCAAACGCGGCGACAATGTTGTGTTTATCGCCGGCAAGGAATACAACCGCTTTGACAGCAATGAAAAGCGAGTGCCTTTGCGTGGTCGCGTGATCGCCGTTGATGCTCGAAATGGCAAGGTGAAGGTCGAAGGTGCACAGATCGTAAAACGTCACACGAAACCAGTTCCGCAAATGAACCGCGAAGGCGGAATTATTGAAAAGGAAGCTTGGGTCGACGTTTCGAATGTTGCGGTGATAGACCCCGAGACCGGCAAGCCGACGCGTGTTCGTTACGAAGTACGCGATGGCGAAAAGGTCCGAGTCGCCAAGAGCGGTAAGCTGATCCCGGAACCAAAGGTTTTTGGTACAAAAGAAGCCAAGAAAGAGAATGAAGAAAATTCGGAAGAAGAATAGTTTGATGTTTGGAAACGGTAGTTTTTGTAACTAGCCGAGACCCAGACGAGGAAATTTCAAACAATGGCTAGGTTAAAAGAAAAATATAAGAAAGAGATCGCTCCGGCACTCGCAAAAGAATTTGCGATCAAGAATCCCATGGCGATACCGAAGATCGAAAAGATAGTCGTAAACATGGGACTCGGTGAAGCCAGTTCAAATGCGAAGATCCTCGATGTCGCGACCGAAGAGTTGAAGGCGATCGCCGGCCAGAAGCCGGTTATTACCAAAGCGAAGAAGTCGATCGCGGCGTTCAAGCTTAGACAAGGAATGAGCATTGGAACAATGGTCACTTTACGTGGTGACCGCATGTACGAATTTCTTGATCGTTTGATCTCGGTCGCGCTTCCGCGAGTTCGCGATTTCCGCGGTATCTCGGGTAAAGCATTTGACGGGCGCGGCAACTACACGCTTGGCGTTCGCGAGCAGCTTATCTTTCCAGAGATCGATTTCAACAAGGTCGATAAAACCCGTGGAATGAACATCTCGATCATTACGACCGCGAGAACAGATGAAGAAGGGCGTTCATTACTGAAGTCGATGGGAATGCCTTTCAGAACCTAGTTCTGAGTTTCTGGTTCAAGGTTCAAAGTTATTGAGATGTGGAACTGGACCTTGAACATTGAACCAAGAACATTGAACGAAAAAAAAGAGTTATGGCAAAGATCAGCAAAATAGTTAAGAACAACGACCGAAAGGCAAAGGTCCAGCTTTGGGCCGAGCGACGTGCAGGATTTAAGAAGATAATTAACGATCCGAAATCGTCTCTCGAACAGGTCGATGAAGCGGTGATCAAGCTTCAGAAAATGCCCCGCGACGGCAGCCCGGTCAGGGTCCGGAACCGTTGCTCACAGACCGGAAGGTCGAGAGGGTACTTGAGAAAGTTTGGAGTGTCCCGCATCGCAATGCGTGAACTCGCACTCGAAGGCCAGATCCCGGGAGTTGTTAAATCAAGCTGGTAGTTAGTTAGGAGTACCTGGCTCAGTAGGCCTCGCATGGTGACGATGAACTTCATCGTGAATTTGCAGCCTAAAGCGGAACTTCAAACAAAGAAACGGAGTAAGAATAGAAATGACCGATCCAATAGCCGACATGCTTACACGAATCAGGAATGCGATCGCCGCGAATCATCCGCGGGTCGATATTCCGGGTTCCAAATTGAAGCTCGAAGTCGCAAAGATACTTAAAGAAGAAGGTTACATCAACAACTTCACCAATAAAGGCGAAGGCGTAAAGTATGTAATTCGAATATTCCTTCGCTACGACGCGAAAGGCACTTCTTCGATCACGCATCTGTCCCGCGTTTCGCGTCCGGGCCGACGAGTTTATGTCGGAGCTGACGACATCCCGAAGGTTCTTGGCGGATACGGTATTAATATCGTCTCGACGTCGCAGGGATTGATGAGCGGAAAGCGAGCACGTAAAGAAAACGTCGGCGGCGAGATATTGGCTGAAGTTTATTAGTAGTGAATTGTGAATTGTGAATAGTGAATAATTGTCACTTGTCACCTGTCACATATCACTCGTCACTTAAAAAATTATGTCACGAGTAGGAAAAAAACCGATCACGATCCCGGCGGGCGTTACCGTTTCGATCGAAGATGACAAGTTGGAAGTGAAAGGACCGAAAGGAACTCTTTTGACCCCGGTACCAAAAGGCGTAGCGTTCAAGATGGAAGAGGGAACGTTGGTTGCCGAACGGAACGACGACAGTTTTAAGGCATTTCACGGGCTTGCGCGAGCATTGGCAAACAGCGCAGTTGTCGGTGTCACCGAAGGCTTCGAACGAAAGATGGATGTTGTCGGCGTTGGTTACAAGGCTGATGTTCAAGGAAAAAAGATCGTTTTCGCTCTTGGTTATTCGCATCCGATCGAATACGTTTTGCCGGATGGAATTGAAGCCAAGGCCGAGCGTGTTAACACGAAGACCTCGATCAACCAATATCAGTTGACGATTACGCTTACCGGCATCGATAAGCAAAAGCTTGGACAGGTCGCAGCGGAATTGAATCGCCTTCGTAAGCCCGATGCGTATAAAGGTAAGGGAATTCGATATTCGGATAAGACATACAAATTGAAGCCTGGTAAGACAGGTAAATAGCGATAAACTAATTGTGAATAATTAAGTCCAACGTACTTCATGTTATTCACATTTAACGATTCGTTGAGGAAGTTATGGCACAGAAGAGCAGAGCAGAAATTCGACGCGGTGTACACAGCCGGATCCGAAAGAAAGTAAGCGGAAGCGCGGCGAGGCCGCGGCTTGCGGTTTACCGAAGCCTGAGCCACATCTACGCTCAGATCATTGATGACGAAAGCGGCCAGACGCTGGCTACCGCATCGACAACAGAGAAAGATTTTGCGGGATCGACCGGCGGTAATATCGAAGCAGCCAAACAGGTTGGGGCGACGCTTGCGGAACGAGCGGTCGCGGCAGGGATCTCGAGTGTTGTATTTGATCGTGGCGGTTATGTTTACCATGGCCGGGTTAAAGCGTTGATCGATGCGACCCGTGAAGCAGGTTTGAACAAGAACGAGACCTCGGCAGAAGGCGAAGGCGAAGTAAAAAACGATGAAGAGTAATCAGAGAATAGCTCCGGGCGGGCTTATCCTTAAGGACCAACTGATCCATATCAACCGTGTTACAAAGGTTGTTAAGGGCGGTAAGAACATGTCATTCGCGGCTCTTGTTGTTGTCGGTGACGAAGCCGGACACGTTGGTTTTGGAACGGGTAAGGCGAAGGAAGTGCCGAACGCGATCAAGAAGGCGGTCGAAGCAGCCAAAAACAATCTTATCCGTGTTCCGTTGATCAATGGGACGCTTCCACATGAGCTGATCGGTGAATATGGTGCCGGACGTGTGCTCTTGAAGCCGGCAGCGGAGGGCACAGGCGTAATCGCTGGTGGCGCGGTGCGATTGATGCTGCAGGCTCTCGGTGTTCACAACGTTCGCACTAAGATCCTTGGATCGAGTAATGCTCATAATGTGGTCCGAGCGACGTTCAACGGTTTAATGCGAATGAAAGATCCGCTTGAGGTAGCAAGACTTCGCGGTAAGCAGGTTGAAGAGTTGGTGTAGTTACAGAAGTTTCAGAAGTTGCGGATTTATGGAAATGCTAGACTCTGTAACTTTCTGAAAACACTGTAACTTTGAAACTAAAAAGATCATGGCAAAGAAAACGGAAACAACAACGGACGGAACGATCACGATACAGTATTATCGCAGCTCGATCGGTTACGCCAAAAAACAGAAGGATATCGTGAAAGCTCTTGGAATAACGAAGCTTAATCAGAAAGTTACACGGCCTGACAATCCTTCAATGCGCGGCATAGTCGCTAAGATCCCGCATCTTTTGAGGATCGTGGAATAATATAGAATGGTGAATTCAGTATTCACACTTCAACATTCATACTTACTATTATGGCTTTATCATTGAATAACTTACATCCGGCGCCCGGCTCTACGCACAAAAAGAAACGCGTTGGGCGCGGTCCTGGTTCCGGACTTGGCAAAACGTCAGGCCGTGGACATAAGGGTCAGAAATCGCGATCTGGATATTCGAGCAAGATCGGATTCGAAGGCGGTCAGATGCCTTTGCAGCGTCGACTTCCGAAGCGCGGATTCACGAATATTTTCAAGAAGCAGTGGATCGAGATCAGCCTTGCCAAGATCGAAGCTCATTTTAACGATGGCGATGAAGTCACTCCGGAGATCCTTCACGAGCTTGGCCTGATCAAGAAGGCGAAACATGACCTGGTCATTCTTGGAAATGGCGACATCACAAAGTCTTTGAAGATCTCTGCACACAGGTTCACGAAGACCGCGAAAGATAAGATCGAAAAAGCCGGCGGCGTTGCAACAGAGATCATAAAGTATCAGACAGCTGAAGCGTAATTGAAATGCGGATTGCTTAGTCAAGGAACGCGGATCAGGTAAATCGATCCAAGTTCGTTACTTAGCATTCCGCAATCCGCATTATAAGGATTTATATGGAGAAGTTTCTCGCCGCTATTCAGAATATGTTCAGCATCCCGGAGCTGAGAAAGCGTATATTCTTTACGCTAGGGTTGCTTGCTGTTTATCGTCTAGGTGCCCACGTAACCGCGCCAGGGATCAACAAGGCCCAACTTGAAAGGGTTTGGGGCGAAGTTGCCGGTACGCTACTCGGCGTTCTTGATCTGTTTTCAGGCGGCAATTTTCAGACGATCTCCGTATTTGCACTCGGTGTAATGCCGTATATCACGGCATCTATCATCATGCAGTTAATGCCTGTCCTTTCACCTGCCGTCAAAAAGATTCAGGAAGAAGGTGAGGTTGGCCGTCAGAAACTTAATCAATTTACACGATATATTACCGTCGTTCTTTGTCTTGTCCAAACATTCTTTGTGGCGACATGGCTTAGCCGAAACGGGATCATTGATTCGTCATGGATGGCCACCTTGATGATCGTGATCACGCTCACGACGGGTACTGTCTTTGTTATGTGGCTTGGTGAACAGATCACCGAACGCGGCGTTGGTAACGGAATTTCTTTGTTGATCTTCGCAGGTATTGTAATTGGCCTTCCGAACGCATTGATCCAGGTCTCGGAACGAGTGCAGGGGCAAGATCCGTTGCAGACTCTTGGAGTTATTTTCTTGCTTGTCGTGCTGATAGGGTTGATCGCCTTGATCGTTTATGTTGAATCGGCTCGGCGAAAGATCGCAATTAGTTATGCAAGCCGCCGGATCGGCACCCAGACGTTTCGCGGGCAAGAAACGAGCCTTCCGCTCAAGATCAACATGGGCGGCGTTATTCCCGTGATCTTTGCGTCATCGGTTCTTGCAATGCCGCAAACGTTGCTATCGGCTTTTCCGCCTGACCCAGCTGATCCGACCGCGACGTGGTCGCGTGTACATGCTTTCTTCCAACAATTTCACGGTGGCGATCCCTATTACGAACTCGTGTTCATCTCGTTGATCGTTTTGTTCACGTTCTTTTACATAACGATCGTTTTTAACACCGACGAGGTTGCGGACAATCTTCGCAAACATGGCGGGTTTATCGCAGGCATCAGGCCCGGTGCGCCGACGGCAGAATATCTGAACGGAATTCTGACCAGGCTGACGACGGTCGGTGCGATCTACCTCGCATTCGTCGCCTTCGCACCGCAAGTGCTTCTTAGTGGTTTCCGCGTTGGACGCCTACCCTTTATCGGTGACAGCCTTGATGCGTTCTTCACATCGACGCCCGGCCTTAGCTGGATACCGACTGGGCTTGGCTATCAATTCTTCTTCGGAGGAACTTCGCTGCTGATCTTGGTCGGTGTTGCAATGGACACGGTTTCCCAGATCGAAGCTCAGCTCGTAATGAGAAATTACGAAGGTTTTCTCGGTGCCGGTTCGAGACTACGTGGACGGCGAAATTAGCGTAAGAGAATTGCCTCAGAGCAAACTGAGAATTTTAATTATTTTTTGCTATTACACAATGCCGTCGTTGGCTAAGACTTTTCTGAATGAACAAGATCGTCGTACTGATCGGGGCACCTGGTGCTGGCAAAGGAACACAGGCGAGGCTATTGCAAGAACGGCTCGGCGTTCCCCAAATATCTACCGGCGACATATTCCGTGAGATGAAAACACTCGACACGCCGCTGGCTCGCGAGGTGCAGGAGATAATGGCGGCGGGCAAGCTGATCTCGGATGACGTGACATATAAGATCGTTCAGGACCGGACATCTCGGGACGATTGCAAAAACGGTTATATTCTCGACGGCTATCCGCGAACGGCAATTCAGGCAAGCCAACTTGAAGAACTTGCGAAGAAGCAGGGAATGGATGTTCGAGCAATCGAGGTTGATGTTCCACGGGACGAACTGACGCGGCGGCTGACGGGCCGTAGATCGTGCCCGATTTGCGGCGAGATTTACAATATTTATTCAAAGCCGCCGAAAGTTGATAACTTCTGTGACCTTCATCCCGACGCACAACTAACGCATCGGGCGGATGATAACCAAGAAAGCGTAGGAACAAGGCTTGCTACGTACGATAACGTAACGAAGCCCTTGATCGCGTATTACGAAAGGTCGCAAAGACTGACGAAGGTTGACGGAACGGGTGATGTGGGGCAGATCTACGCCGAACTTGTAGAACTTATTTAATAGATGGGACAGAGCTGATATTTAAGTGTTTGGAAATGCAAGAATCGGACAAATAGTTAGCGACACTTCTCGGTTCCTTTTTGGCAGAAGAATGATAGTAGCGAAGTCTCAAAAAGACATGGAAAAGATGCGAGCGGTTGGCGAATTGATCGCGACGGTACGCGAGTCTTTGCGGGATTTGATCGTCCCCGGTATCACGACGCTAGAATTAAATTCCGTCGCCGAAAAAATGATGCGGGATGCGGGTTCGATACCAACATTCATCGGCTATAAGCCGCACGGAATGGTTCCGTTTCCATTTGCAATATGTGCATCGGTAAATGAAGCGATCGTACACGGTTTCTCAACCGATATTCCGCTAAAGGAAGGCGACATCGTATCGCTCGACATGGCTTGCACGTTAGACGGTTTCGTCGGTGATACTGCGTTTACGGCACCGGTCGGTGAGATCACTGATGAACTTGAACAATTGATTCGAGTAACGGAAGAATGTCTCGCATTAGGTATTGAGCAGTGTTGGCCGAACAAGCGCGTCGGCGACATTAGTGCCTCCATCCAAAAACACGCAGAAAAGTATGGTTATGGTATCGTTCGCGATTATACTGGCCATGGCATTGGGCGGCGAATGCACGAGGCACCGCAGATCGCGAACTATGGCCGTGAAGGCACGAAGGAAAAGATCAGAGCCGGATATTGCTTTGCTCTGGAACCGATGTTGAATCTTGGTACTCAGGAAACGAAAACGCTTGCGGACAAATGGACGGTCGTCACGATGGACGGGAAACCGTCGGCACACGCGGAGCACACAGTGGCGATCACCGTAGATGGTCCCGAGATCTTGACTCTGACTAAAGCGCAGAAAGCGGCACTGAACGGGACTAAAACGGAAATTGCTGCCGCGTGACTTGAAAAACAGGTTTCGGAAGAGTAACATTTAGGGTTTGTCCAATAGATCAGAAAGTTGGACGTGTATTTATGTCAAAGGAAGAAGCGATCGAGGTGATGGCAACCGTGCTTGAAACCCTTCCGAACGCGATGTTTAAAGTCGCGGTCGAGGAAAATAAGCACGAAGTTTTGGCCCACATCTCAGGCAAGATGCGAAAGAATTTTATTCGCATTCTCCCGGGTGACCGGGTTCTTGTAGAGCTTTCGCCTTATGACCTAAAGCGGGGAAGAATTACATACCGCTACAAGTAAGAGGAAAGAATAATGAAAGTGCGTCCGTCGGTAAAAAAGATCTGCGATAAATGTAAGGTGATCCACCGCAAGGGGATCGTGCGCGTTATTTGCGAAAACCCGAAGCACAAACAGAGGCAAGGATAGAAGGATATGGCTCGTATAGCAGGTGTTGATCTACCGCCCAACAAAAGGGCACAAGTTGGTTTGACGTACATTTACGGCGTGGGCAGATCGCGTGCGACCGAAGTGCTCGGCAAGGCTGACATCAGTATTGATTCGAAGATCCGTGATCTCAGCGAAGACGAACTGAATAAGATCAGAACAATTCTCGATCAAGAGGGTGATGTTGAAGGCGATCTTCGTAAGCGTGTTCAGATGGATATTAAGCGTTTGATGGACATCGGTTGCTACCGCGGCCTTCGTCATCGTCGTAGCTTGCCGGTTCGCGGCCAGCGAACATCCACGAACGCCAGAACGCGTAAGGGCCCAAGAAAGGCGGCAGTCGCCAAGAAGAAAGCACCAGGTAAGAAGTAGTTCCTGGTTCGGAGTTTAGGGCTTAGGGTTCCGAGTTTTGGAAGCCGAAAGCGAAACACTGAATAGTGAACTCGGAGCACTTAACAAATAAAAATGGCTAAAGCAGCAGCAAAAGGAAAGAAGACGTTTAAGAAGAAAGAGCGGAAGAACATTCCTTACGGAATCGTCCATATTTCGGCTTCTTTCAATAACACCTTGATCTCGATCACCGACACGCAAGGTAACCTGATAGCACAGTCGTCATCGGGTGCACGCGGTTTCCGCGGTTCGCGAAAGGGAACTCCGTTCGCGGCGCAGCAGGCGGCTGGTGAAGTCGCTCGTAAGGCGACGGAAGCGGGAATGCGCGAAGCAGAAGTTCGCGTGAAGGGACCGGGCGGTGGACGTGAGTCTGCGATCCGTGCGATCGCACAGGCGGGAATTCGAGTCTCGACGATACGTGATACCACGCCGATCCCACACAACGGATGTCGGCCGCCGAAGCGCCGACGCGTTTGATCAATTAGTTTATTTATCAAAAGGACGAAGGGTCATTGACCTGTAAACTTTTCCGATAATTGCGGTGGCTCGATTTTCCATTGTGGAATTCGGGTGCTGAAACGGAAGCAAAAATAGTATGGCTAGATATAGAGATGCAGTTTGTAGGCTTTGCCGCCGAGAAGGTGGGAAGTTGTTTTTGAAGGGCGATCGTTGTTTTAAGCCCTCATGCGCAATTGAAAAGCGTGGCACAAATCCTCCGGGACAGCACGGTGCCGCTCGACGCAAAATGCTTGCGGGATACGGAGAACAGCTTCGTGAAAAGCAGAAAGTAAAACGAATTTATTTCGTCCTTGAAAAGCAGTTCCGAAACTATTTCGAGAAAGCTCTTCGACAGAAAGGTGTGACCGGCGAAAATTTGCTGTTTATGCTCGAACGTCGTCTGGACAATGTCGTCTATCGGTCAGGTTTTTCAACATCACGACGACAAGCTCGTCAGCTTGTAAATCACGGCCATATCGAAGTCAACGGCCGCAAAGTAGACATTCCATCATTTCAAGTAAAAATTGGCGACACCGTCACGGTAAAGGACAAGAGCCACAACAATGCGCATGTCGAAGGCGCATGGCAGACGGCTGCGGGACGCGGCCGGCCGAGCTGGCTTTCGCCTGCCGGTCAGGATCTGAGTATTGCGATCTCGTCGCTTCCTTCGCGACAGGATATAGATTCGAATATCAACGAACAGTTGATCGTTGAGCTTTACAGTAAGTAGGTTTTTCATTAACGGAGTTGGCCGAAGTAGCCGCAAGACGGAGTTTGTTCTTACTCCGGAACTGGCGGGGACAAGGCCAACTCATAAGACTTTTTAAAAGAACACAATATGACACAGAGTAATAATTGGACTGACTTCCAGATGCCGAGTCGGCTGAACGTTGAGACCGAAACACTTACGCCGCGTTATGGTAAGTTTTTTGCTCAGCCGTTCGAACGCGGGTTTGGAACTACTATTGGGAATTCCATTCGCCGAGCCCTTCTCTCTTCAATCGAGGGTGCGGCGGTCACCGCGGTAAAGATAACCGGTGTCGAACACGAATTTTCATCGATCAAGGGTGTCGTTGAGGACGCGACGGATGTTATCTTGAACTTAAAACAGGTACCATTCCTTCTTCATGGATCAGGCCCGAAAACGCTTTCGATCAGTAAAAAAGGCCCGGGTGAAGTAACGAGCGCCGATATTGAGACCGATTCAGATGTTGAGGTTCTTGACACTGACGTCCACATCGCAACGATAAATGGTTCCGGTACATTGAAC
Organism: Pyrinomonadaceae bacterium; assembly: GCA_041744555.1. GTDB lineage: Bacteria > Acidobacteriota > Blastocatellia > Pyrinomonadales > Pyrinomonadaceae > OLB17. The sequence continues at coordinate 17,211 of JBGTKQ010000085.1, forward strand.
ATCGAAATGCGTCTGAAACGCGGCCGTGGCTACGTTTCGGCGGAATTCAATAACGACGAAGATCTTTCGGTCGGCTATATCCCTATCGACTCGGTTCATACGCCGGTCAAGAAAGTTAATTACATCGTCGACAAGACTCGACAGGGTTCGAACACGGAGTTCGATAAATTGGTGATCGAGGTTTGGACGGATGGTTCGGTCAAGCCCGATGATGCGATCGGTCTGGCGGCAAAATTGGTCAAAGACCACATGTCGATCTTTATCAATTTCGAAGAAGAAGAAGAAGAATACAAGTACGAAGATATCGCCCGTCCGCCGCTTATGCGGAACGACCTGTTGGACAAGCCTGTTGATGAACTCGAGCTGTCAGTTCGCTCATATAACTGCTTGAAGAATGCCGATATTCGTTCGATCCGAGACCTGATCAGACGAAGCGAGAAAGACATGCTGGGAACCAAGAATTTCGGCAAGAAGTCGCTCACAGAAATCAAAGACCTTCTTCATGGAATGGGCCTCGACTTCGGAATGGATTTTGACGATCAGGGCAACCCGATCCCCGGTTCGGGCGGTAGAGATCTAGACTAAATGGTTCAAGGTTAAATGTTCAAGGTTCAAAGTTGAATCGACCTTGAATATTGACTTTCGAACTTTGAACGTAAAGAAATGAGACATAGAAAAGCACATCGTAAATTGGGCCGAACGACGGAACATCGCATGTCGATGCTTCGCAACATGGCCACTTCGTTGATCAACGCCGAGAAAGAGCATATTGTCACGACCATCGCAAAGGCAAAAGAATTGAGACCATTTGTTGAGAAAGTAATTACACTTGCCAGACATGCTCAAAAGCTTGAGGGTGACGCGGCTAAGGTCGGTGAAGTTCATTATCGACGACAGGCGGCACGATACTTTCACGCCGGAAACAGCACATTCAAGGCTGAACAGAGCCGCTTTCGCGGAAAGAAAGGCGAAGCAAAAGAACCAATTGAGCGAACCGCCGGTGTTAAGGCCGTTCAGCGTTTGTTCGATGAACTCGGCGCACGGTATAGAGACCGCAATGGTGGTTACACAAGGATCATTCGATTAGGGCGCCGATCTGGCGACAATGCCGAAATGGCAGTGATCGAGCTTGTGGACAATCCACGCGAATTGGCCGCAAAGGCATAAATCCGGTTTTGAAGGAGCGTTTTAGCGATGAGCGAAAAGACAGCACCTACGAAAGAAGGGGACCCGAAGCCTGTGTCAAAACATAACGAAAACGACGTAGAACCATCTGAACCTTCGTTGAATCTAGATGAGATTCGCGAACTTGCGGAACTTGTCAACGAGTACGGATTTACTGATTTTAAGTTTGAGAACGAAAAGATAAAGGTTCGATTGAGCAAGCAGGTTACGGTGGCAGCACACGCTCCGATGATGGCTATGCCTGTATCGGGAGCGGCACCAGCCGCAGTATCACAGCCGGCAACTGTTGAATCACCGGTCTCTACTGAAGAAGAGCTACACACGATAACTTCGCCGATAGTTGGTACATTTTACCGTTCGCCGAGCCCGGATAAGGACCCTTACGTAAAGGAAGGTAGTTCGGTGACGCCTGAGTCGGTCGTTTGCATTGTTGAAGCAATGAAGCTGATGAACGAGATCCAAGCCGAAGCAACCGGCGAGATCGTAAAGATCTATGCTGAGAATGGACAACCGGTAGAATACGGCCAGCCGCTGTTTGGTATCAGAAAGTAGTATTAGCCACAGAGCACACTTAGTATCTAAGCATTTGTTTCAATTCGGAACTGTCCGAAAAGATTTTTTTGCTAACTGAACTCAGTGTCTTCTGTGGCAGATTTTTTAATGGGACGTGAAATTCGAAAAATTTTGATCGCGAATCGTGGCGAGATCGCCTGTCGGATCATTTGGACATGCAAAGAGATGGGAATTAAGACCGTTGCTGTGCATTCCGAAGCCGACCGCGAAGCTCTTCACGTTCGATTTGCTGACGAGGCCATATGTATCGGTGGAAATCCGTCAGCGGAAAGCTATTTGAATATTCCGGCGATCATTAGCGCGGCCGAGATCACGAACGTGGATGCGATTCATCCCGGATACGGATTTCTGGCCGAATCGGCTAGATTCGCAAGGATCTGCGAAGATTGCAATATTAAGTTTATTGGGCCGCGGCCTGAAGTCATTGCGATGATGGGCGACAAGGTCGAGGCACGACGGACGATGCAGGCAGCCGGGGTTCCGATACTTCCGGGCAGTCCGGATCCTATCGAATCCGCGGAAGAGGCAAAAGTATTAGCAAGAGAGATCGGCTTTCCCGTTATCATTAAGGCTGCGGCCGGCGGCGGCGGACGCGGAATGCGCATCGTGCGCAGCGAAGAAGACCTTGAAGTGAACCTTGATACGGCGCAGAACGAGGCCCAAGCAGCGTTCAATAACAGTGCTGTTTATATCGAACGCTACATCGAAAGGCCGCGGCACATTGAAATCCAGGTTCTAGCAGACGAGCACGGAAATTGTGTCCATCTGGGCGAGCGAGAATGTTCGATCCAGCGTCGCCATCAAAAGTTACTCGAAGAGGCACCATCACCGGTAATTACTCCGGAGCAACGTGAACGAATGGGAGCGGTTGCCGTCAAGGCGTGTAAAGAGATCGGTTACTCGAACGCTGGTACATTTGAATTTTTGCTCGATGAGGACGGGAGTTTTTATTTCATGGAAATGAACACCCGCATTCAGGTTGAGCATCCGGTAACCGAGATGGTTACGCTTGCGGACATTGTTCGAAATCAGATCCGGATCGCATCGGGTGAAGATCTTCAGTATCAACAAAGTGATGTTCGACTGACGGGCCATTCGATCGAATGCCGGATCAACGCCGAAGATCCCGTGAAGTTTACGCCGAGCCCTGGAAAGATCACCGGTTTTAATATTCCGGGTGGCCCGGGCGTACGTGTTGATACGGCTGTTTATCCGGGATACACGGTTCCACCTTATTACGATTCAATGATCGCGAAACTTATAGTTCATGCTCGAACGCGTGAACTTGCGATCGCCAGAATGCAGCGGGCGTTGGACATGATGGTCGTCGAAGGGATCAAAACAACTATCCCGCTCCACAAAAAGATCATGGCCGACGAGCGATTCCGGAAGGGTGATTTCTCGACAAAATTCATGGAAGAGTTCGATTACACAGTTGATAACTGATGTCGGATAACAGATAATTAGGAATCGAAAAACATTCATCTTTCGATCCTAAAGTTAAGTATATTTTGTGGTTACCGCGATTCAATTTGCGGAGTTACTGCGAACAAGGAGAGGCTAAATTAAGCCGATTGGTTTTTATGGCAACAGTTAAAGAAACGAAAGAACAGATAGTTGGTGATTACAAGACGCACGGTAGTGATACCGGTTCGTCACAGGTGCAAGTCGCACTGCTTACGCAGCGCATTAGCGAACTTACCGCACATTTCAAGATACACAAAAAGGACAATAATTCGCGACGCGGTCTGCTTATTTTAGTCTCGCGACGTCGTAAATTGCTTGATTATCTCAAGCGTCGTGATATCAACGAATATCATGAGATCATTAAGAAACTTGGCCTACGCCGGTAAGAACCTTTCGGAGTTCTGGGTTCAAAGTTCAGAGTTTGCAAGGTCAACCCTTAACCTTAAACTCCGAACGCGGAACCAAATTTGGGCCTCTTCGGGCCGTTAGACATGACGTTCTTTCGAAGGATTTGTTAATGGATGCTGAACGTGACAGCGATTTTGTCCACTTTACAAAAAAAAGAACGTACGCAATTTTGGAAATCTCCAAATGCGGCTGATGCTTCACGATATAAGCATCGGCCGTTTTTGTATTGAGGAAATGAAATGACAAAAAAATATTTGAAAGAATCGATCAAGCTCGGCGGAGAGGAATTGATCGTAGAAACAGGCAAAGTTGCCAAACAGGCCGATGGTTCGGTCGTGATCCGCTACGGCGAGACAATGGTCTTGGTGACAGCGGTTAGTATGCGAACTGCGAAAGAAGGATTGGATTTCTTCCCGCTCACCGTTGAATACCGCGAATCAAGTTATTCGGCCGGACGCATTCCGGGAAACTATTTCCGTCGGGAAGGACGGCCAAGCGAAAAGGAAATTTTGACCTGCAGACTCATCGATCGCCCGATTCGTCCACTGTTTCCTGACGGATACAGGTTTGAAACGCAGATCGTTGGAACCGTCATATCTTCGGATTCTGAAAACGATCCCGATGTTATCGCTATTACCGGAGCTTCGTGTGCTCTGTATCTTTCAGACATCGTGTTCAACACACCGATAGCCGGTGTGCGAATCGGCTTGATCGACGGAAAGTATATCGTCAACCCGACATTCGACGAGCGTCGCGAATCGGACCTAAACCTGCTTGTTGCCGGAACCGAAGAAGCGATAGTGATGGTCGAGGCGGAAGCTAACGAAGTTGGTGAAGACATCATGCTCGAAGCGATGATGCTTGCTCACAAAGAGATCAAACGTCTTTGTCTTTGGCAGGTCGAACTTGGCAAGGCTCTCGAGATCACCAAACGTGAATTCGCCTCGCCGCAGATCGACGAAACGATCGCCGGAGAAGTAGAGAAGAAATTCAGCGACAAACTTCGAGGAGCACTCGACACGACCGGCAAAGATAAACTTTCGAGCTATGCCGAAGTCGATGCGTTGAAGAAAGAAGTTGTTGACAGCTACCCGGCCGAAGAACCAGACAAGCGCCACGCAGCCGGAAAAGCATTCTCAAGCCTGAAAGAAAAGATCTTCCGCGAAGATATGCTCGGCAACAAGCGTCGTCCGGATGGCCGTAAGTTCTCAGAGATCCGCCCGATCTCGTGCGAGGTTGGCTGGCTTCCGCGAGTCCACGGTTCGTCGCTGTTCACACGCGGCGAAACGCAGGCGATCGTTACAACAACGCTTGGAACCAAAATGGACGAGCAGCACATGGACGACATTGAAAAGGGCGAAGTAAAGCGCCGCTTCATGCTCCATTACAATTTTCCGCCATATTCTGTCGGCGAGGCAGGACGGTTCGGAGGAACCTCGCGTCGCGAAACGGGACACGGAAATCTTGCTCGTCGTGCGATCGAAGCGGTTCTGCCGGATGAGGAAGATTTTCCGTACACACTTAGAATAGTTTCGGATATCACTGAATCAAACGGTTCATCGTCGATGGCTTCGGTCTGCGGCGGTATCCTCAGCCTGATGGATGCGGGTGTGCCAATTAAGCGTCCGGTCGCAGGTGTTGCGATGGGTTTGGTTATGGAAGGGAATCGTTATGCGATTCTTTCAGACATCGCCGGAGCCGAAGATCATTATGGCGACATGGATTTCAAAGTCACCGGAACGAGCGAAGGTATCACTGCACTTCAAATGGATATCAAGGTCGCCGGAATTAACGCAATGATCTTGAAAGAAGCATTGGAGCAGGCACGCAAAGGACGCCTTCATATCCTCGGGATAATGGACAAAGCTCTGACGGAGCCACGTGCTGACATTTCGAACTACGCTCCGCGAATCATCACGATCAAGATCAATCCTGAAAAGATCCGCGACGTTATCGGTAAGGGCGGTTCGACGATCCGTGCTTTGACCGAAGAGACCGGTGCGAAGATCGACGTTTCTGACGATGGAACTATCTTGATCGCGACGGCCGATGGCGAGGCTGCTGCAGAAGCTGTGGCCCGAATCAAAGCTCTCACGGCGGAGGCTGAGATCGGCGAGACATACATGGGAACTGTTTCACGTATTGTTGACTTTGGCGCATTCGTCGAAATTCTTCCTGGGCTTGACGGCCTTCTGCACATCTCCGAGATCTCAGACAGACGTGTAAAGGACGTTCGCGACGAGCTCAAAGAAGGTCAGCAGATAATGGTCAAATGCATCGGGAAAGAAGGCAACAAGGTCAAGCTTTCCCGCAAAGCGATACTTGCACAAGAAAAAGCCGCAACCGGTGGAGTTGGTAGCGACGGCGGCGATAGCAATAGCGATCACGGCGACCATGACGACGAATAGTTGTTAGACCGAGATCGAAGGGGTCTTAATTGGATTAGAAAGGACGGCTTAGGTCGTCTTTTCTAGTTTGGTTGACATTTACTGGACGCTTAAATAAAATGTGTATAACGCGAAGGGATTATACACATTATGCGTACGAACATTGAAATCGACGATAAGCTAATGAAGGACACGTTAAAAGTCACGGGCTTAAAAACCAAGCGTGAGGCAGTTGAACTGGCATTGCAGACACTCCTAAAAATGGAAAAGCAGACTGAATTTAGAAAGCTGCGTGGCAAAATCGATTGGCAGGGTGACCTTGAAGAAATGAGGTTGGATCGGTGATCTTCGTTGATTCCAGCGTGTGGGTCGATTACTTTAAGGGAAGGCTCACGCCACAGACCGAAAGACTAGATAAGCTTTTTGGCAGTGGACAGATCGTCATTGGAGATCTTGTATTAACAGAAGTGTTACAAGGCTTTGCAGTTGAAAGTGAGTTTGCGAATGCTCTAGAACAATTTAATACTCTGCATATCGTTCGGCTTGGCGGCTATCATCTGTCGGTTCAAGCCGCTAGAAATTTCCGGATTCTTCGAAGACAAGGTTATACGGTTCGAAAGACGATCGATTCACTTATTGCTACGAGATGCATCGCAGACAATCTTGCACTTCTCCATAACGACCGCGATTTCATACCCTTCGAAAAACATCTCCGGCTCAAATGTGTAATTTAGGCAATGGTCCCGATGGTTGCCGTAAAGGTTTTATGTCAGCACCAAACATTGAAACAATAGTCTCTCTTTCAAAACGCCGAGGATTCGTTTATCCGGCATCCGAGATATACGGCGGGCTGGGATCTTCGTGGGATTACGGTCCGCTCGGGGTCGAACTTGCTAATAACATCAAGAAAAGCTGGTGGAACTGGTTGGTTTACGAACGGAATGATATTGAGGGGCTTGATTCTTCCATAATTCAGAATCGCAACGTTTGGAAGTATTCGGGCCACGAGACAACGTTTAGTGATCCGCTAGTCGATTGCCGCGAGTGTAAATCGCGTCTTAGGCTCGACAAGCTTGAAATCGATTCGTCCGACGGCAAATCGGTTTGTCCTAATTGCGGTTCAAAGAATCTTACAGATGCCCGGCAATTCAACATGATGCTGCGGACAACCATCGGAGCGGCGTCGGTCGATGAAGATGAATCGGCACTGGCTTACCTGCGACCGGAGACCGCCCAGGGTATTTTCATAAACTTTAAGAATGTTCTCGACAGTTCAAGGCGAAAGCTGCCTTTCGGAATCGCTCAGATCGGCAAAGCTTTTCGTAATGAGATCACGCCGGGCAATTTCATCTTCCGCACACGTGAATTTGAACAGATGGAGATGGAGTATTTCTGTCGTGCGGAAGATGCACCGAGATTGCATCAGGAATGGATCGATGGATTTCAGCAGTGGCTGGCATCTCTCGGCATCTCGGCGGCGAATACGTCCCTGTACGAGCAAACTAAGGAAGAGTTAGCCCATTATGCCCAGCGGACCGTCGATATCATGTACCGGTTCTTTCCAGAACGCGAGGACGAATCGAAACAATGGGATGAATTGATGGGTATTGCGAACCGCACTGATTACGACCTCCGCGTTCATTCGAAAAAGCCCGAGGATGCCGATGGAAAGCGAATCAACGCCGACACCACGGAAGATCTATCATATTTTGATCCCCAAACCAATGAGAGGCTCTATCCTTATGTGATCGAGCCAGCCATCGGTGTGAACCGTACCTTGCTTGCGGTTATGATGGATGCGTATGAAGAGCGAACGAACGACAAAGGCGAAGTCCGCGTGATCATGAAGTTTAAGCCTGAACTCGCGCCGATCAAGGTTGCGGTTCTGCCGCTCGCAAAGAACAAACCGGAGATCGTCGATCTCGCGAAAAGTCTACGAAAAGACTTGCAGCGTTCGATGCGTGCTGTTTACGACGACACCGGGGGCATCGGAAAACTATACGCACGCCAGGACGAAGTCGGTACGCCATTCTGTGTTACGGTCGACCACGAATCGCTAGAAGATCATGCAGTAACGGTTCGCGACCGCGATACTTGGGAGCAGGAGCGAGTTAGCCTCGAAGGACTTCGCGAATATTTGCAGAAGCGTTTGGGTTAGGTTCGTTTCGAACAGGATAATCAGGATGATCGCTATTTTGTGAATCTTGTAGATCCTGTTTTTCTTTTGCTGATGAGCGTTCACGAAAAAATTGTGAGATTGGCTGAAACGATCCGTGATAATGGCGGGCGGGCGATGCTTGTCGGCGGTTGTGTGCGCGACGAAATAATGGGCAACGAGCCGACCGATTGGGACGTTGAAGTTTACGGGATTCAGCCGAACAGATTGCTTGAGATCCTTGAAGGATTCGGCGAAGTGAATGCCGTTGGTGAGGCATTTACCGTCTATAAGATCGGCAACGATTTAGACGTTTCGATCCCGAGACGGGAACGAAAGACCGGCCGTGGTCATAAGGCCTTTGTGATCGAGGGCGATCCGGACATGTCATTTGAAGAAGCGTGTTCGCGACGGGATTTTACGATCAATGCGATCCTAAAAGATCCTCTAACCGGCGAGATCGTCGATCCTTTCAATGGCAGGAAAAATATCGAAGAGAAAATTCTTCTGCACGTTTCGAGTGATACATTTGCCGAAGATTCTTTAAGGGTCCTTAGAGCAGCTCAATTCGCAGCCCGGTTTGAGTTTGATATTCCACCGAATACGGTTGAGATCTGCAACAAGATCGACGTCACTGATCTGCCGAAGGAGCGGATCTGGGGCGAACTTGAAAAGCTGTTGCTTAAGGCCGATCGACCATCGATAGGATTGACGTGGCTTTACGAACTTGGCATTGTGGATCAAGTATTTCCGGAGCTAAAAGCACTTGTGGGTGTACCGCAAGAACCCGAATGGCATCCGGAAGGCGACGTCGACGTTCATACGCGAATGGTCGTTGATGAGGCTAGGATGCTGATCGATGACCTTCCATACGAACGACAGGTGGCCGTGATGCTCGGAGCATTGTGCCATGATCTCGGCAAGCCGCCGACCACTGAATTTGTCGATGGCCGGACGCGTTCCCGAGGGCACGATGAAGCGGGAGTTCAGCCGACGCTTTCGTTTCTGGACGCCCTTGGAATTTTTACTCTGAACGGTTACGACGTGCGAAATCAGGTCGTTCAACTTGTGCGATATCATCTGAAACCAGGCGAATACTTTAAGGCGAAAAGTCCTGTTGGCGACGGTGCATTTCGCCGGTTAGCCCGTAAGGTCGAGCCCGATCTATTGTATCGCGTTGCAAAAGCTGACAGTCTGGGCCGGTATCCCGGTGGCGACCGCAGCAAAATGATCTTTGGTTCAGAGGCACAGGAATGGTTCATCGAAAAAGTTCGTGAGTTGCAGATCGAGAATAAGGCTCCGGAGCCGATCTTGCTTGGCCGTCACTTGATCGAAATAGGAATGAAGCCTTCTCCGCTATTCAAAAAGATACTCGACGCAGTTTATGAGATGCAGTTGGACGGAAAGATCGTTTATCTTAACCAAGCGATCGTTGCCGCTGAAGAAATGATGATGATGAAAAATTAGCGTTGATCTTCGCCTTCTTCGTCTATTTCGTCTTCGGTCTTAACTTTCTCGGCCAATGCGTTTTCATGCTTGATGCCTACGCGGAGACGGCGATACAGGCTCATCCACTGGTTGGCCATCCAGGGAAGTATAAAGAACGAGAGAAATAGTCCCCTCCAATCATCTATCAGAAGCCTGAATCCCGTTAACAGTAAAATGACGACGGTAACCCAATGTGAAAAGCAATATTCGCAGGTCCAGACGTAGCAAAACTTCCGTAAGAATATGCTACCGGACTCCTTTGCCATCTGGCCGCACCAATCCCGCGGCTCGGCAAAAATCTCTTCCTGAGTGACGGTCCATGATATCGATGCGATGACCATCGAAAGAATAACTATCCAATATATTTGGCTGGGAATATCCATCAAAAAAGTTTCGCTTTAGCGAAAAGAACGTCCTATTCCTAACGGTATCACTCTTGTGATTCTGGCGCGGAATCTTATATCAAAACTTTGTTTTTACGAAAATGCGTTCGGGCAAATTTCTAATGGCGGACATGATAGTACGCCAAATCGGACGATAATAGATGACGTGTCTTTTAGCGTTGAACGCCACAAATATCGCCTCAGCCAGCTTTTCTGGCGTCGTTGTCAATCGGGCAGGCAGATCCATTCCATCGGTCATTTTTGTTGCAACAAATCCAGGTTTTACAGTCAAAACATGCACACCTTTTTCGCTTAAGCGATGACGCAGACCTGAAAGAAATGCGGTAAACCCTGCCTTCGCCGAACCGTAAATATAATTACTTTTCCGACCTTTGTCACCGGCGACGGATGAAATTCCAATAATCGAACCGCCTTCCCGGCTCTCAAAATCATTCGCTATGATCGAAAGAATCGAAACAGCACCGCTGTAGTTTGCAACGATTGATCTTTCAGCTTCAACCCAATCGGACTGTCCAAGTTGTTGATCGCCCAGATAGCCTATCGCGTAGAGTACGACATCAGGCTCTATAAGCAACGAAGAATAGAATTTTGTGTGTGTTGCAAAGGCTCCCGCGTCAAACTCGACCAAGTTCACCACTATGTCGTGCCGAATTTCAAGATCGCTTTGGTCGGCTTTAAGTTCCTCTGGTCTACGGGCGGCGAGTATCAGGTCGAAACCAGCCCTAGCGAATCGATCCGCGACGGCCCGTCCGATATCTGATCCGGCTCCTAAAACTAGTAAGGTTTTTACCATAATTCTGTGCTTAAAACTCGAGCCGTTCTGATTGTGCCGAGCTGAACTTGCTCGATGAAACCTTTTGCTTATATGACGTATGAAACGTCTCCGGGCTCATTCGAGCGTCCTTCGCTAGATACAATCGGCCACCGCGGTCGAGCACGATACGGTCGAGTTGACCAAGCAACACGAAGACTTCATCATTCACTTTAAAATCAAGTGCGAGTGTATAACCCTCCATCGGGAAACTCATGATCGCATTTGGATCCGGCTTGCCGAAAAGTTTGAGAACTGCGAGCGGTGAACCCTGACCGGACTTTGCGATCTTTTGGAGAATCTCGATCAAACCGTCGTGGCTTTCACTAAGAGGGAATACACACTGATACTGCACAAAACCTCTCCGACCGTACCCTCGATTCCAATTATGGATTCCATCGAGCGGGTAAAAGTATGGATCAAAATGGATCACGGATTTTGCCCGTTCGCTGAACTGCTTATTATAATATGCAAAATTAAATGCCTTAACGGTTAATTGGTTTAACGAGAATGGCGGCAAAAACACCGGAAGATCCAGAGCCGTAGTTGGTGCAAGTCTGAGCGGGTTCTCGGTGAAACGACTTGGCAATTGATCCAGTATTGCGTGTTCGCCGAGCATTAGTAGCGACCTTCCTAAATGCTTTCCCTTTGCAAGGCAATCGATCCACGCAACGGAGTATGTGCTCTCTGTAGATCGATCAAACAATTCCATGACGCCATCAATATCGCGTGCCTTGTGGGATATCTGATGGATAAAGGAAGTTTCGATCGGTTTGAGCTCGAACTTTGCGTTCAGGATTATTCCGGTCAATCCCATCCCACCGCAGGTTCGCCAAAACAACTCGGAATTTTCGTTTCGGGAGCACCGAACAACATTCCCATCCGCAAGAAGTAGGTCAAAGTTCTCAACGTGATTGGAAAAGGTCCCGTCACCGTGATGGTTCTTTCCGTGAACATCGGCGGCGATCGCACCACCGACTGTGATAAATTTCGTGCCCGGCGTAACGGGCAAAAAGAATCCTTTCGGGATGATCACGTTTAGAACATCGGAAAGGAGGACGCCTGACTCGCACTCGATCATTCCTTTTTCTTTATCGAACGAAAGGAATCGGTTTAGTTTTAATGTTGAAAAGATGTTTTCACCGAGCGATGAATCTCCGTAACAACGTCCGTTGCCGCGAGCGATAAGATGTTCATGGTTTTGCACAGTTTGACGAATAGTGTCAAGGCTGCGAGTTTCGAATACCTCTGCCTCCATTACCGGAAAGTTGCCCCAGTTTGTGACGGTTTTACGTGACATACAGAATGACTACGAAAGACGCGAGCCAGAGGCCGATCATTGCTTGGATCATAGTATCTTTAAGCAGTATCATCGTTGGCGAACCGCTTTTCTCTTCCACGATCGCTATTTGGAGAAAGCGAAGAATGCCCAATATCACGAAGATCGAGGTCAGATAAACCTGGTCGGAATGCAGTCTCTGAACCACGTCTTCTGAGACCGTGTACATAATGTAACAAACGATCGTTGTTCCACCGAGAACGACAAGGCAAGTGTCAATGAACCGAAGTGTGTAACCCTTCAATGATGGTCGAAGATCGTCTTTATTAACATCAAGCAAAAGATCGTCCCGACGTTTTCCGAGAGCAAGGCAGCAGGCAAGCAGAAACGTCATTAAGATCAGCCATTTTGAGATCGGTACTTCGGCTGCTATTCCACCAGCCATCACGCGAAGGACAAAGCCGATCGCGATGATCGATATATCGATCAACGAGACGTGTTTCAAATAAAGACTATAAAAGAAGTTAAGAACAAAGTATGCCGCGATGACAAACAGAAACGAAGTACCGACCAAGATTGCGAAGCTGATGGAGATGACTGCCATCAAAAGCATCAACACAAGAGCACTGCTGACCGAAACGGCTCCCGTCGCAAGTGGCCGGTCACGTTTTACCTCATGGATCTTATCGCGTTCAAGATCGCGTAGATCGTTGAAAATATAGACCGCACTCGCGATCGCACTGAACGACAGAAAAGCGAAAAATAATTGAGGGGTTTCGAAGGCCGTGAAAATTCGACCTGCAAAAAAGGCCGGGATAAAGACAAACAGGTTCTTTATCCACTGATGCGGCCTTAGAAGTTTGATATGGTTCTTCAAGTATTAGATCTTGGAAGTGTCGGTTTTCTCACCGTTCGGTTCGCCGAAATACGTCAACGAAAATGCAATAGCGGCAAAAACGAGCGTGAACATTCCGTATCCCGATTGTCCTACAAATATATCCACTTGTCCTAACTTTATCGAATGTAAAACGGTTGTGAATATTAGGATCACAAATTGTACGATCGCACAATGCCAATAAAAAGCGGCTTCATTCGGTTTATATCGACGAAGTCCGAGAAGGCCGGCAGTTAAGAAACCACTTAGCGGAATAAGCACACCCGCAAATGGAAGTACGGTTTCGATCGAGGTAACCTTGCTTGCCTGGACCAAGATCGGTGAAAAGTTCGATGGGTCCCAAAGATAGAATGGCAACGTAATCGCAATACAACTTAACGCCGCGATCGTTAGATATTTAAATGCCTGCCAGAGACTGCCAAGCTGGAATAAAGCGGAGAACACAAGCGGCATCAAAACGAAGAAATTCGAACGAGACGAAAGGCCAATTCCGAGAAAGATGGCCGATGCGACACGGTGCCATTCCGGACCCGCCTTGTCGGCGACGCTCGCTATCAGCAACCAGATCGCAATGGCAATGTATGCTGTGTTAGCAAGGTAATCTGAACCGGTCGCGAGGTTCTGCAAAACGGTCGGACTAATTACGAGCATTAGAGCTACGCACGAAAATGCGAGAAAAGTTCCCCCGTTTCGTCGTAGTAGGAAAAACAATATCGCCAACCACAAGATGTTAAGAAGATAGATCGTGCCGGTGACGGCGAACGGTATCGCCATCAGTACGGCTCCGGGCATCGGCGAGATCGGATTACCCAAGTACGTTACTTTGGTATAAGGATGAACTCCGGCGACGGTGTCAACCGCGGCCATTATTAGTGCGTCATCGGCATCACTACCGGCACCAAATCGACCCGAAGTTGCCAGGCTGTAACCGATAGCTGAAAAGGCGATCAAGCCGACAAACATTAATGCGGTCAGTGTCAATAAAACTCGTTCCGGTATCGTTCGGCGAATGAACGGCACGACCCATTTGACCGCGACGAATAAAGCGATCAGCCCGACAAATATGTAAACGATTATTCCCGGGAGCTTGAAATATTTATACGCCGTGTCGATCGACGGTATCAAAACGAGCAGGGAATAGAGAAAAAAGCTGGTGCCTGAGCGGTTCGAACTTTCAGTCATCGTTATTCAGTTTTCTAGGGTCAAAAGAATCGAAAGGCCAGGCCGATTTGGTGCGACCTGGCCGTTTAATTTAAGCCTTACCTTCAAGGAAAGCCTTCAGCCTTCGCGAACGCGACGGATGCCGCAGCTTTCGAAGTGCCTTCGCCTCGATCTGTCGAATACGCTCACGAGTAACGGCAAAATGCTGTCCGACCTCTTCGAGCGTGTGTTCCGAACCTGTATTGCCGAGTCCGAAACGCATCTTGATCACTTTTTCCTCACGCGGCGTTAGCGTTGCGAGAACCTCGTCGGTGATCTCTCGGAGATTCGAGAACGTCACCGATTCGGCCGGATTCAAGATCGAACGATCTTCGATAAAGTCTCCGAGATGCGAATCTTCTTCTTCGCCGATAGGGGTTTCGAGCGAGATCGGTTCCTGGGCGATCTTGAGAACCTTTCGGACTTTTGACACCGGAATGTCCATCCGCTTTGCGATCTCTTCGCTCGACGGTTCTCGTCCGAGTTCCTGCACAAGCAATCGCGAGGTGCGGATCAGCTTGTTGATCGTTTCGATCATGTGAACCGGAATTCGGATCGTTCTGGCCTGATCGGCGATCGCACGAGTGATAGCCTGACGGATCCACCACGTCGCGTACGTCGAGAATTTATAACCGCGACGCCATTCGAACTTATCTACGGCCTTCATCAATCCAATGTTGCCTTCCTGAATAAGATCGAGGAATTGCAGTCCACGGTTTGTGTATTTCTTGGCGATCGAAACTACGAGCCTGAGGTTGGCCTCCACCAATTCTCGCTTTGCTTGGTTGGTTTCATATTCACCAACACTGATCGTTTGATAGCATCGTTTGATCTCGATCGCAGTTAGAAAATACTTTGTTTCGATCTCTTCAACGACGGCATTGGCAGCACGGATCTTCGCATTGAGTTCACGCTTTTCGGCAAGCGGCGGTTTCTTCGCGGCCTTATTCTCAAGCGTCTTGATCGAACGTTCTTGCTTTCGGATCTCTTCAACCATCTTGCGGATCGCAGCGATAAGCACCTGAGAAGAATGCTCGGTCAAGTTCAGATTCTTGATCTCATGAGCGATCTCGATGCGTGCACGGCCAGACTGACGCCGCAACCGAAGCAATTTCTTGCCCGGCTTTTTCGCAGCACCTTTTCCCGTCGTCGATTCGATCTCTTTCCGCGTCGCGGTCCAGAGCTTCAATGCGGCGGCGAAATTCTGCTTAATGTTGCCGATGCCTTCGAGCGTCCAGCGAAGATACTCTTCGGCCTTGTCCTCTTCGAGCGAAATTTCTGCCTGTTCCTGAAACGCAACGGTTTCGCGAATGCTCGCTTTACCGATCGCAAGGTCGTCACCGATCTTTATCAATCGCTCAACGGCGATAGGCGAACGAGTGATCGCCTTTCGGGTCTTCATCTGACCGCGTTCGATGCGTTTTGCAATCGTTACTTCGCCCTCGCGGGTTAGCAGCGGCACAACGCCCATTTCGCGTAGATACAAACGAACCGGATCGTTAGACTTGTCCAGCACACCTGCCGAAAGGTCCAGATCCAGATCGTCTTCGTCGACTTCTTCTTCCGCATCTTCATCCAGAACGATGTTCGAGGCACGCTCTAATAATTGAGCATCCGTTTCGGCAACGGAAATATTTGCACCCTCGAGCCGCTCCAAAACATCTTCAAGATCATCCGGCGACATCATGTTCTCCGGGATCTCGCGATGGAGCTCATCAAGGCTTAAGAATTTCTTTCGTTTCCCTAGGGCCAACAGCCGGTCCATCAGGTCTTCTTTTTCGTCGTAATCTGGCATAATAAATGAACAATTCCGATCAGCGGTTTCCTAAAAAACCAATTCGAATCTTCACAATAATAAACGCTTTTTGTTGTCTGAAAGTTTCGAAACCACGACAGTCGTTTAAACCGTAAAGTATATCAGATGTCGCGAATTTTCGTAAGCAGGTCTTGCTTCATTCTGGCTAGATCGAGCTGTTCGATCACGAGTTGCTGCATTGATTCGGCATTCCCGCTCTGTTCAGCCGCAATAAGCTCTTGCGAGATCTCGAATATACGATTCGAAATTGCCATCGAACGCAGTGAAAATATACAGTTTTCCGCCTGGTGAAAGACCTCGTCCATTACCTCGCCTGAAACCCGTTTTGGTTCGGTCATCATTAGCAAAGGCACGAAATCCTGAAGAAATTCGTCATCTTCGATGTGCGGACGAACATTTTCAAGCGAGAATTCAAGCCCTTTGTCGTGATTGTCGAACAACGCCCGAAATAGCTGTGCCGACGCGAGATTCTCAAAGTCCGTTTCCTCAAGTATCGGCAAAACCTTGTCCTGCAAGTCGCCATCATACACAAGCAGTTCTAATAAATGTTGTTCGGCAACCGTGATCTTCGCCTGTGTCACACGCTTTACCTGCCGCTTGAACTCAGCTGGTTCCGCACGCTGGTCGCTTTTTACGGTTCGCCAAAGCTCGCGTTTAATGGTCGAATCGTCAACCCGATAGAACGCCATCGCGTCGTCAAAGCTTTGCCTTTTCTGCACCGGATTTCTGATCGCGGCGAGCACTGGCAGCACGTTCTCGATCGCATCCGACTTCTGCCGAGGGTTGTTCATCGAGCGGTCGGTCATTGACGAATTCAAGACGAATTGCAGAAAGGGAAGTGCCTTGCCGCGAGCTTCGTTGTAGCCATC
>JBGTKQ010000086.1:0-6981 GCA_041744555.1 Pyrinomonadaceae bacterium
ATCGCCCTGCGGAACGCCGCGGCCGCGGAGTTCGTCGAACTTTACGGCGGGCACGTCGATGTGGATGTCGATGCGGTCCATCAACGGGCCGGAGATCTTGCCGACGTAACGCTGGATCTGCATCGATGAACATTTACACTCGCGTGCCGAACCGAAATACCCGCACGGGCACGGGTTCATCGAGGCGACCAACGTGAAATTCGCCGGGAACGTCAGCGACGAAGCCGCCCGGGAGATCGTCACCTCTTTATCTTCCATCGGCTGTCGAAGGACTTCGAGCACGCTGCGGTCGAATTCGGGAAGCTCGTCGAGAAAAAGCACGCCGAGATGTGCGAGCGAGACCTCGCCGGGCTTCGGCATCGATCCGCCGCCGATCAAACCGGCCTGCGAAACCGTGTGATGCGGCGATTTGAACGGCCGTTCGACGACCAGGCCCGATTTTCCAGTTAGCCCCGCGACCGAATGGATCTTTGTTATCTCAAGCGCTTCTTCGAATTCAAGCGGCGGCAAGATGGTCGGCAAACGCTTCGCAAGCATCGTCTTGCCCGAACCCGGCGGGCCGATGAACAAAATGTTATGACCGCCGGCAGACGCAACTTCGAGCGCTCGTTTCGCCGATTGCTGGCCGCGAACTTCGGAGAAATCAATGTTGTATTTCGTGCCGTTTCCGTTTAGCTCGCTAGGATCAAGCACAAGTCGAGGAATTCGCGGATCGGCTCCCGCTTGAAGCTCTTCGGCAAGCGTCGCCGCCTCACGAAGCGTTCGAACCGGGAAAACATTGATCTCGCGAACGACCGCCGCTTCCTTGCCGTTCTCTTCGGGCACGATCAGGTTCCGAATTCCGTGCTCGCGTGCAGCCAGAGCGATCGAAAGAGCTCCGCGAACCGACCGAACACGGCCATCAAGCGAAAGTTCGCCGACGCTTAAAGTATTGTCGAGTTGATCGACATTGCCGAGATCGGCGTTTGCCCCGAGAATTCCCAAAGCGATCGGGAGATCAAAACTCGCACCTTCTTTTCGAACGTCGGCCGGTGCAAGATTCACCGTTACCCGCTGAATTGGGAAGAAAAATCCGCTATTGCTGATCGCTGCCCGGATGCGTTCACGCGATTCGCGAACCGCCGTATCGGGTAACCCGACGAGCGTGATCGGCGGAGACGGGTCGTTCTCCTGCGACGGACGCATGTTGACCTCGATATCAACGATAAGCGCATCGATGCCGTAAACGGCGGCGGATTGGGTAAGGAAAAGCATATGGAGGAACGAACGAACTACGGAATTTTAGCCGAAGTTATGCTAAAACAAAAAAGGCGAGGTTTAAAAGTGGTAAGGCCCACATCTTCGGGGATGCGGGCCCTGGAAATTTCGGAAGGTTTTGCTGAAGGCAACGCGGAGTTGATAGGCAAAAGGCGGTTTGTTTTGGTTGGCGACTTCCGGTTGATAGACCTCTCCGCAGAGTCTACTTCGCCGGCTTGGAAATTTTCTCCTCAGAACGAGTAAGGCCGAATTTTCTGACCTCTTTTTCGACCGTTGCCGAATCGTTCTTCAAATAATGTATCTGTTCCTGTAGGCCGATGTTGTCTATCATCGCCTCTCGAATCTGTTCGTTGAGCTCCTCGTTCTCGGCCGATTCCCTGCCGAGATCAGACAAAGCCCGGTAATTTATGGTCAAGCAAAGTAAAACTGCCAGCGAAATGATCGACGCGATCGGAACCCATTTGGGGATCAATACATTCTTTGGCCGCTGTGCCGGACTGGGCATCTTTCTGCGACCAATTGTTGGGCGAACTCGCGACATCGTTATCCTAAAAGGTAGTTTTTACCTTCTTCCAGTAGCTGCTCCAGGTCAACTTTGTCCTCGGATTCAGCATAAATTCGAACCATCGGCTCAGTTCCGGATGGACGCATCAGCATCCAGCTATTATCGGCAAATATGAACTTCACGCCATCCAACCGATTTATCCGTTCAATCTTGCGACCGCCTATTTCCGACGGTTCCTGTGCAAGCTTTTCTTTCAACTTGGCGGCGACTGCGTCTGTCAGCTTCACGCCGATCCGACCTGATTCCAGCTTTCCGACGCGGCTGTAAAGCTCTTCCAACTGTTCTGTTAGGCTCTTACCTCGAACGACGACGGCTTCGACCGCAAGCAGACAAGCTAAAATGCCGTCCTTCTCTGGATAATGACCCCGGATCGAAAGCCCCGCCGATTCTTCGCCGCCCAAGATTATCTTGTCGTTGTTGATAAGTTCGCCGATGAACTTAAATCCGACAGGCGTTTCAAATACCTCAATTCCGCGGTTTTCCGCGACTCGGTCAACTAAATGCGATGTGGCAACGCTTCGTGCAACCCCGAGCTTCCAACCACGGCTTTCAAATAAATAATCAGTCAGCAGTGCGACCAATTTGTTCGGCTCGATAAACGTACCGTTACAGTCAATGATCCCAAATCTGTCAGCGTCTCCATCCGTCGCAATTCCTAACGTAAGGCTCTTTGAAATAACAGCTTCACGAAGTTCAGAAAGGTGATATTCCCCCGGTTCCGGCGATCTTCCTCCGAATGTAACGTCTCGCCAATCGTGGATCGTTTCCACCTCACACCCCAGTTCTCGAAGAAATGTGTCGAGGTAGCCGCGCCCTGTTCCCCAAAGTGCATCGTAGGCAAATTTGCCATTCGAACCTCTGATGGCATCTAGGTTTAGCTTACTACCAAGATCTTCGAAATACGCTGCTTTCGGGTCGAGATCCTCGATCGAGCCGCCATCTTCATTAGCTAAAGAGATTCCGTCTACGATCGATCGCTCGATCTGCGACGTAACTTCAGGCAATGCTGGTGCACCATCTGAAGTCGAGAACTTGATGCCTTGATATTCCGGCGGATTGTGCGAGGCCGTAAAATTCATCGCACCGGCCGCATTAAGTTGCCGGATGGCATGTGATATTGTCGGCGTCGGCGTCGGCCCTGTACACTTAAGCACCTTAAACCCCTTATTCGCAACAATTTCTGCCGCAAACGAGGTAAATGTCTCACCCATGAATCTAGAATCGTGTCCGATGATCAAGGGTTTTCCCGTCATTTCATCGATACTTTTCAAATAGCTGCAGATCGAATTTGTAACGCGTTCTACATTATCGAACGTAAAGTCCTTAGCAATTATCGCCCGCCAGCCAGAGGTGCCAAATTTGATCTGCATTATCTGACTCACCTCGTTGGCCATTGGCTTTAAGCCTTCGGCAAAAAATATCCAACGCGTTCCTTGTTGTCCCGTAAACCCTCAAAACCTTGAAGTGCGAAAAAGGTAACACAGGTGCTTAGCGATGTAAAGCACTATTATTCAACTTTAAGGTATTTTTTTTGAACACTTTACGTTAGCGCTCCTAATGTATCGCGTAACTGTTGCGCTTAAAGCATATTCTGTGTTTAAGCGCTGCGGGAGTTAAAGATTGAATTTTTCCACGGAATATTCCGGTCAAATTGACCGAGATTCAAATATTCGAGAAGTCCCAGAGTGTGTCAATTTGTTCACTCCCATGGAAATGAACGGCACATGTGTCAAACTGATGCACTACCACTTTCCGTTGACGTACCGATTTTTAGGTTCCAAAAATACTCCTTAGTGAGCAAATAAGGGCTTTTAGCGGAACGAAGGTCGTGCGTGAATTGAACCTTGATGATGGCATTGCACTTGCTTCCATTTTAAGCAGATAGATTTGCGTCTACTCGCCAAGCACCAATTTTTGCCAGAGACCGAGACGCAATGAGTGGAGACAAACTTTTATGACCAGACCTGTTAAGCATTTTGAGAAAGGCCTTACATACGTGGCCAAGGGCGCGTTTAATGCGATCCGTTCGATCAACCAATATAAGCCGAATCCGTCATTCACCCCAAAATGGGCCGATAAACCCATATTGAAATCGTGGCAGAAAACCAAACCGACGCTTGGTTTCCCGCGGCAGACTGATTCGCTTTGCCCGAACTGTGTGATTGAGGCACGTGAGGCGATCATCAGCGGCGATCGAGAGGTTGCCACACTTATCAACGAGAAAGTTGGTGAGATCAAAGCACAGATCATCGAACGCGATGGCGAAGTGTGGATGATCAAGGATTGTCCGGAGCACGGCCATTTTGAAGATCTGATGGCGATGGATTCGAAGTTCCTGACGCACATCGAATCGCTCTTCCCCGGTCGCGACATGGAAGCACACAATGACGAAAAGCTGCACAACCACGGCACATCGTCGGTGAAATATGGCCGCGGAGCTGTTTTAACGGTCGATCTTACGAACCGCTGCAACATGATGTGCGATCCGTGCTTCATGGACGCCAACCAAGTTGGGTTCGTCCATGAACTGTCGATGGAAGATGTTCAAGAGATCCTCGACAACGCTATACAGATCAAACCGCGTCGTCAGATGTCGGTTCAGTATTCGGGCGGAGAGCCCACGCTGTCGCCGTACTTCCTTGATGCGGTCCGATATGCACGTAAGGTTGGTTACAACTCGGTGCAGGCAGCGACCAACGGGATTGAGTTTGCGAAATCAAAAGAGTTTTGCCGCGAGGCCGCCGAAGCAGGTCTTCGTTTCGTTTATCTCCAGTTCGACGGTATCGGCAACGACGCAAACTCACATCGCCAGATCGGCAACTTGTTTGATGTAAAGCTTCGTGCGATCAACAACCTGCACGAAGCGGGCGTAGACATCATTCTTGTTACCACTCTGGTCAACGGTATTAATAATGACCAAGTCGGTACGATCATTCGGTTCGCACTCGAGAATCCCAAAAAGATCTCGTTCATCGCGTTCCAGCCTGTGTCGTTCACGGGCCGCGACGAGCTGATCACCGAAAAACGCCGTCTGCAGCAGCGTTACACGCTCGCTCACCTTGCTCACGATGTTAAGGGACAAGTTGGAATTACGGAGCCTACAAGGGATTGGTTCCCATTGAGCCTCATGGGAGCGTTTGCCGATTTCGCTGACGTTGTCCACGGGCCTGAGAATGATTGGGGCCAGGTTTCATGCGGTTGCCACCCGAACTGCGGTGTCGGCACGGCCGTTATGGTCAACAAAGAAACAAAAGAGATGGCACCGGTTCCCCAGTTCCTGAATATTCAGGGCCTGGTCACCGACATGCAGCACATCACGGACACGAACCGCGGAAAATGGTTCTCGAATCTGATGATGGGCTTGGCTCTCTTGAAGAACTACAACCCATACGGTGCACCGAAGTCATTGACGCTTGGCGGCATCCTCAAGAAATTCGACAAATCGTTCGGTCTCTCGGGTAAAGATTACGGAAAGGTCAGCGGCGATCGCACGATCGAAGACATCGAGAAACGCCGTCAAGACCCTTGGAACTTCCTGTTCATCGCAGGTATGTGGTTCCAGGATCTGTTCAACTACGATTTCCGACGCACCGAAATGTGCATCATCCCGTACGGCACACAAGAAGGCGAAATTTCCTTTTGTGCATACAACACCGGTATCGGCTGGCGTAACATCATTGAGCACATGCACCAAAATGCGACCGTTGCTCAATGGTACAAAGACCACGGCCGCCACGAAGTGTTTGCCCGCGGTAAGGAAGTCGAGCTTGGCGACGCTTCGCACAACCTCAACCTGAACCAGGTCGATCTCGATCGTCCGAATAAGCCTGAGATGGAAGGTCCGAAAACGGCTGCCGAGGAAATGCAGATGATGCGTAAGCTCTACAACCAAATGGTCATGGACAAAAACCAGATCAAGGGCGAAAGCCTCGTCCAGATCGGCGGCATAAAGCGCGAAAAGAAGGACAAATCAATGGCAGTAGCCGAATAGCAGTTCAGAGTTCAAGCTTTAGCGTTCTCTTCAAACGAGCAAACTAAAGTTTGAACTCTAAACCAGAACTCAAAAAGCCTCGTCGAACGATCGGCGAGGCTTTTTCTGTTTGCGAAGATCTCTCACTTAGCTTTCTATCTTCCGCCTTTCAACATACGATGACGGAGAAAGATGACAGGAACTGGCGAGCTTCGCAAGTTGAACGCCGGGCCTTAGCGGCTTGGCGCTGCCGGAGCTGCTGCTGGGGCCGAGACCTTTACGTCTATGTTTTGCTGCTGTTGCTGCGGGCTGGTCAGCTTTTTCAGAGCGCCGCTGTAATAGAGCGCCCCGACGATGATGCCAATAATCACCACGAAAGCGATCGCCCAAACGGCATTGCTTCCCGTTCCATTACCACCATTACCGCCGCCGTCACGCACAACTACTTCTTTTTCCACCACAACTTTATCCATAATTATGTTCTCCTTTACTTAAAGACTGCTGTTCAAACCGTTTTATAGTAGCAGAAAATCACCCATCGCGTTTTATTTATGTTCCCAAACACACCGGCTTCCTCCGCCCGCTGGAACGCGGACACCCTTGCCCGCAGCCGTCAGAACCGCCTGCGTAAGCGGGCGGCCAATTAAACATTCTCGATGCCGCAAATCGAGAGTTCATTTAGCGTCCTTTAGGAATGAAAGCTCTACTTCTTGCGATATTCATGTGTGCGCTTGCGGTGGCGGGGAGCGCCCAGCCTGACGCTAAGTACTTGCTCAAGGTAAAAGGCATCGGTTTGGGATCGGATCATTCTGACGTGATCAAGTCGCTCGGAAACCCGAAGACCGACACGACCGCCGAGGGCGACGAATGTAGAGGCAGCAGGATACGCACGCTTGTTTACGACGGGCTTGAGCTTGAAATGTCCGAATCGTTGGAACCCGAGGCGGAATTCTATGTTCACTCGATCGAGATCACGAACGCCAAATGGCAGCCATTCGGGCTCAAGACCGGAGCGACCCAGGCCGCCGTTAAACGTAAGATGGGTAGTACAAAGTCACAGGAAACCGACAGCGAAACCGGAGAACTCGTCTGGTACTACTCTTTCGACTACGAATCGGATGGCCCCGGCACCACCAATTTCTATTTCAAAGGCGGAAAACTTGTCCGGATCTTTTCTATGTATATCTGC
>JBGTKQ010000087.1:0-18871 GCA_041744555.1 Pyrinomonadaceae bacterium
CTTTCGCTATTGCAGGTCGCGAGCGTAGAGAAAAAATACGAACTAAACCTTGCCGAGATCGCGAAAATATGGCGTGGAGGGTGTATCATTCGTGCTTCGCTTCTCGAACAGATGCGTGCCGTTTTCGCCGCGGAACCTGAGACACCAAATTTAATTCTTAATAGTGAATTTGCCGAAATGCTTGCCAAAAACAGCTTCAACTGGCACACGATCATCGGCGATTTTTCCCGTAGCCGCATCCCGTCTCTTTGCCTCTCGTCAGCGTTATCATATTTCGAGGCGTTTCGCTCGAGCCGACTCCCCGCAAATCTAATTCAGGCCCAGAGAGACTTTTTCGGAGCACATACCTACCAGCGAACCGATCGAGAAGGAACATTTCACACGTCAGATTGGCAGTGAATGATTACCAGTATGCCTACGTCGCCGTCTGGGAAACAGTATGCGGTTCAACATTCCCGAATTTCCCAGGCTCCTTCGGTCTTTAGTAATTTACTCATCAGTGCGGCATGAACGGCGTGGCCGCTTTTTTCAGCGGTGATCTTACCATGCATCGGCATTCCTAGAAGGGCAACGTCGCCGATTATGTCGAGGATCTTGTGGCGGACAAATTCGTCGTCGAAGCGAAGAGGTGTTTCATTTAACATTCCGTCTTCTGTGAGAACGATCGCATTGTCGAGCGAACCGCCAAGCGCGAGGTTTGCCCTCCGAAGCATCTCGATCTCGTGAGTAAAGCCGAACGTGCGTGCCGAAGCGATCTGTCTTCCGAATGAACCATTCTCCATTACGAAATGAAAACTTTGTCGTTCGATATAAGGGTGCGGAAAATCAATAACACATTCGATCTCGAATTTGTCAGATGGTTCGACCGACATCTTGCGATCCTGCTCCTCGAAATCCACCCGCTTCAAGACTTTCAGTATCCGTTGTCGCGTGTTCAGTTTGCGAACTCCGGCTTTAGCGATCAGATCGATCCAGTTTTCGCTTGAACCATCAAGGATCGGTATCTCAATGTTGTCGAGTTCGATAAAACAATTATCGATCCCTGAGCCCCGAAGAGCCGAAAGCAAGTGTTCGCATGTGGAAAGGACTACGCCGCGTCGCATCAATGTCGTCGCGTACGAACAATGCGAAACATACTCGACCGAAGCAGGGATCTCAAAATTATCAAGATCAGTTCGGACGAAAATGTAACCCGTATTCTCGGGCGCTGGCTTCAGCTTCAAGGTCACATCAACGCCGGTATGTAGTCCGACGCCATTGATCTTTACAGCTTTTGAAATTGTGGTCTGGTTCATTGCTCGTCAATATAGTTACAATACCCGTGCCAGTCCGTTCGTCACCAACTGACCAATAAATTTGGGAGAATTGAAAGAACAACCAAGACTAAAGTGTTGCTTTTTCGCGACAGAGGGTCGCTGAATTTACTATTGATGGTTTAGGAATTACAATCGTTAGATAAGTTATGGCAATTCAGACGGCGGGTCAAAAGACCGCAAGAGCAACAAAATTAAGGATCGAGAATCAGTCTACGATCGGTCTTCCGAAGGGTTCGGAAGAACACCTTAAAAAGGTATTGGACTATTTACCGATCGAGCATATTCGGGGCCTTGAAAAGATAAGGCTCGTCGATTTTATCAACGATCCGCGACTGAAGAACATGGATGTGCCGATCAAAGGCGATCTGCCAGGACTCTATCATCCGCGTGTTCAAAATCAGAATGGCTGGCTTGAAATGTCGATGGGGGCGCTACTGCAGCCAACTGAAGGTTTTGCAAAACGCTGGATGGCAAAAAGTTCGTTCAAGGCAAACATGGCCGGGCTCGTGTTTTCGCTCGTCGGCCAGCACTATTTTTTGACTCTTAAACACTCTGTAAAGAAACAGAATCTTGAGCCGCAGATCCGGCAATACGCCGAGAAGAATTTAAGAGCATGGAGCGAGGAACAAAATAAAGACAGCTTTCGTGCGAAGCTTTTCAAGCCGATTCGCCCTCTCGTTGAACGTTGGGCAAAATGGCTCAATAAAAAGGCCGCACAAGCTCAGAAAAAATCTTAGAAAGTTATGGCCTATTTCTTAGTCAAACAGGAACCAGAATCTTATTCTTTTGATGAATTTCAAAACGACAAGAAAACGGAATGGACCGGCGTCCGAAATTATCAGGCACGTAATACGCTGGGTGAAATGAAAAAGGGCGATGACGTTCTTTATTATCATTCCGGCGGAGAGAAGGCTGTGGTCGGATTTGCGACCGTTGCGAAAGCTGCGTTCCAAGATCCGACGACCGAAGACGAAGCTTGGATCGCGGTTGAATTAAGAGCAGGAAAGAAGTTCAAGAACCCGGTTACGCTTCCAGAAGTTAAAGCGGAACCCAAACTTTCCGAGGTATTGCTGGTTCGCAATTCGCGGATCTCTGTAATGCCTTTGACCAAGGCCGAGTTCGAGCACTTAGTAAAAATGGGCAATTAGTCCTTAGCCACACCAACAAACTTTCCCTATGCTCAAAGAAGCCGTTGCCCACTATAACGCCCTGCTTGACGACCACGAACTTGCCACGGCATCGTTCGATGCTCTTCAAGACGGATTAACAAAAAACCGATTGATCTTTGGCGGCCGTCCGCTTTCGCCTTATTTACGACCGCATTTTATAACTGCGGATGATTGGGTTCGCGTGAAAGCGATCTGCGAGGCGATATGGTCTGCACTTCAGAAAGTAAAAGACGCAGCTGTCAGCGACGAAGCGATCCTTGACGAGCTTGGGATCTCCGAGATCGAAAAGGAATTGGTGAAGATCGATCCGGGTTATTCCCAGGTGTCGCCAACGGCACGGCTTGATTCATTTCTTACGGATGCAACATACAGTTTTGTTGAACTAAATGGAGAGAGTCCTGCCGGTATTGCCTATGCGGATTCGGCGGCCGAAATTTTCAAAACGCTTCCTGTAATGAAGCGTTTTGCCGAAGAATATGAAGTCACGGGTCTCACCGGGAGAGATAAGTTGCTCGATGTCCTTGTCAGTTGTTGGAATGAATTCTGCGGCGGAACCGCCGAGCGAAAGCCGATCATTGCGATCGTCGATCTGAAGGATCTCCCGACTCAACAGGAATTCGAATTATTCCGCGACTACTTTGAAGAGCAAGGTTACGATGCTTTGATCTGTTCTCCGCACGAGCTCGAATTCGACAACGGCAAGCTTTGTTTCGGCGGAGTTGCGATCGATGTTGTTTATAAGCGTCTGCTTGTAAACGAATATCTGCCGATCATACATGACGCTCCCGCGTTGCTTGACGCATATCGCGCAGGTGCCGTTTGCATGGTCAACAGTTTCCGCGGAAAGCTTGTGCACAAGAAAGCGATCTTTGCGGTGCTGACGAACGAGCGTTATGCGCATCTATTTAACGAAGCCGAATTAGGTGCGATCGAAGCACACGTGCCATGGACTCGAAAGTTCCGTGCCGAGAAAACGTTCAATAATGGCGAAGAGGTCGATCTTGTCGAATGGACGCGTTCGAACTCATCCAAACTTGTTTTGAAGCCGAATGACGATTACGGCGGCCACGGGATTTATATTGGTTGGAATGCCTCGCAGGCCGAGTGGGACGAAGCGATCGAAGTTGCTCTCAAAGACGGAGACTACCTTGTCCAAGAACGTGTAAGTACCGCGAAGGAACAGTTTCCAATGGTGTTTGATGAGCATGGAAAATGGGGGATGGTCGAACAACTTGTCGATCTAGATCCGCTGCTATTTAATGGCGTAGTCGGTTCGGCCTTTACACGGCTATCGTCGAGCGAACTAGCCAACGTATCAAGTGGTGGTGGAATGGTTCCTACGTTCATAATCCGCAAAAAAGATTAAGAAATATTGTCTAGCCATAAATACTTAGGAGGACACGTACATGGCAAGCGATTCTGAAAAGCGTCAATCTATAGTCTTAAAGGCGATGACCGAGGTAAGCCGGGGCGGACACTATCTGAGCGGCTCAGACGGTTCCATTCCCGACGATGCCGGCAGCGGTCTGGTTCGCAGTACCACGATCAGTAACGATCTAAACATTGCTACCGTCTGTGTGTTTGGGGCATCGAATGGATTTGGAACCTGCCGCGGACGTTACGTAAATGCGGGTGGGAAGCGTTTTTCAAAAGGCGACGGCGGCGATCGGGATATTCATCTTCCGGCCTATTTGGAAGACCTTGATGCAACATATTTACCGTCATGGTTTTGGCCGAGTTTTCGGGGGACGGGACTGTTCCCGCGTTTGAGTTCTAAATACATTTATCTCGGTGAGGATTGCCGTGGTAAAAGGCATTTTGACTGTGAAGGTTTTATTGCCTGGGTTCTGGTACACGCGATCGGGAAGGACAAAGGGACTTGGCGGCAAGGCGTAGACTGGTATCAAAATGGCGGGTCTCACTTATCTGCGAAGCCAAATGACATGACAACTGACGAATTTGAGAAAGGGAAGCGAATCGATATCTTTAAGTATGTTGGTGGCGGTTTATATAAACATGGTGATGGTCGAACGATCAATCAGGGCGGTATTCTTGGTGGAGACATTTTGATCCGAAAACCAAATCCCGAAGGCGGTGAACATATTGCTTTTGCTACGGACAAGGCGGGATCGGTCTTAGAAGCGAGCGGCAAAGATCGGGGTGTGATCTCATCTTCATATAAGACCAATTGGACGCAACTAGGCCGTATAAAGAAACTCTAATAAGTAAACTGGATCTCAAGAAGTTACACACGGTAGATCGCGGAAAGGTGCTAGCAAGACAACAATAAACATTTAAGAATGACTCGAACGGGGAATACAGAAAGACTGCATCGATTGACAGCTGAATTTATCCGGCTCGAGCACAAGCTGATGCTCGGCGGCGGACCCGAAAAGATCGAGAAGATTCACAAACAGGGCAAGCTAACGGCACGCGAACGTATTGCTCTGTTGCTCGACGCTGATTCGTTCTCACAAGAGATCGGATTGCTTGTGGCGTACGATGAATACAACGGCCAGGCTCCGGCTGCGGCGGTGGTAACGATGATCGGAAAGATCCACGGGCGAGAAAGTGTGATCGTAGCAAACGACGCAACGATCAAGGCCGGTGCGTGGTATCCGGAAACGATCAAAAAGATACTGCGGGCGCAAGAGATAGCGATGCGAAACCGCGTTCCGATCATTTATCTCGTCGATTCCGCAGGCGTAAATCTTCCGTACCAAGGCGGTGTTTTTCCCGGGCAATACGGCGCCGCACGGATCTTCTATTACAACTCGATAATGCGGAAATATCTGAAGGTTCCGCAGATCTCCGCGGTGATGGGTATGTGTGTCGCAGGCGGAGCGTATCTGCCTGCATTGTCAGACGTTATCTTGATGGTCGAAGGAACTTCATTTATGGGGCTGGGCGGTGCGAACCTTGTCAAAGGCGCGACCGGCCAAGTCATCGACAATGAAACGCTCGGCGGTGCGCTGACGCACAATTCAATTTCCGGCGTCGCTCATTATCACACAAAGGACGAAGCGGAATGCATCGAAAAGATTCGCGCCCTTGTTGCGGAATTGCCTGCGCCTGAGACCAGTCGTGTATCAAAGATCGAGAGCCGGGAGCCGACGAACAATAGCGACAAGCTTTATGATATATTGCCGGATGATCATCGAGCGCCATACGATATGCATGCGGTTCTTGCTACTTTCCTTGACGCAGGCGGTATTGATGAATTTCAGGCCGATTTTGCCAAGGAAATGATCTGCGGGACGGCCCGTATTGGTGGTATTCTTGTCGGCCTTATCGCCAACTCACGCGGAATGTCGAAAGGAAAGCCGGGAACACCGCCGCGGTTTGGCGGGATCGTTTATACAGAATCGGCTGAGAAAACCGCTTATTTTATTGAAAATTGCGACCGCCACGGTACGCCTCTTTTATTTGTTCAAGATGTATCTGGATTTATGGTCGGTGCTGAAGCCGAACACAGCGGCATCATTCGTGCCGGTGCAAGATTCGTCGAAGCTATGGCAACTGCCACGGTACCAAAATTGGTATTGACCGTGAACCACGCGTCGGGTGCCGGTTATTACGCAATGGCTGGTCAGGGTTTTGATCCCGACTTTATATTTTCGTTGCCGACCGGAAGGATGGGTGTGATGGAAGGTGATTCGGCGGCTCAGGCAATATTCGGTACACAGATCGAGAAACTAAAGAAAGAAGGGAAATCGCCTGACGAAGCGATGCTGTCCGAAATGCAAAAGGTCAGAGAAACTTACGATCGCGAACTCGATGCGAAGCATGCTGCGGCCCGCGGCCTAGTTGATGCTATTGTGACCGCTGAGAACTTGCGGGAAACTCTTATCCTGTCGCTCCAAACCTGCTTGAACACGTCGAAGCCGCATATCGGGGCGTTTGTGCTCGATGCTTGAATTGACGAATGCCTAGACTCTCGGATCGTCGTTTCTGCCTTCGTTAGACGGATGATCAGCGTGGCTCATTTGATCGACGATCGTGGCCGATTCAGCACCGATGGTCGCTCCTTTATCCGGACCTGTAGCCTCCGAATCCTTGACGGTCTTAAACGGTTGATCGTTCTTATCGTCGTTCCGCGGAGCTGTTTGATTTTCTTCTACTGTTCTCGTTTTTGGTCCTTGATTCATCGTCTAAAATCTCCCCTAAGTAATCCCTGAGCATTTTCTTCTCGCACGCATTGAGCCAGATCTATTACTTCGTTCCAAAGGTGTTCCTTGCTTCAATTCAACTTGCTTTCCCGGAGTAAGGTCGCGTTCACCAGAAGGAGTTTTCATCTTTAGATATTCCGTAACGACCCCTTTGAGTTCCTCAATATCGTCCGGCTTCACAAAGTATTTGTCCGCTCCTGCGCTTAGTGCCCGCCGCTTGTCAACAGGCCTATCGAGCGCACTATAAATAATGACCTTCGCATCATTTTCAATCTTACGGATCGCCTTACAGAGTTCGATTCCGGTGGTGTCGGGAAGGCCGTAATCTAAAATGTAAACATCGAAAAATTCTTTACCAATTCGATCCATCGCTCCGTGCCCGTCGGGCTCGGTAATGACTTTTACAGGTAATTCGGATTCGAGATAATATTTCATCATCTCGCAATTTCCGACCTCGTCATCGACGTAAAGTACTCGCGGAAAAATCGACATAAAACTTCCTAGATAAAAATGCCCCGGAACAAATGTCCGAGGCTGCCAAGTGGGCAATTAAAGTGCACGCCTGCCGGAAACTAGCTGTACGATCAAAACGATGACCGCTACGACCAGCAGAATGTGGATCAGATTTCCCAGAGCCGCACCGGCGACGCCAAATCCGAGTGCCCAGAGTACCAAAAGAATAATGAATATTGTCCAAAGCATAGTTTTTGTCTCCTTCTTATCTAAATAGTTATCGAGATTGCTCTTTCGTAACCTTCTTACTACGCTATGAATATTAGCAATGGCCGTGCCATTCATCGGCGCACGGAATACTTCGGATGGTAGTTGGTAAAACGGCAGATAACGTATTGAACTAATACATACTTTCGATCATTAAAGAGTTATATTGATTCAGTTGAGACGAGCATGGGAAGACGCGACGAAACCATTTTCGACATTGAGAAATCCAGGGCGACCGCCATCCGCGGTGGACGTTCTCGTTGGTTCGAACGAAAGGGAAGCAATTCGTCCCGATTCTATTATCTCGACCACGAGGGCAAGCGGCTGGGTTCAGATCTTACTGATCGGATCAAGTCGTTGGTGATTCCGCCCGCATGGAAGCACGTCCGAATAAATCCGAAAGCGAAAGGCAGGATCCAGGCAGTTGGAATCGATGCAAAAGGCCGTGTTCAGTACATTTACGAGACCTCATATGCCGAACGGCAACAGCGGGTAAAGTATTCCAAGATCACGAAATTTGGAGAGCAAATTCCGAAGCTTATCGATCGAACCAATACAGATATCAATTCGGAAGGCCTTTCGAAAGATAAAGTTCTGGCTGTTGTAATGAGGTTGATAAACTCGTTATATTTCCGTGTTGGGTCGGACCTAAGCGTGATGCATTACAAGACATTTGGGATCACCACAATTCAGAAAAGGCATTTACGAATCGGGCGTAAAGGAAAGTTAGAGTTCGAGTTCGTCGGAAAAAGTCATGTGCTGCACCGGAAGATCTTTGTTGATGCGGAACTAGCCGCCATTGTAAAAGAGATCGCCGCTATCAAACGCGGACGGAAGCTGTTTCGTTATATCGACGAAGAAGGAAAGGCGAAAGCTGTGACGCCCGCCGACGTCAATAGATACATTAAAACGGCGACCAGCACGGATTACACTGCGAAAGATCTGCGGACGTGGGGCGGAACTTTGCTTACTGCTGTTGGGTTAGCCGAACACGGATGCTGCGATGACGAGACGGAAAACAAGAAACGTATCGTGCAAGTTATTAAGTCCGTAGCCGAAGAACTCGGTAATACACCGACAGTTTGCCGAGGTTCCTATGTGCATCCTGCCGTCTTGAAAGCCTACGAAAAGGGCATGACAATTACGGAATTCCTGCCCTCCAAACAACGTAAGATAAAACGGTTGAAAACAGGTCATCTCCCTGAAGAAAGGGCTTTGATCAAATTACTAAAAAAGTTCGAGTGATCACTCAGTTCGCCCGCGTCGTATGTTGAATTTCTTTTCGGGAACGGTTGCTTTTACGGACTTTCTTTTTAATAAAGCTCTTAATGCATTTTCGGCATTTCCATATGCATTTGGGTCATGCTGCGGTGAGCAATGCACCGCACGGTCATCAATGAACGCGGCTACTCGGGGCTTGCCTTGTCCAATATAAACATCAGCGAAAGGGAATTTGTGTTTCTCAAGCCAATCGATGATCCTGATCCGCAATTGTCCGGCCGAGAATGACGGGACAGAATCTTTATCGCCGGTGTCGTCTGAAATACGGCCTGTGAAAATAACGATGTCGGCAATCTTCGAGACTTTCTTCGCGAATTCGAGAGCACCCGGAAGTGGCGGGCCGATGATGGCGCTGCCATCCCAGCCGTCGTATTTCGCTAGCACGCCGTCAAGGTCCATCGCGACCCGCGTCTTTTTTGTTTTCGGGACCTTCGTCGGTCTTTTCGGCGCAACTTCGCGCATCTTGGTTGTCTTGTTCCGAGCACTTTTCGGGAGTTTGCTCGGACGGCTCGACATCATTAGTTCGATCGCCTCACCGCCTTCAAGCCATTGCATTTCGCCGAGCGGGTCGAAGTTCCACAGTCTGTTGTAATGCGGTCGGCGAGGATGTCGGCCCGGAACGCGAAGAGTGTAGGGCAGCGAGTCTTTGTCGACCTCGCGTCGCGGCGGGAATATCTCGGGCTTCTTCAGCAAACCGAAATCGGCATAGTCAGAACGGATCTGGTTCGCGTAATCGTAAACGTCGGCGAGCGGATATTCGTTATCAAGCAAAGTCCAGATATGATAACCGCCAACTCCATTAGAATCCATAACGAACGGGTCGAAACCATCTGCCTGCAATCGTGCCGCCCAATCGAGAGCGGCTGTGAGATTTGCACTCGCCAGTTCACCCGCGTTTATTGCTTTTTCATCGTGAAGGTCAACGTCGATCGCAAACCACTTCGCGGTCGCGTGGTCGCTGATCGAATGCAGCCCGATAAGATGCTGCGGCTGCTTGCCTGAGAAATGTCTTTTAAGCTTTTCAACTGTGACCATATCCGTACCGAGTTTACGGATCTCAGGTACTGGCAACATCACGACACGGATCTCGCCGTTTGATACGGTGTACTGGCTCCACGCGTCGCGTCGGTTAACTATCCGCTCCATCGCCCATTCAGCGAGCTCACCAGCATAGTTATGCCACTCATGTGCGATCCACATGAGATGCTTGTCACCAAGAAATTCTTTCCACGGAGGCTGTGCCATTACGCGACCTTTTCCCACCCGCCAATGAAGTTATTCTCCGCCATCTCGTTGAACAGTCGCTTTGCCACGGCTTCCGTTGATGCGATCTTTACATCGCGTTCGAGCGGCGTTTTACGGTTGGGGCTAAAATCGGTCAGGTACACCACGTATGCCGGAAATTCGAGCGAATCCTCTTTATTGGTTTTCCACATCAACAACTTCCGGACCATTAAATTTTCTTTCATCACCTTCGTGTAGACGGCGCGGTCAAGTAGTTTACTTGGCTTGCGCATGGATGTGTCAGCGGACTTTGTCGAGTCTTCGATCTTAACTAGGTCGGCGACCTGCCTGATGTTGGTATCCTCCGCGCCCGCTTCCTTGTCGTCACGGAGCCGGATGTACTGTGGCGAGATAACGCTGACGAGCGGCATGCGAGACTGGGCTGAATATTTTTTCCCGTTCCATTCGAGGACCATTCTGTTGACCGGACCACCTTTTGTTCGCTCAGCGATCAGGTCGAGACAAGATATCTCGATCACAGGCCCGGGTTTGATCATTTCATAAGCGACATAATCATTGTTCACTGCGACATACTCTGAAGGCACGATCCGCTTTTTCAGATCAGCGACGAAAGTCTTGCGATCGGCATCGGAAAATCCACCGCCGACACGGGTCAACTCCTGATAAGTTCCATCAGGACGGACGACTGCGACCAGAAGATCATGAAGCAAGCCTTTTCGATTCTCGGTTCCTTCAGTGTACCCGATGATCGCGACATCAAGATTGTGGCGAACCTTGATCTTGTACCAACCGGCCTTGTCACTACGAACGACAATTCCTTCTGCGCCTTCACCGACCGCCCAATCGAGAAATAGTTCAGAAATAGCCTGACTCTTGTTGACCTGTTTATATTCAACGGGGTGAACGTTCTTACCTTTCTTGAACCACGCATCAAGATTCTTATAGACCGCGGATGCTGTCGCGACCTTTTTGCCGTCGAGTTCAACTACGTCAAATACTGCAAGTCCGATTCGGTCCAATTCTGCTTTGGTTTTCGGCGAACGGAGAACACCTAAAACCTGTTCAAGCGACCTAGCTTCTGCAACGGCGTCAAGCAGGTAGAATTCGCCTCCAAGAATGCATGACTTAACCTTTGCCTTCTTCAACTTATCCGCGGCTTCGTTTAAACAGGGAAGCCCAGAGCGAACAGTCCCACTTGGATGTAGCGACACTATCTGTTCACCGTCGAAGGCTAGCATCGCAAACTCTCCGTCATATTTTCGCGAAACAAAGTATCCCGTGGCGTCGGCTATTTTCCCGATATCCGTGCCTGAGATCGCTCGCATGTCATTGCTCAATCGCCGCTTGTAATCCTGAGCCTTTGCTTGCAGAGAAGGATCCGAAAGATTGGCAGCTTTACCGATGCAATAGTCGAATTTACATTTGAAGGTCTTCTTGTCGAAACTAGCGTCCATTCTACGCGGCCTCCTTTGGACGTTTTAGTTCCATATTCGACATGTGCAAGAGAAGACAATATCCATCGCCTTTTATGCGGCCTTCGAGAAAAGCGTTGTATGGTTTTCCACCCCGGTTCATAACTATAGGCTCATCGGCTTTCTCGCCCGCACGGAGCAGGAGCATCGAATCCTTGGCATCCAGCGATTTCGCCATGTCATAGAGAAAATCGAAAGTGAGTCCGTTAATGTGGACCAATTGTTTTGTGTTCGTAAACACAAATCTTCTGACCGCATCTTCCTTTTTTATGAACTTTCCGGTCCAATTTACTGGGATGTCTGTATTGATGTTTTGCGACGGCTTTTCGCGAGGGCGGCGTTTCAAGACTTTGCCGGCCGGATCCGAGACAATTTCGAATTCATCAACCAAATGCACGATGCCGCGTTGAGACACATACACCTTCGACGTGTCAGTCAGAATCATGCCGGTGAGTTCCATGTCCACTTCCGGGTCGCCGTCGACGAGCATTTTACCGATTTTCTCGATCTTCTTTTGTTTTTTCAATAGCGTCGAAAGGTCGTGTTCGACATCAGATTTGAGCACGCGCATATTCGATGTCGGCTTACCTTTCGCATCGACATAACGGATCTCGCGTTTGTCGAGGAGCGTTTCAAGTGCCACTACCGCATCTCGGTTGTTTGAGTTACTGATATGGATCGCCATAAGACTTAAAGCAGTTCAAAGCTAATATCATCGGCCGAGATCTCTTGTTCTTCGTTCGACGAAAGCACACCGGCTTGATTCAGTTTCAAATATTGCAGATCTCCTTCTTTGCCGATGATCATGAACGGTTGGTCATCGTCGCCGCCAATAATGTAGGCCGCGTCGTGTTCCAAGCCGCCGCGATAACTAAACGGAAAAGTAAACATTTGTTTGGCTGATAAATGATCTTTAAGCGGCTGCAGATCGGAACCTTCGACATCGTCTAGCAAATAGACCGACTTCACTACAAGACCGAGATAAACATCCAGGGCCGCGGGTTTCAATACGTTCACTCCGTCGAACGAAGAACTCACTAGCTCGATCTTCTTGCCTTCAAGATCGACGGGAACTAACGCCTTGCGGTCTATGGAATCACCCTTGCTATTAACGGGTTCAAGTGCCGTTCCGCCCTTATTGATTAACGTCCGGCCATCTGCCGCAAGAACCTTTAGCTCCGCAGGTTTTCCTTTTTCGTCAAAAGCCTCGATCTCCACGTTGCCATAGAGCGATGTCCGATCGATCTTAGTTATCGCAACTTCGAATTCGTGGCCGTCTAGTGATAGTTTTAGGGTCTTTGCCATAAAGCCTATAAAATAATTTGAATCAAAGTGTTGCTTCCAACTTAGCAAGTGCGTCGTAGTCCGCCATTGCCGTGCGGATCACCTCGTGCGATCTATCCCGTCCATAAGAAAAGGCGATCTCGCAAACGTTGGGCGCGTCTGGCAGAGATTTATACGTCAGAAAGTAATGTTCAAATCGTTCAAGAATGCCTTTTGGAAGTTGAGAGATCTCGGTATATTGTTCGAATACCTTGTCGCCCTTTAGCACTGCGATTATCTTGTCATCAGCTTCGTGACCATCGATAAGGCACAATCCGCCGATCGGTATCGCCTTCAAGATGATGTCACCGCGAGGAATATGGTGTTCAGACAAGACGAGAATATCGAGCGGGTCGGAATCGCCGAAGGTAATCTCCAGCGAGCTATTGTTCCTTGCGAGATCCGCAACGCCTGCGCCGCAATAGGTGCGAGGAACAAAGCCGTAATTTGCCGGCACGACGTTTGAATACTGCTGCGGCCTATCGATCTTTAAGTACCCTGTCTCTTTATCGACCTCGTATTTCACAGTATCTCGCGGCACTATCTCGATAAAGACGGTCACCTCGTCGGGCGCCCCGTCGCCGATCGGAACGCCGTGCCACGGATGAGCTTTGCCAGTCCTGAACATATCGCTATTATAGTTTTACCGTTCCCAATGTCTAATTCTATTGTCACTGAAACCCGAGGAACCTCGATTACCATTCGCTTCAACCGGCCTGAAATAAGAAGTCCACTGTCGGTTCATGTGCTGGAAGAGATAGATGCGATCTTGGATCAGATTGATCCGCGTATCGAAAGATTGGTCTTCTCGGGTGCTGACGGCGTTTTTGCTTCAGGTGCCGATCTTCGAGAAATTGCGAAGTTAGGCGGTGAATCTGTCCGGCCATTTGCGGAAAAAGGACAGCGCTTGTTGAACCGCATTGTTGCGATGAATATCGTTACCCTGGCCGCCATTGACGGACCGTGTTACGGCGGAGCTTTAGACTTGGCCTTGGCCTGTGACTTCCGGATCTGTTCGCCGAGATCGACATTTTGTCATCCTGGAGCGGGCTTGGGGATAATTACGGGCTGGGGTGGAACTCAGCGGCTGCCGCGTCTTCTTGGAGAGGCAAATGCGCTCGAAATGTTTTTCACGGCCGCCCCGATCGAAGCTGAAAGAGCAAGGGAAATCGGATTGGTTTCGGCGATCGTTGACGATCCGCTCGACTATTTGACCTCGGCGGATTTTACTTCAACATCAGCTCTAGAAAACTTCGAATAGGAAAACGTGACTCGCAGATCGGGGAACGAGACGAGCTTCTTTCTGTCGAGATCATAGTCCGTGTAAACGATCGAAGCCGGCGTTAACACTTCAAACGAACTATCAACGTAATTAAATTCCGTTCGCGAAAGCACGACTTGCGAGGCGAAGTTCGCGGGCTGTGCCGTGATCTCGCGGATCTCGCGACGCGTCTGAAAAGTTTCTGCATCGATCCAAAAAGTTCCGCGCAGGCGTTCCGTTCCGGGCGGCTCGATCTTTAGATCAAGATAAAAGTTCAGCGAGGCATCGCCGGTGGCTTCGGCGTTTTTCGTATTGATCTCGATCTCGGGAGTTTGTTTGATCTGCTCATATCCGAGTACGATCACTTTCCTACCGCCGAGAGTTTCGTCGGGTAAACGGGTAAATTCGAGAGCAGGACGTACCTTTGGCAAAAGTGGAACTGCCTGAAATAGCGTAACGCCGTTAATGCGAATATCAGGATCGAAACGCAAGCTTTCGTCCGCAAGCTGTTGCCGCTCTCGGGCGGAATTTCCTGCCGCAGCGATCTTTTCAAAGAAAGATTGTGCTCGATTCTCAGTCCCTCCAACAGGCTTTCCATCAACTGTAGTTACATTCCGGTACTCAACGATCTGGCTATCGGCGTTCTGCAAGCCGTAAACGATAAACGTAGAACCAACTGTCCGTTTTACCTTGCTTTTGCCATTCTTATCGAATGTCTCAAAGACCTTGACCTCTTCGGCAAGCAGATTCTTGAACGCTTCCGAGTAGTTCGTCGCTTGTTGTGAGGCGTTATTAATTATCTCTTCGATCGGCATCTGAGGTATTTGGGCTTGGCCGGTCACCGAAAATAAGGCCACGAATACGATCAGAAAATGTTTGGAAAGTTTATTTCGCAACATAGCCCAATTGAAACACATCGCAAGCAATGAATAAAGAAAATTCCCGACCGAAACGCTTTGATTGCGTGTGCGGCGGCTAGTCGTTTATCATTCACCAATATGAAAGTGCAACTTGTTGACATCGCCCACGCCCGTTCCGGCGACAAAGGTGACACCGCAAACGTCGGGCTTATCGCCTTTAAGGAAGAGCATTATCCGCTGCTCGTCGAAAAGGTCACCGCCGAAGCCGTGAAAGAACATTTTGGTGAGATGGTAAAAGGCGAAGTCGAGCGTTTCGAATTGCCGAACATCCACGCCTTAAATTTTCTCCTCCACGAAAGCCTAGGTGGCGGCGGAACGCTCAGCTTAATGACAGATGCCCAAGGCAAAACATTATCGACCGCACTCTTGCGGATGTATATTGACGTGGATGAGTTGTAAATCGAAGCCGTGATTAATTCTTCCAATTAACGATTGCTCAATTTACAGTTAACAATTTTATGAGGGATGTTCACGACAATCCAATTGTCGCAAAATCGTTCGCGTTTGCACTTCGGATCGTAAAGCTTTGTCGATATCTTGCCGAAGAACACAAAGAGTTTACGATGAGTCGGGAACTTTTATCTTCGGGAACGAAAATTGGACGGCATATTGTTTCTCCGAACAGCGGCGAATCTCGTGAGAGCTTTATTCTGAATATGGCAAAAGCTTTGCAGAATGCGGACGAGACCGATTACTGGCTGAGGCTCATTCACTTTGCTGAGCTGCTCAACGAAAAAGAATACGAGTCGATCGAAGCCGACCGCAAGGAACTAGCGAAGATGCTAACGAATATTGTAAAAACTTCAAAAGGAAACCAATTGTAAATTGTTACTTGTTTCAATTGTCAATTGGAAGAAGAAATGTCTGAGTTAATTGTCGAAAATCACGGATCCATCCGAATACTGACGCTCAACCGTCCGGAGAAGCGGAATGCGCTAAATGATGTATTGATCGGTGCGTTGAAAGATGCGATTCGGGCGGCGGATGAGGTTGATTCTTTGCGGGCGATAGTTATTCGCGGTGCGGGGAAGGATTTTTGTTCGGGAGCGGATCTTTCGGCGTTGCAGAAGATCGCTTCGGCTACCTACGAAGAA
Organism: Pyrinomonadaceae bacterium; assembly: GCA_041744555.1. GTDB lineage: Bacteria > Acidobacteriota > Blastocatellia > Pyrinomonadales > Pyrinomonadaceae > OLB17. The sequence goes on from JBGTKQ010000087.1 coordinate 15,971, forward strand.
AATTTGGATGATGCGAAAGGCCTTGCGGAACTCTTTACTTTAATAAGAGAAGCGAGAGTACCTGTAATCGCCGCCGTTCACGGCCGTGCACTCGCTGGCGGATGCGGGCTGGCGACCGGCTGCGATATCGTGCTCGCGACCGAGACCGCCCGTTTCGGGTATCCCGAAGTGAAGATCGGATTCGTCCCGGCGATAGTTATGGCGATCTTGCGGCGTAACTTGGGCGAGAAACTTTCGTTCGAATTAGCTACCCAAGGCTTCGAATTCTCTGCCCAAGAAGCCAAAGAATTCGGCCTCGTCAACCGCCTTTTCCCAGAAGAAGATTTCGAGAACGCCGTGCTCGAATACGCTTCAGTTTACGCAAAGATCTCGGCCTCGGCCGTCCGACTTAGCAAATCGCTGCTCTACCGAATGGACGGAATGCAATTCCCCGAAGCCCTCGAAGCCGGTGCAGAAACCAATGCCGAAGCAAGAATGACCGAAGATTGTAAGTACGGCATTCGTCGTTTTTTGAGTAAAACTAGCTAGCTTCTGTTGAATTATATGCGAAATTTCATCGTTGTTATTTTTGTATTGTCGTTTTTGTTTACTGCCGAGGTTTACGCAACGGCTCAGTACCCGGACAAATTAATCTATAACGGAAAGGAATATAAACTCCATTCGAACCCTATGGAGGAATATTTTAAGACGAACCCTGAAAAGAAACCCAAAAGTGACATCATGTCAACCGCTTTATGGCGCGGTTATGTCGCTACCTTTGAGATCGCCGATAATTCCTTGCTACTTAAAGACATTCAGATCAAAGTCCGCAAGACGACTAGCAAAGAAAGTTTTGCTACTGAATGGAAGTCAGTTTTTAAGGACGTGGTCCCCGGCGAGGAAAGATTAAAAATCGACTGGTTTAGTGGAATTTTAGTCCTTCCCGAAGGCGAAGTGGTGAATTATGTTCACATGGGTTACGGGTCGACCTACGAAAGATATACGCTTCTCGCCGTTAGGAAAGGAGATTTCAAAGATAGTCGAAGCTTAGATTACAAGGAATATGAAACATTTAGGGAAAAACAGTTCTTAGCGTTCAAAAAAACCATTGAATATAAAAACTTTGTCGAAAAGATGAAGAAGGAACGCAATCACAACGATGATTTTATTGATTCTTTCCTTAAGAGTTTTATTACTGACTATACGTCCGCCTTTTTAGACGATTAGGCTTCAATTATTTCCACTTTTGTTTCGATCAAGTGCTTGGGAATTAGAGCCGGAAAGTATGCCATTATTTCTTCGACCTTTGGACGGCCGCCTGACATCTCATCTCGGACTAGTAAGTTCTTTCGTATCCCTCTTCGCTTTCGATCCGCACCATAATACGTTTATTTTCCTTTCGATAGCGGATGTAACCTTTGCTCCCCACCAGGGCTGATCCGTCCGCGAAGTGGGCGAATTGTTTGCAGTCGAATTTCAATCCTTTCGATCGGAACTCGGCAAATATCGCCTGCTCTTGATCTTCGCCGAATGTTTGCCATTCCTCGGTCACCATCACGCCCTCGATCTTGCCATGCTCTAAGTTTAGTCGGATCACCTCTTCGATAGACAAGACACACGAAGGATAAGCAGCTTCGATCATCTTCCAATTAACGAAGTAGCCAAAGGCTAAAATCGGTAGCAAAATGAATGCGACGCTGATAAGCAACTTCTTAGACATCAAACACTAAGCCTCAACAATTTCTACTTTTGTTTCGATCAAGTGCTTCGGAATTAAAGCAGGGAAGTACGCCATTATTTCTTCGACCTTTGGGCGGCCGCCGGCGAAGCCGGTTACGGCGGGCGGGCCGGTCAGGATCAGCGGTGCGATCTCTTTGGTAAAGCGTTCGACGTCGGCTTTATTCTGCCCGCGGACGCCGACTCGCAATTGCACCTCAGGAATGTCCGCCGAAGGTTCTCCGGCAAGGTGCCCGTGCGTCGCATTTACCCCGACGAACTCCGTCAAGATCACATCGAACTTCAAACCTAACCTATCGCACCTTTCGCGTAAGATCTTGTCCGCTGCCTGGGCTTTTGCGTAAGCGTGCGGCCACGAATAGACGAGCGTGCCGACCGCCTTCCAACCGCCGGAATACGCGACCGAAAGTTTATAGAAATCCGTGTTCACGTTTCCTTTGATCCCGAACACGCGAACTCTGTCCTCACCGTCCGCCGCGAGCTGAATAGACGAAAAATCCGCGACCCCATCCGGAGTTATGTAAGCCTTAGGGTCGCCCATTTCATATAGAAGCTGTTCCTTTACCGATTGAACGCTCACACATCCGCCCGTGCCTTCGTGCTTCGTTACCGTAAACGTTCCATCCGCCAGACCTTCCACGATCGGAAATCCGACGTTCCCTAAGTTCGGTATTTTGTCCCATTCGTACTGGCAATTTCCGCCGGAGGCCTGCGCGCCGCATTCGATAATATGCCCGGCGATCGTTCCCGCAGATATCAGGTCCCAATCATCAAATTTCCAGCCGAATTCATGCATCAACGGAGCCAGCGTCAGACCCGTGTCCGTCAGCCTTCCGCCGACGATAATTTGTGCGCCTTTTCCCAGAGCTTCGACGAGGCCCGACGCGCCCAAATATACATTCGCGGACTGCACCTTGTCGCGGATCGTCGCCAAAGGTGTGCCGTCCTCCATCGAATTTATCTCAACGCCGCTGTCCAGGAATTCATCGAGCCTCGGCAAGATGTCATCGCCGGTCACCACGCCGATCTTCACCTTGCCGCTTAAGCCCAGATCACGTGCCGTGTCCCGCAAGGCCTCCGCACATCCCTCAACGTTAACGCCGCCCGCGTTCGACAGAACTTTAATATCCTTTTCGACGCAATCCGGTAATATTTCACGCATGAGCGACACAAAATCGCGTGCGT
>JBGTKQ010000088.1:0-8538 GCA_041744555.1 Pyrinomonadaceae bacterium
GCATCCTTCGTGGGGCGAAGGCCGGATGACGAATATGTTCAAAGGGCGACCCGATTGGTGCGTTCCACGGCAGCGTTCGTGGGGCGATCCGATACCTGTTTTTTATTGCCAGGATTGTGACCAAGCCGTCGCGGACCCGAAGATCATCGACCATGTTGCGGATATTTTTGCTCTGGAAACCGCGGATGCCTGGTACGCCCGGCCCGAAAGCGAATTGCTGCCCGAGGGATTTGTTTGCCCGAAATGCAACAGTGCAGATTTTCGGAAAGAGACTGACATTCTCGACGTTTGGTTTGATTCAGGTTCGAGTTGCATCGCGGTGCTGGAAACACGCGGAGATACGCTGCGGTTTCCGGCAGATGTCTATTTCGAAGGCGGCGACCAATATCGCGGCTGGTTCAATTCGTCGTTGATGTGCGGTCTGGCGGCACACGACCGCTCGCCGTATAAGCAGATCATAACTCACGGCTGGGTCGTCGATGGCGAAGGCAAGAAGCAATCGAAATCGGTAGGAAATGTAACGGCACCGCAAGAGATAATCGACAAGTCGGGCGCCGAGATCTTACGTCTTTGGGCTGCCGCCGTTGATTATTCTGAAGACGTCCGCTGCTCTGACGAGATCTTACAGCGAGTTGTGGACGCGTATCGAAAGTTTCGAAACACGCTTCGTTATGCTCTTGGAAACCTCGATGGATTCGATCCGGCCACAGATTCTGTTGCCGAAGCAGACCTTCTTGAGATCGACCGTTGGGCGCTCGCGGGCCTCGACGAGGTTACGTTAAAGGTGATCGAAAGTTATAAGACCTACGATTTTCAGGCGGCGTATGCAGCACTTTATAACTTCTGCACGGTGACGCTTTCGGCTCGTTATTTCGACATCATCAAGGATCGGCTTTATATTCTTGCACCGCGTTCGGTTGAGCGGCGCTCAACGCAGACCGCGCTTTATCGGATAACGGACACCCTATGCCGTCTGCTCGCGCCGATACTTGCATTTACGTCAGACGAGGCTTGGGAAAACTTGCCCGGCCAAACGCTTGAATCGGTCCACATGGCAGAATTTCCAAAAGCCGCGGGAGCGATCGACGAAAAGCTCGCCTCCAATTGGGAAAGGCTGATTGAGATCCGCGACGATGTTCAGAAAGCGCTCGAAGAGGCTCGCGGCGAAAAGGTGATCGGCTCTTCGCTGGAAGCCAAGTTGATACTCTCGGCGGACAGGGAAACGACACTTTTCCTTTCAGGCTATTTCCCGCAGTTACGGTACTTGTTCATCGTTTCCCAAGTGGAAGTGCACGAAGCCGACAGCTTCAACGTATGCATCGAAAAGGCCGATGGCGCAAAATGCGAACGCTGCTGGAACTATTCGATCCGCGTCGGCGAGTTCGATAAATATCCGACCGTCTGCGAACGATGCGCCGAGGCTCTAGATGAGATCGGGAAGGCCGTCGTTGCAGCATGAGACACTATGGCGATCGACTACAAGATCAATGGGGGAGCTAGGGCGGACGAGGTCATAGAGCTATACCTGAATGCCGGACTGAAACGCCCGACCGAAATTGAACGAATGGAGCGGATGCTCACGGGTTCAAACTTGATCATTACGGCGAGAGAGAACGGCAAACTCGTCGGCATCGCTCGCTCCATCACCGACGGTGCCTGGAGCACTTATCTCGCCGATCTTGCGGTCGACCCGAATGCTCAGAAAACTGGCATCGGAAAACGGCTCGTCGAGCTAACGAAAGAAGCCGTCGGCGACGAATCAATGGTGCTGCTTCTCTCCGTCCCAACCGCAATGGAATATTACCCCAAGATCGGCATGGAACAGCTCGATAACGCATTTATTATTTGGCGGAGAGACTGAGATGCATGTCATCACGCGAAAGCGGTTGAATGAATTCGCCGAAAAACATCCCGATACGAACAACGCTCTTGCCGGTTGGTATCGTCAAATGAAGCAGAATAATTTTGCTTCGATCGAAGAAATCCGTGAAATATTTCCAGCTGCCGACAAGGTTGGGAAGCTAACGGTATTCAACATTGGCGGAATTAAAGTTCGGCTGATAGCCGCGATACACTATAATCGTAAAAAGGTCTATATCCGTGCTGTCCTGACCCACAAGGAATATAACGACGGAAAATGGAGAGAATAGCAATGCAGACCATTGATCTACAATCATGGAAAAATGTTTCGGGCACCGTATTTGTTCCGCACACCGAGGCCGAATACGAACGCTTAGTAACGATGCTTGACGACCTAATTGATCAAGTCGGCGAAGACGAATCGCACCCGCTCGCGTCGATGATGGATGTTTTGTCGGCCTTGGTCGAGAATTACGAGAATGCAAATGTGCCAGAGTTGGCCTTGAAAAGCTGAGGCGATAAAAATGGGCGCAAGAAAGATACGGCGGAAAAAGATAGATACTGCCGAAGTTGAACTCACTAGCATGTTACAACAAGCCCGTCGCGAGAGAGGGTTGACTCAAAAGCAGCTGGCCGACAGGGCTGGTACGAGTCAAGCGAGTATTTCTAGGGTTGAAAACGATCTATCGGACGCCACCTACTCAACCCTCCGCAAGATCGTCGAAACCGGTCTAGGTGGTGAATTGGAATTGGCGATCAAATTGTGAGCGACGACGAGTTTTACGAGGACTTTAGTGGCTGGTCGATATCCGATGAGGATCTCGAACGCCGACTCGAAATCGCTCGGACAACATCCGACGTGGAACTAAGAAGAATTATAAAGCAGTATCAGTATCTTCGATTCCTTGTTCGAAACTTGTTGGACCTAAATGATCGCGGCGACGACACGTCGGGCATTATCCAACTTATACGAAGAGCTGCTAAGTGACAGTTATGACAGAAAAGAATCCATTAGGACTAAAAAAGATACATCACGTTGAGTTTTACGTTGGAAATGCGAAGCAGGCGGAGTTTTATTATCGCAAGGCGTTCGGGTTTTCGCGGGCGGCTTATCGCGGGCTTGAGACGGGCGATCGCGACGTAACGAGTTACCTGATGAAACAGAATCGGGTCAACTTTATTTTGACCACGCCGTTGAACCCTGAGCATCCGGCGGCAGAGCATATTAAACAGCACGGCGACGGCGTTCGAGATATCGCTTTTATGGTGGACGATGCGGATCACGCATTTGACGAAGCGGTGAAGCGCGGAGCGGTCGCGATCATCGAACCGCGCGATTGGAGCGACGAGAATGGTTCCGTTCGCCACGCTGCGATCGCGACCTATGGAGATACGATCCATTCGCTGATCTCTTACAACAACAATAACGGACACAATTATTCGGGACCGTTCCTGCCCGGTTTTACGGCACAGGAAGTCGCGGGTGACGAGGTCGGCATCCAGCTTGTCGATCACATCGTCGGTAACGTCGAGCTGGGCAAGATGAATTACTGGTGCGATTTTTATCGTGACGTGCTTGGGTTTTTCCGCTACATCACGTTTGACGATAAAGACATTTCGACCGAATATTCAGCCCTGATGTCGATCGTAATGAGCGACGGCGGGCACAATATAAAATTCCCGATCAACGAGCCCGCCGAAAGCAAAAAAGGTAAATCGCAGATTCAGGAATACATCGATTTTTACCGCTCCGCGGGTGCCCAGCATATTGCACTGCTCTGTAAAGACATCCGCAGCACCGTTGCTAAATTGGCCGACAACGGCGTCGAATTCCTGACAGTTCCTGACTCCTATTACGACGAATTACCTTCACGAGTCGGCGATATCGACGAAGACATCGACAGCCTAAAAAAATTAGGCATTCTCGTGGACCGCGACGAAGAAGGCTATCTACTACAGATCTTCACAAAACCCGTAGAAGACCGCCCTACCGTGTTTTACGAGATACTCCAACGCAAAGGCTGCAAAGGATTTGGTAAGGGTAATTTTAAGGCGTTGTTTGTGTCGATCGAGGAAGAACAGCGACGGCGTGGGAACCTCTAAAAACTTTTAGTAATTTAACGGAGGCAGAGTGGCATTAGGATATGTGGGTAAATTTACTGTTTTTCTTTTCCTTGCCGTTTGCTGTTCAATCGCTTCGGCTCAGGGTAAAGGGAGTTCGTACTTGTTTGTCTGGGTAGGGGATGCGGATCGGAAGGAAACCGACTTCCTCGCCGTCATAAACGCGAATCCCACCTCAAAGAAGTATGGCGAGCTTATAACAACTCTCGCAGTTGGCGCTATTGGAACATACCCGCACCACACCGAGCACGAAATGCCTAAGGGCGGAATTCTTTTCGCTAATGGATTTGGTGCCGGCGAGACTTTCAGATTTGATCTGAAGTTACCGACAAAACCAAAGCTCCTTGATTCGTTTGGTGCCGCGGGCGAGTATATGCACCCGCATAGTTTTGTTCGTCACCCGAACGGTAATGTCCTTACTACATTCCAGATGAAAGGACACGGAAATTCAGCTCCGGGAGCTCTAGCCGAACTGGAGCCTAGTGGCAAGGTAATCAGAATTTCTGACGCCGCTGATCCGACCGTAGAAAAGTTTATTCGGCCTTACAGCCTTGCTGTTCTTCCTGCTCTCGACCGCATCATTGTTACCAGCTCAGACATGGATGCGACCCAGGCGAGCCACGTCGTGCAGGTTTGGCGATACTCGGATCTGAAGCTAATAAAATCCATATACCTAAAGGGCGAATTCGGGGTTGATCCGGCTGAACCTCGCGTCTTAGCCGATGGAAAAACCGTGCTCGTTTCCACATTCACTTGTGGTCTGTATAAACTTTCGGCTCTCGAAACCGCAGACCCGACCGCAGAATTTGTCCATTCGTTCGGCGGGGAAGGTTGTGCTCTTCCAGTAGTATCAGGAAATTTCTGGGTACATACCGTTCCGGATTCGCGTGCTCTCGTAAGCCTAGATATTTCCGATCCTTCAAAGCCAATTGAGGTTAGTCGGCTGGTCTTGGGCGAACTCGATAAGCCGCACTGGATCGCCCTCGAACCAAGCGGCAGCCGGATCGTGATAAGCGGAGGCGGCGGTACCCTTAAGAGTCGGCTATTGATGGCCAGGATCGATCCAAGAACGGGTAAGTTAGGCCTCGACGAAACATTCAAAGAGAAAACCTCCGCCAACCCGGGCCTCAATTTTGATCGAGAATCTTGGCCGCACGGGAAAAATGGTCGAGGAATACCTCACGGCGCTGTTTTCAGCCGTTAGTATTTATGCACGTTGAAGGCAACATTGAGTTTATCTATGCTGACATTTCAAGTCTCAGAAGTCTTCTTGGCGTTTTTGCGGACGCCTTCGAAGATCACGACTCCTATCAGTCGGCGATTCCTTCGGATGAGTATCTGAACAAGCTGCTCGCACGCGAGGATTTTATTCCGCTGGTTGCGGTCGCAGATGGAAAAGTTGTTGGCGGGCTTGCGGCATATGTCCTGCAAAAGTTTGAGCAAGAGCGGTCGGAGATCTACATTTACGATCTTGCGGTTTTGGAAGATTATCGACGGCAAGGCGTCGCGACCGGTCTAATAAACAAACTAGGAGAAATCGCGAAGGAGGTTGGCTCGTATGTAATCTTTGTTCAAGCCGATCACGGCGACGACCCGGCGATCAAACTCTACGAATCGCTCGGCACCCGTGAAGATGTTCTTCATTTCGATATCGAGCCTTAGTTGATCTCGCAAACCGCTATGAGCGCTATTCAAAGATTCTTCAAATTGATCCTTCCGCAGAGTTGGGGCGAATCAATGGAGGCAGAATCTCGGGAATGGAACGTCATCTGTCCTTGCGGACATACTCGTTCAGTGTGGGACATCGGAGGAATTCGTTGGAAGGCAAAGGGCGAGAAAGGCGTTTTGATGACCTGCGGGAAATGTCGGGAGCGTACCATCCACAAGGTCGTACGGCTCGCAAAACCGGATACCGTAAGCCACGAAAAATGAAATTGCGAAATTACTCCCCAGACGATCTTGAAAGCGTAGTAGAGGTCTACCGGTCAAATATCCCGAAATATTTCGGCCCCGGAGAGGAGCCAGGACTGCGTGACTTTTTAGCAGAATTTGCGGAAGACTATTACGTCGCGGAACTCGATAGCCGCATTGTCGGCGCAGGCGGAATTGCCCTGAACGAAGACCAAACCGTTTCGCTTTGCTGGGGAATGATCCATAAGGACCATTTGGGAACGGGACTTGGAAAGCAACTAACGTCTTTCCGCATAGAACGTTCGCTGGAGAAATTCGGAAACCTTCCTATGGCCACTAGCACCTCACAGCATACACAAGGCTTTTACGAAAAATTCGGTTTTGTGTTGACAGAACACACACCTGACGGGTTCGGGCCCGGCATTGACATCTGCAAGATGCGGCTGGAGATCCCGCAAGAGCATGTGATGGAACCTCTAACGCAGGCCAATATACATTGACTGAATATTCAGGATGCCGATACACTGAGCTGGAATCATATTCAGACGTCGCCGGCTAAACTCAGCTGAGAACCCGCGCGTCCAAGGAGGCGAACGATGATCATATCCACTACATATTTCGCATCAGCCCTTTTTATTGCTTCGTTCTTCGCGGCTAGCTGTGATGCTCAGGTCCCGGTGGTCCGTAAAGACCGCGCGGCCTCTCAAAGCGGTTCCATTAACGCAATATCGAACATGACCGTGCGGCGATCTGTCCATACAGCGACGCTTCTTCGCGACGGAAAAGTGTTGGTCGCGGGAGGCTATATCGGTGGCGAAGGTAATATCTCAAGCGCAGAACTGTTCGACCCGGCAACCAACGAATTTGTGGCAGTGGGCAGTATGCGCTTGGCTCGATCGAGCCATTCGGCGACGTTGCTGGCGGACGGCAAGGTGCTTGTGGCCGGCGGGTTTAATGGCGAATATCTCGACACGACCGAAATATACGATCCGTCGACAAAACAATTCGTTCCGGGCCCGCGAATGACATCGGCACGTAGCGGGCATATCGCTACCGCGTTCAACGACGGGACTATTCTAATCGCCGGCGGTGTTGGAACGGGATGGACATTTCTGAAAAGTGCGGAAATTTATGATCCTTTAGCGAAACAATTTTCGGCGGTCGACGATATGTCTTTAGCAAGGGAATCGCATACAGCGACGTTACTCAAGGACGGACGGATACTGATCGTCGGAGGGCACAACGGAAGACGTTCGCAGGTCGTTATCTACTCCGGTTCTGAGATTTACGATCCGCGCACGCGGCGTTTCACAGAAGCGGGCGATCTTTCCACCAAGCGGCATAAGCACGAGGCGATCCGCCTGACCGATGGACGGGTTTTAATACTCGGCGGTTCCGATGAACGCGACGGTGATGGAGCATACAACAACGCTGAAGTTTATGATCCGGCGAACGGAAAGTTCACAGCCGTTAAGAACAAGATGAACGCTACCCGTTATAAGCTGCAGGGGACGGCTGTAGTGCTTCCAAGTGGGAAGGTGCTGGTCGCAGGCGGTTCGAATCGTGCGGAGGTGTTTGATCCCGCAACGAACAGTTTTGTATTTGCCGAGGGCGACATGGGCACCATTCGGCTTTTCGCAACGGCAACCCTTTTGGGAAATGGAACGGTTCTTATTACCGGTGGTTATCGCGACGGGCGAAATATTAGCGACGGAGCCTGGATCTATCGGACGTGAACCTATCGGTCTGGAGCTTGGATAGAAGAGAATGGATCTGAAATATCAAACCGGATTTGGAAACGAATTTGCGACAGAGGCGGTAAAGGGTGCTTTGCCGATCGGGCGAAATTCGCCGCAGCGGGCTCCGCTCGGGCTTTATGCCGAACAGTTTTCGGGGACGGCATTTACGGCGCCGCGTGGTGTAAATAAACGGACCTGGACGTACCGAATTCGTCCATCGGTGATGCACAAGCCATTCGAGCAGATCGATAACCGGGCGTTTAGATCATCGCCTTTTGGTGAAGTTCCGACTACGCCGAATCAGCTTCGATGGAATCCGCTCACCGTTCCGACCGAGCCGACTGATTTTGTCGACGGCATTACGACGATAGCAGGTAATGGCGACCTCTTCTCACAGACAGGTATCGCCATTCACATCTATGCCTTTAACAAAGGCATGGACGCCCGTTATTTCTATAACGCTGACGGAGAAATGCTGATCGTTCCGGAAATGGGTCGGCTCGGAATTCTTACTGAGCTCGGCGCGATTCAGGCCGGGCAGGGCGAAGTCGTGTGTATTCCACGTGGTTTGAAATTCAAGGTCGAGCCGCATCCTGATGACAAACAGCTTCGAGGCTACATTTGCGAGAACTACGGCCAGCAGTTTCGCCTTCCCGATCTTGGCCCGATCGGTGCCAACGGACTCGCGAATCCGCGTGATTTTGAAACCCCGGTCGCTTGGTTTGAAGACAAAGATGAAGAATCGGAGATCGTTGCAAAGTTTGGGGGCAATCTTTGGTCGGCAAAAACAGATCATTCGCCGCTAGATGTCGTCGCTTGGCACGGCAACTATGCTCCGTATAAATACGACCTTCGGCGATTCAACACGATCGGCTCGGTCTCGTTCGACCATCCTGATCCGTCGATC
>JBGTKQ010000089.1:0-7922 GCA_041744555.1 Pyrinomonadaceae bacterium
TCTGACCAGATGTTTGACATTGGCAAGCTCAAGCTTGAACTCTGAACCCAAACGTCGATTTTTGTTCTGCTGTGTTCCGTTCGGACACACACGGAACGGAACAAAAATAGGCAAAAACGCGATATTTGCGCCACCTTGCGCCACTCGCGCCACCAGCCGCTGGCGCAAAAATGGGCAAAAACGCCGATTTTTGTTCACACGTGTTCAGTTCGCGCGCACTCGGAATTGAACATTTATCGACGTTTTTGAGGATTCTAGGTTTGAATGCGTGCGATCTCTGTCTGAATGTCGTCCAAAGTTTGTTCGACGATGTTCTCGTCGCGGAAGAATGACTTGCCGGTGACCTCGAAATATTTATCGTCGGGATGTTGAAAAGCCTGCAGACCGGCGAGCGATTCGAACGCCACCGAAGCCCGGTTGAGTCCCCAGAGTTTTCCGAGGTAAACGTCGAACTCGAACATACGACCCTCGATCTCATGCGTATAACGGTTCTTGCGGATCTCAGTGCCTTCGAGATGTTCGAGAGCGGCATGTTCGGCTTCGTTCAGTTCAAATCGAGTGACATCACAGCTTGGCAATTCAGCCTCGTTCCATGACCTTTGCTCGAGCAGATAGGTCCAAGCTTTGGTTTCGGGAATTCGTATCGAGCGCAGACGAAGCCGTGTTGCGGGAACGTAATTATCGAAAAGTTGAATGTGCGGGCTCGCCCGTGTGAGCGGTTCCGGAAGAGCTTCGATCAAGTAAAAACGTTTGAATTCTGTCGTTGCTGAATTGTCCATGTTTGACGGATTGCTTATAATTGCGGTTTTTGATGACTATATTAACGGAGTTCTTATTATGAAAGTTTACACGACTGTTTCCGTTTTGGCTCTGGCCGCGATGATCTCCGGGTGCGGAAGTGAAGTACCCATCCCAAATGTTAATTCGGGTTCGAATGCCGCAGCAAATACGACGAACTCGGCACCTACCAACGTTGCCGCCGCGAATACTGATGGTGTTCGAAAGCCTGACGCCGCGAAAACCAACGACGCACCGACACTAAAACCCGTCGTTCTCGCATATTACGACGCGCTGAAAAAGAAAGACGATGTGGCGTTGAGATCGATACTTTCGGCAGACTTGATCAAGTCGATCGAAGCTGACATGAAAGAGGGCAACCGAAAAGACATGGCTGGTTTCCTCGCCGAGATCGAAGATCTGACCGGAACAATCGATGTTCGCAACGAGGAGATCAATGGGAACAAGGCGTTTGCCGAGGTCAAAGGCGGCACTTATGTAAATTGGTCGTCGCTCGGTTTTGTTAACGAGGGCGGAAAATGGAAGCTATCGAACGAAAGCAAAGAGATCCAGAGGGTCGACTCAAAGGGGAAATAGAAAAAAGGGCAGCTTTCGAGCCGCCCTTCTTAAGTTAGTTTGAGGTCCTTTTTGCTTCGGCCGGTTGATACGCCGGAAGCGTGACGCGTGCCGATTTTTCCTTTTTGAGCCCAAGTGCCCAATCGGCCTGCATAAGCGTATGGATGTCACGGGTTCCTTCGTAGATCACAGCGGCCTTGCAGTTTCGCAGGTAGCGTTCCACCGGATAATCGTTCGTGTAGCCGTTGGCTCCGTGGATCTCGATAGCCATTGAAGCGGCAGTTTCTGAACGCGTTGTCGCCTGCCATTTCGCCATTGAGGCGGCTTTTGCTGATGTCTTGCCCTGATTCTTAAGGTAACCGCATTTGAGCCAAAGCAAATGCGACATTTCATAATCGGCTTCCATGTTCGCGATCTTTTGTTTCACGAGCTGAAAGTTGCCGATCGTCTGGCCCTGAACTTCGCGGATGTTGGCATAAGCAACTGAAGCATCACGAGAAGCTTTGATCACGCCGGTCGCTCCGGCCGCGACGGTATATCGTCCGTTTTCAAGTGAGAACATCGCGATCTTGAAACCTTCGCCCTCGTTTCCAAGCATGTTCGCCGCCGGAACTCGAACATCCTGGAGCGAAAAATAACCGGTGTTGCCGGCCTTGATGCCAAGCTTGCCGTGCAGCGTGCCGCTGGAAAAACCGTGCATTGTGCGTTCGATAATGAAGCACGAAATGCCGCTGTGGTCACGAGCCTTTTGCTTTTCCTGATCGGTCCAGCAGAAGAAAAGGAAATTGTCAGCGACATCGCCGAGCGAGATCCACATCTTTTCGCCGTTGAGGATCCAATCGTCACCATCGCGTTTAGCATACGACCGCATTCCGACAACGTCCGACCCGGCGTTCGGTTCGGTCAGGCCAAAGGTCGCGAGCTTTTCGCCCTTTGCTTGCGGCACGAGATATTTTTGCTTTTGCTCTTCGGTGCCCCAGGTCAATAGGCTCATGCTGTTTAGCCCAACGTGGACCGACATCGCAACCCGCAGGAACGTGTCACAAGCCTCTAACTCTTCGCACACCAGGCCAAGCGAGATGTAATCAAATCCTGCGCCGCCGTATTGCTCCGGAATGCAAACGCCCATCAGCCCGAGTTCGGCCATTTTGGTGAAAACACTTCGTTCGAAATGAGACTTCTCGTCCCATTCCTTGATATGCGGTGCCACTTCCCCGTCGCAAAATTCCTTGACGGTCTTTCGCAAAGCGATGTGTTCTTCAGTTAATTCAAAATCGATCACGTTGTATCAATCCTCTCTACATTCAGTAAGTGTGTTAAAATCTAGGCTTCAAACACTGAAATACTATCACTTCGCCTTTGTTTTCGCGATAAGGTTCAACTCTTTTCAACTAACATATGTTCAAACATTTACTTATATTTGTTGCCCTCTTAGGTTTCGCCGGGACACCGACAGCACTTTCTCAATTTTCTAGAGATTCAGTTCCGCCAAAACCCTGGCCACCGATAATTCTGCTATCACAGCGAGAGCAAATGGATGTGCGCGAACGTTGGCTGATGGTGCGTTTGGGTTCGCGGCTATTGCCGATGATGAAGCGGCATGGCGTGGATATGTGGATCGTTGTGAATGAAGAGTTTAACACCGATCCGGTTACGCCGTACATCACGCCGCCGATACCGATCGTCGGCCGCCGCGATGTCTTTATATTCTTGAACAAAGGCGAACGTATCGAACGGATAGCGATGGTCCGTTATGACGAGGAACGCCTTAGAAAGCATTACCAGTTTGTTATGCCGGCTCGCGATAAGTTTGGCGAGGAGTTAAAGAGGTTAGTTGAAGAACATAAGCCGAAGAAGATCGCGTTGAACATCGGCGGCGGACGAGGTCAACAGAGCGGTTTGTCATTAGATTCATACAAGTTTCTGGCCGAATCTCTCGGTGCAGAAAATGAGAAGAAATTCATTTCCGCCGCAAATCTTCTGACGGAATTCTTTGATACCCGAATTCCCGATGAGCTGAAACACTATCGTGTCGCCGTCAATGCCACAGATATTATTACCAAACGAGCTTTCTCGAACGAAGTAATAACACCCGGCAAGACGACCGTCGGCGACGTCCGCTGGTGGATGCTTCAGCAGGTTAGCGATCTCGGCTTGACCGTCTGGTTTCAGCCAGATCTAAGAATTCAGCGACAGCGTGCCGCGACCGAAACGACCGGGCCATTCCTCAGCACGGCAAATGAATCCGAGGTGATTCAACGCGGCGACCTTCTCCACGTCGATTTCGGACTCGACTACATGGGCCTTTCGACCGATTGGCAAAAACACGCTTATGTTTTGAAAGAAGGTGAAACCGCCGTACCTGCTGGTTTAACAGCGGCTCTGAAAAACACCAATCGTTTGCAGGATATCCTGTTTTCATTTGCACGCACCGGCATGACGGGAACGGAGGTTTACGAAAAGACAATGGCTGAGGTAAAACGCGTCGGCATCGAGGCGATGATCTATTCACACCCTATCGGAACGCATGGCCATGGACTTGGTCCGTCGATAGATTTCCGCGGCAATATCGGCGGTGGCGGAAACAAGATAATCCTCGGTTCATATATGTCCATCGAGCTGAACACGTCAACACCAGTGGCCGAATGGGGCGGACAAAAAGTAACGATTATGGCTGAAGACGATGCTGTTATGACGGAACGCGGGTATGAGTTTATCGGCCCGAGACAAACGGAGATCTACATAATCAAATGATCCCGGTCGCGAAAGCTTTAAAAATAATCGACCGAGAAACGCCTTCGCTTGGAACAGAAAGAGTTGGCATTGAAAGTGCTGTTGGTCGCGTGCTTGCGGAAGAAATCATCGCGGATTCCGATATGCCGCCGTTCGATCGCTCGCAGATGGACGGTTACGCGGTCCGGGCAGAAGATGTCTTTGAATCACCCGCACTCCTTAAATTGGTTGGCGAATCGGCCGCCGGACGAAGCTGGAAAGGTACGCTAAAGAAAGGCGAGGCCGTTAGAATAATGACCGGAGCTAGGGTTCCGTTAGGAGCCGATGCAGTGCAGAAGCTGGAGGTCGCGAAAGAAAATGGCGATCGCGTATCGATACTCGAGTCGGCCGTGGCCGGAAAGTTTATTGTTGGACGAGCAACTGAGGTCAATAAAGGTTCAGTAATTTTGCGAAAGGGTGAAGTTTTATCTCCGAATTCGATAGCCGTTCCGGCCGCATTCGGTTACGCTAAGCTGCGTGTAGCGAAGCGGCCTCGCGTAGCTGTTCTTGCTACCGGGTCAGAGATCGTCGACGTAAACAAAAAGCCGAAAGCCGATCAGATCAGGAATTCGAATTCTATAATGCTCGCCGCTTTGTGCCGAAATGTGGGAGCTGAAGTTACTATACTTCCGATCGCAGGAGATGACATTTCGGAGCTTAAGCGACAGATCTCAGAAGTAGTGAAGAGTGCTGAAATGCTTGTAATGACCGGCGGTGTTTCGGTCGGCAAATACGATCTCACCAAAGCTGCATTGAAGGATCTGGGGGCGACATCCTTTTTCGAACGCGTTCAACTCAAACCAGGTAAGCCGACCGTTTTCGCCAAACTAGAGAAAACTTTAATTTTTGGTCTTCCGGGTAATCCCGTTTCGGCTGCGGTCACTTTTTATTTGTTTGTCCGAAAAGCGATCTTGACGATGCAGGGAGCGACTTTTACAGATGCTCCGAGAAGGTTAGCGACGGCGATGACAGATATCAAAGGAACACAAGAACGAGATGCATATTTACCGGCTAAGATCTGTTTTGGCATCAATACAGATTCGCAGGTCGCGGTTATTCCGTTAAAGTGGAATGGGTCGTCAGATTTCATCAGCTTTGCAGATTCGGACGCTCTCATCATCGTCCCCAAACGAACAAACATCAGATCTGGAGAAGTCGTTAGGATCATCGATATTAAATAACCCTATGAGCGAACTTTCACATTTCGACGATGCTGGAAAGATACGAATGGTCGATGTGTCCGACAAGGAAATGACACCTAGAAGAGCAGTTGCGTCAGGCAAAGTGCTGCTTACGCCAGAAACCCTTACAATTCTCAGAGAGAACGCGAATCCGAAAGGCGATCCTCTTGAAATCGCACGAATCGCGGGAATAATGGCGGCGAAGCGAACATCAGAATTGATCCCGCTTTGCCACCACATCGCCTTGTCAAAGGTCAACGTATCAGCCAAATTTTCAGATTCGGGCATCGAACTAACCGCAGAGGCCATCACAATTTCGCAGACCGGTGTTGAAATGGAGGCTTTAACGGCTGTTTCCGTAGCCGCTCTCACTATCTACGATATGTGTAAGGCGGTTCAGAAAGATATTGTAATAACGGAAGTTCGAGTTGAGTCGAAAACAGGCGGAAAAACTGAATATTCGAGAAGCCAATAGTCAATCGTGCGCGAATCTTCTTCGCACAAGCCGAACTTTCGGTTAGAATAGACGTAAAGCATCGACGGGAAGGAGTAAAATTTATGCCGTATAAAGTAGCAAAAGAAGCGGAACCGCAGCTCAAACTATTGTTGATCGCCACCATCGTCAGCATCGGGCTCTGGATTGCATCTTGGTATCTGCCGCTAGTCTCGTATCTCACCTATCCACTTCGTATCTTTGCGACATTTATTCACGAAGGAGGCCATGCTCTTGCCACGGTCTTGACCGGAAATTCGGTTCAAAGCCTTTCGATCTCGCCTGACGGAAGCGGGGTCGTTTATTCCCTGGGCAGCGGCTGGATCTCGTCACTGTTGATATCTAGTGCAGGGTATCTCGGAACGACAGCTTTTGGTGTCGGCCTCTTAGCCTGGATGCGATTTGGGCGGTCGTCGCGGGTTGCACTTTTCACTTCAGCAGGTTTCGTTGCGATTATGACGATAGTGTTCGGAATGATCGCACCATTATTCAATCTTTTCTCGACCTCAACTGCCGGAAGCTTTTTCTTCACTATCGTTGCGGGTTCTGTGCTTGCCGCCGGGCTAGCTTTGATCGCAAATTTCGCAAGCCTGAAATGGGCAAATTTTGCCGTCGCGTTCCTCGCGATCCAATGCCTACTGAACGCGGTTTTCGATCTGGTGAACGTTTTCTTGATATCGACGATGACGACTTCACATTCAGATGCTGCGAACATGGCCGCAGCAACAGGAATTCCTGGTTTTGTTTGGGTGTTCATTTGGATCGGTATTTCGATCTTAATGATCTCCGTTGGCCTTAGGGTCTATGCTGTCGGAAAGAATAGGGCGGCTGCTGCCGATTCCCTTTTCGAAGATTAATATGCGAACACTTGCCCTCATTTCAATTACGGCGGTTTTGGCCGCCGTTTCGCTTTCGCAGGTGAAAACTCCTCCAATCCCGGAAGTAAATACGCCCTTCGCCGAATCGCTTCAGGTTGTGGTCGTAACAACAGACAACTGGGACGAAAGTAAAGGAAAAGGGTGGATGTTCGAGCGGACTTCGCCTCGGGCCAGGTGGAAGGCCAACGGTAAGGAATTCGATGTTGTGATCGGTGGTTCCGGGTCCGCCTGGGGTGTTGGATCAGCGCCTGAATCGGCCGCCGTATTTAAGAAGGAAGGTGATGGGCGTTCACCGGCCGGGCTGTTCCCACTCAAGTTTGCATTCGGTTTTGCCTCAAAACCGGATCAGTTGAAATTTCCGTATACAAAGCTCGACGAAAGTACTGAATGTGTCGATGACGCTACCTCGTCTCATTACAACAAAATAGTTGACCGGTACAGGGTAGGCAATTTCGATTGGAAAAGCAGCGAAAAGATGTTCGAGATCGATCCGGAATACGAACTCGGCGTCTTCGTTGCATATAATTCGCAGCCGGTTCGAAGCGGTGACGGTTCATGCATATTTCTCCATGTTTGGAAGGACGAAAACACGGCGACGAGCGGCTGTACCGCAATGCGGCGTTCCGATCTTGAAAAGATCGTCTCTTGGCTTAAACCGAATGCCAATCCCTATTTCGCACTTCTTCCGATCTCAGATTACAAAAGGCTCCGCAAAGTATGGAAACTCCCTGAAATAGAATGAACCTAGGCGAAATACCTTTGGGCGGGAGATTGATAATTCGATCGCGAAAAGACTGGCGGTCGGCGGTCGTCTCGCGAATCGGCGAAGATT
Organism: Pyrinomonadaceae bacterium; assembly: GCA_041744555.1. Classification (GTDB taxonomy): domain Bacteria; phylum Acidobacteriota; class Blastocatellia; order Pyrinomonadales; family Pyrinomonadaceae; genus OLB17. Next base: position 7,510 of record JBGTKQ010000089.1, read on the forward strand.
CGATCACTTTATCGATCGCGTCCCCAACCGGATACAACTACCGACTGCGTCACGAACCAATGGCCGAAATTGAGATGGACGGACGAATTCCGATCTTATTGAAGAATGCTACAGATTCTTGGCGCGACAATTATTCTACTTACGATCACCGCTGGTAATAGATTTTATTTTGCGTCACTCGCCGCGACGCCAACAATTCTTTTCGAATCGTCTTGCTGAACAAAAACCACATATGAAAGATTTTTGCTATTCCACTCGTCTGACTTTGGAATATCTACCGACAATGCGGAATCAAGCTTTCCGTTTTTCATATTCCCGATAGCTTTCAGATAGCGAACGACCGCTGGATGAGCCAGGTCGGATCCTCTGTTTTCCCCGCCTCGAACTTTAGTGGAAAGTTCACTTTCGGCAAC
>JBGTKQ010000090.1:0-9774 GCA_041744555.1 Pyrinomonadaceae bacterium
AGCTTTGCGTCGATAAACTCCTGATCGATGAAGACTTCCCGAAAGAAGGGCAACGTAGTTTTGATTCCGCCGATCGAATATTCCGCAAGTGCCCGCCGCATACGGTCTATAGCCTCATTCCGGTCGCGGCCATACACCGCAAATTTCGATATCATCGGGTCGTAATAGATCGAAACCTCTGAGCCTTCATACACCCCGCCGTCATCTCGAACTCCCGGCCCTTGCGGGATCCGAAGCCGCGTTATCTTTCCGGGAGAAGGCATAAAGTTCATTTCCGGATCTTCTGCGTAGATCCGACATTCGATCGCATGCCCGGTTAATTTTACATCGTCTTGCGAAAATGAAAGCTGATGTCCGGCCGCGACATTTATCTGCTCTCGCACAAGGTCGATTCCGGTCACAAGTTCCGTAACCGGATGTTCGACCTGCAGTCGCGTGTTCATTTCAAGAAAATAAAACGACCGATCGACATCCGACACAAGAAATTCGACGGTTCCCGCACCAACGTAATTGACCGCTTTTGCGACCATCACGGCACATGCTCCCATTTCCGCCCGCAGTTTTTCCGAATTTATCGGTGAAGGAGCCTCTTCGATCACTTTTTGATGCCGCCGCTGGATCGAACATTCGCGTTCGCCAAGGTGAACATGGTTCCCGTGTGAATCTGAAAAGACCTGTACCTCAATGTGCCGCGGCCGCAATATTGCTTTTTCGACATATACGGCATCGTCGCCGAAACTCGCCATCGCCTCTGCCTGAGCGTTCTCAAGAGCCGACTTGAGATCACTCTCGTCCGCGACGAGCCGCATTCCCTTCCCGCCGCCTCCAGCCGAAGCTTTAAGCATTACAGGATAGCCAAACCGAGCTGCCGTTTCCGCCGCGTCGTCAAAACTGCCGAGCGGTTCGGTAGTTCCCGGAACGATCGGCACTCCGGCCTCGATCGCGATCTTTCTTGCGGACATCTTTCCGCCCATTGCTTCCATGGCCTCGGGCGGCGGTCCGATAAAAACGATGCCGGCTTTGGTAACGTTCCGAACGAACTCTGCATTCTCCGATAAAAATCCGTAACCCGGATGAATTGCATCAGAATTAGTCTCTTTTGCGACTTCGATTATCTTCTCCCATCGGAGATAGCTTTCACTTGACGGAGCCGGACCGATATTGAACGCCTCGTCTGCCATGCGTACATGCAATGCGTCGGCATCAACGTCCGAAAAAACCGCAACGGTCCTAATATTCATTTCCCGACACGCCCGAATAACGCGGCATGCGATCTCGCCCCGATTTGCAATCAAAATTTTCTTGAACATATAGGAACGCTGAAAATACGAAAGTGAAAGATGCGGTGCTTTGGGTACTTATCAATCCAGCATTGAATTACCCTGATTCTTCGGGTCGTGTCTAACGCCGATCTTCGCACCGGGCGCGTATTTCAATCGATCGCGTTGCTGTTCTTCCGACAGCAGTTCGGACGATTCAAAATCGACGCCGTTAAGCGTGTAAATGTAGAAAACGACCTCGCGGCCATCGGGCCTCATATCGGTATCAAGGATCCGGCCGTCGGTAATTCGCCCGAATTCCAACAAAAGTCTGCGGCGCTCCACTTCCGGATCACCTTTTTGTTTTCGTTTGAGTAAACCTAATAATCCCATGCTCAATCAAGAATCAGCGGCATCTTTCCGTATCGTGCCCTTAAACCGTTTGCCGCTGCCAAGATCGTCGGCCGCTTTATAATTCGTGCCTCTATTGGACGTTTGCCGGGAATATCAAGCATTATAAGGCCGAGCAATATCGTCAAAACTCCTTGTCCCGGTACACCCGGTAAAGAAAGTATAAGGCCGATCACAACGAGGAAGATCCCCAATAAATTCTTCGCAACGACCGCTCCCCAACGGACTATCCATGGACTGCCGGGGAGAAAATCCTGAACGTAATGGGAACTAAAATAATTCGCCGGTATCTTCACCAAGACGATCGCGATAGCCGCAAAACTAAATGCCAATGATGCCAGAAACAGACCGACGCCTAGGCCGATCGTTCCCCATGTCAATCCTGCCCAAAACCCTTGAAGCCAATCGATCATTCGCCTGCCGCCGCTTCTTCCATTCTACGAAATTCCTTCCAGATAAAGTACATCCTATGAATAAACGTCCACATGGAACCTACGGCTAGTACCCAAAGCACCTGCGGCATCCGGTTTACCCACCAGGCGTCGGAACTCCAGTCCCAAGTTGAAAGCGCTCCGATAATTAACAAGACGACTCGTTCAGGCCTCTGCAAAAACCCGACGTTCGCCTTTACGCCGAGGCCTTCAGATCGTGCCGTCGTGTAACTGACCATCACCGAAGCTATCATCGCCACACCGGCTAGAACAACATTTAGAAGCGATCGCTGCGGTGTATTGCTTGCGTAAAATGCGATCACGCCAAGAAACACGACCATGTCGGAAAGTCTGTCTAAGGACGAATCGAGAAATCCGCCGAACTTTGTGACGTTGCCGGTAAGCCTCGCAACATTGCCGTCGAGCATGTCAAAGACATTCGCTGCGATCAGTACAAGACCCGCCCAAAAAAACTCGCCCATTCCAAAAAGGACGCCGCAAAGAACATTTATCGTTACTCCAATGGTCGTAAGAACATTCGGAGGCACACCGGCAGAAGCTAGTGCCCGTACCATCGCATCGATGATACTCATCGCACCTCGTCCGATCGCAGCTCCCACGTTGAAAGGCTTCATTTCTTGGCTGTCCCGAGGCATTGAAAATCGCCGCGGACCCTAAATCAGTTGCTTTATTTTTAGAGATATTTGGGAAAATTGCAAAAACACACGATAACTAATGTATGAGAGACGCGTAACACGCTCTTCGTAACGTCTTACGCGTCCCGTTTGAAATCTTTGTGCCCTCTAGCTCGCTTCTTTACGAATCATCGTGAACTGTCGTCAGACGGCTGATTTCGAATGAGCGCCAACCGGTAGGAGTCTTCACTTTTACTTCGTCGCCTTCTTCCTTTCCGATCAACGCCTGACCGATCGGCGATACTGTAGAAATAATACCGTTCTCTGGATCGCTTTCTTCAGACGTAACCAACTTGTAAGTTACCTTTTCTTCCTTTTCAATGTCGAATAAAACAACCCGGGAACCGTAAGCGACCCGGTCCCTCGGCAACATCGAAATGTCGATCGATTCTACTTCTTCGATTCGCTGACGTACCTGTGCAAGTCGGGCCTGGACAATGGTCTGCCGTTCCATTGCGGCTTTATATTCCGCATTTTCCCGCAAGTCACCCCATTCGCGGGCTCGTTGAATTTCTTTCGGCAAAACAAAATGGAGCTCGTCCTCGAGCGCGTCCAATTCTGCCTTTAGTTTCTTCTTAACTGCTTCCATATATTTTAGTTCACATCTATTTTCCGGTCGGCGCTCCAAACGAGATGCCGATATCTCTAGCACTCCTGACCAACTGGCCGTCAACGGGAACGGTTTTGATCGCTGCACACGCTTCGGATAGCGGTACATTTACGATCGTCCCTGCTTGCAAAGCAACCATTTTGCCAGATTCGCCGGTCATCAGGGCTCGAACAGCGCAAGCCCCAAAATTGGTTCCAAGCATGCGGTCGAATGCGTTTGGACTGCCGCCGCGTTGGAGATGCCCGAGAACGACGCAGCGAGATTCTTTACCGGTGATCCGACCGATCTCGCGGGTAACATGGTCGCCAATTCCGCCAAGCCGTAGCGATCCGTTGTCGGAATACATTTCGCCTTTGCCAAGCTCTGTTGCGCCTTCTGCGACAACGATATTTGTGAATCGTGATCCGGCCGCATCACGTGCTCTCACTTTTTCGACCACAGTATCGAACGAAAATGGGACCTCAGGGATCAAAATTATGTCCGCACTTCCCGCGAGCCCCGCGTGCAAGGCGATCCAACCCGTATGCCTGCCCATAACCTCAAGAACCATTACCCGATCGTGCGAGGCGGCCGTCGTATGAAGCCGGTCAAGTGCCTCGGTAGCTACGTCGATCGCGGTCATAAAACCGAATGTCAATTCGGTAGCGGCGAGGTCGTTATCAATGGTTTTTGGAACAGCGATGATCGGGAACCCTCGTTTATGAAACTGCTCGGCGATCGCTAAGGTTCCCTCGCCGCCGAGAACGATCAACGCTTCAATTCCGAGAATATCTAGATTCGCCAACGCTTCCGAGATCGGCATCTCTGGAAAGACCGGCTTTCCATCAACTATCTGAGCAAAACTTCCGCGGTTTCGCGTACCGAGAATTGTTCCGCCACGCGGCAAAATGCCGCTAACCGTCTTGGGCGTAAGATGCATCGTGTGGGTTTCGCCAAGAATGCCTTCAAAGCTGTCTTCGATCCCGACCACCTTTATCCCAAATTCTCCGACCGCCGTTCGTACGACCGCTCGAATAACTGCATTTAGACCGGGTGCGTCTCCGCCGCCGGTCAAGATACCGATCTGTTTGTACATAAGAAAAAGCCCGAAACGATATTTTACCGCATCGGGCCAACAATTCTGAAACTTGAGCGTTACCTGTTCGCCGGTTTCGTCATCCGGCGATCCAAAAAGGCCTAATTCTTAGCTAGATTATTCTGTGCGAGCTGCCGTGCCTGTGGCATTACTTCGATCGCCTTCAAAACTTGCGGATCGACCTCGATCAGTACCTGCGAGGAAGCCTCGTTCGAAAACGCTGCTGATGCGAGTTCCTGACGTAAACGCATACGGATGTAATCAGCGTTAGAATTGATCTGCTCGGCCGTAACGTTGTTTGCCTTATCAGCGAGCGTAATCATTCTGAAACTTTCGAATAGCCGATCGCTGACGGCAAATGCGTTCGGCGGCAATACTACTTGATGATTCTGCTTCTCCACTTTCATTCCTTCAAGGCCGCCTACTTTGCCGGCTACTAACTGACGGGTATAGAAGAACACTGCATCATTTATCCGTTGGCGTGTCCCGTTAAACGAAATAGCTGGAACCTTTATATCCGGCTCTATGCCGCGGCCGCCGTAAAGAGTTCGTCCGTCAGGCGTTGTAATAGGACTACCCGCAGGTTTCGGCTTCGGAGCCTCTTCAGAGCCATTCAATTCGTCTCCGTTTTGATGTGAGTAGTATTCGTATATCGAACCGCTTGAATAATCACGTTGCAACGAACGCCCGAGCGGAGTGTAATATCGTGCGGTAGTAAGTGTCAGTCCCGTTTGGAACGGCAAGCCGAAGACTCTTTGAACTAGCCCTTTTCCAAAACTCTCGCTTCCGATCACAAGACCGCGGCCGTAATCCTGAATAGCTCCGGCAACGATCTCCGATGCCGAGGCCGAACCCCCATTGATCAACACAACCAAGGGAAGATCGCTCTTCTGTCCGCCGCTTGTCTGAAGATTCGCAGTTTTAGAATAACGTGATCGTCCCTTTACCGAAACAACTGTCTGGCCGCTCGGCACAAATCGCCCCACAACATCGACCGCCTGCGGTAGAAGTCCACCCGGATTACCGCGAACGTCAAGAATCACACTTCTTAGGCCTTGCTTCTGCAATTCGTCCAGAGCAATGTCCAATTCGTCCGCTGTCGTTTCCTGAAAACCGCCGGTCAATCCGATGTAGCCAACGCCGTTAGGCAACATGAAAAAGTTACGAATTGACGGAAGCGGAACGCCGCCGCGGACAATGTCAAAATCTACCGGAGCCGACGCATTTACACGTTCGATCTTTACTTTAACGGTCGTACCGCGTTCACCTCTAACATTTCGCGAAACCTCTGCGCTGGTCCAATCTTTTGCATCCTTGCCATCCACCTGCAGAAAGCGGTCACCATACCGAAGTCCGGCCTTTTCAGCAGGCGTTCCAGGCAATACCGATTGAACATAAACGCCGTCGCGATGCTGCAAGATCGACACGCCAATGCCATAAAATTGTGACGCCTGTTCTTCACCAAGCTTTCGAAATTCTTCACGGGTGAAGAACTGTGAATGCGGATCTAACGACCAAAGCATGCTCTGGATCGACGCATCTGCGATCTTTTCGTGATCCACTTTACCCGAATAATTCTTACCGATAACATCCAGCGCCTCGCGATAATCACCAACGATACGCTCGGACGAAATTGAATTGTCCGCCTGAGTCGCGGGCAATCGGCCAAAAATCCCGCCGACAGTAGCGCCGATCGCAACAATGAGAATAGCTATTAATGCAAAACGATAATTCATTCGATCAACCTCTGGAAAGCCCGATTATAGCACAAATTAGTTGGCCAAAATGCCCGTGGCGTTGCTGCTAGAATCCTGTGGTCACCCAGTTGATTTACTTTTATTTAACAAAAACTTACCATTTACGTTTCGTTCAATGGCAAAAGAACTTTCAATTATCATTCCGGCATTCGAAGAGTCCGAACGGCTCCGCGATACTCTATTGAAAATTCTTGATTTCATTAATGAAAAAGAACTGTCCGCCGAATTGATAGTTGTTGACGATGGGTCCGGCGATGATACCTCAGCCGTCGCAAGACAAGCCTGTTATCAATACGCCGATATTCCGTCAAAAGTTATCCGTTACGAACAAAACCGAGGCAAGGGCTTTGCTGTAAGAACCGGTCTTAAGGAAGCTTCGGCGCCGATCGCATTGTTCAGCGACGCAGATCTTTCAACACCGATCGAGGAGCTTTACAAACTTGTGAAACCGATCAGAAGCAGTGAATTTGATATCACGTTCGGCTCGCGGGCACTCGATCGCTCATTAATAGAAACACATCAGCCATGGCGACGTGAACAGGGCGGAAAGGTGTTCAATTTTGTCGTCCGGATGATGACCGGAATGCCCTTTTGGGATACACAATGCGGTTTCAAGGCATTTAATATGACAAAATTTCGGCCGCTTCTGGAACTTATGCAGATCGACCGCTTTGGTTTCGACGTAGAGTTTCTTTACGTCGCAAGTCTTCACGGCTTAAAATTGAAAGAGATCCCTGTCCGCTGGAACAACGACGACCGCAGCAAAGTAAACGTATTTCGAGACAGTCTTCGCATGTTCGATGAGGTCCGGCAAATTCGGCGAAATGCGAAGCTCGGACGATACGACCTTTAGTGATTTACGACGAACGCAGAGTATCGATAAGCACCGCATACTTAGTCCAAAACTCTGTGTTCTCTGTGTCTCTGTGGTAAAAAATTGGTTAAACTGAGGTTATGACCACAAGACTTAACGTAAACATCGACCACGTCGCCACGATCCGTGAGGCCCGCAAGACGATCGAGCCTAGTATTATAACGGCGGCGGTTATTTGTGAACAGGCAGGAGCAAATGGCATAACCGTACATCTGCGGCAGGATCGTCGGCACATTCAGGACCGCGACATCGAACTCTTGCGAGATGTCGTCACGACATATCTCAACGTCGAGATGGCGGCGACGGACGAGATGATGAAAATAGCCGAATTAACCAAACCGGACGCCGTATCGCTCGTGCCCGAAAGCGCGAATGAGATCACGACCGAAGGCGGGCTTGATGTCGTCGGAAACTTCGATGCGGTAAAGAAGGCCATCGCAACACTTGAAGCCGCCGGAATATTCGTCAGCATTTTCATCGATCCAAACACCGAACAGATCGACGCTGCAAAGAATGCCGGAGCCCAACAGATCGAGATCTGCACCGGCGAATACGCTGAAATGACGCTTTCGGCCCGAGCAGCTCACGGCGAAGGCGAACGCAAAGCTGCTGCTGAGATCGAACGCGTTCGAGCCGCGGCAGTCCACGCCAAATCGCTCGGAATGATCGTCGCGGCCGGTCACGGATTGACATATCGCAACGTTGGCTCGCTCGCCGCGATACCGGAGATCACCGAGTTCAACATCGGCCACAACATCATCAGCCGCGCCGTCTTCGTCGGGATGAATCAAGCCGTCAAAGAGATGATCGACGCGATCAGAAATGTATGAGACCGCCGTTTGTCTCGCTTATTTTGGCTTCGATCCTGGTAACGTCTTCGTGCATCGCACCCGACATTCAGATCAATGATCCTAAGACAGTTATCTGGGCGTGGGAACGTCAGGAGGATCTGCGCTTTCTTGATCCAGATCGACACGCGGTCGCGTTTCTTGCTCAAACACTGATAGTTAACGGCGAGGATGTTAAATTTCATCCCCGCCGACAACCGATACAATTTAGCCAGGGCACGAATCTTATTGCAGTGACGCGCATCGAAACGTCGCGTGCTGCCGACAAACGCCCGAGTCTTTCCGAAGTTCAGCGAAAAAGTATAGTCGAATATCTGAAAAAGAGTATAGAATTGCCGAATGTAAAAGCGGTTCAGATCGACTTTGATGCCGTGGAATCGGAACGCGAATTCTATCGCGAGCTCATAACTGAAACGCGAGCGACGATCGACCCTAATATTTCGCTTACCATAACGGCATTAATGTCTTGGTGTCTCGGCGACAAATGGCTCGAAGGACTTCCGATCGATGACGCGGTTCCGATGCTGTTCGATATTGGCCCGATCCGAAAAGAAATAACGGACCGGCTCGAACGCGGTGACGATTTCACCGAACCGAAGTGCCGCAACAGCTATGGCCTTTCGGTTAACGAGCCGCCGATAAACGGATTGAAAAAGGATCGTCGCGTTTACCTGTTCAAATCAGCCGCCTGGACGCCGAACGATCTAAGCACAATTAACAAAGCCCATGAAAACTAGAATATTATCGCTGCTCTTTATCGCCGCAATTCTCGTCGGAAACCCCACACCCGCCTTTGCCTGCGGTCCGTTTATCTTAGACGTGGTTTTCAGTTTGAAAACTCACCCCGATCTGCCTTTGGACGGATTCACCGGCGGCGAGATCGGTATTGTGCCGGCATCGTATGGACCGATGTCGCTGGTGTTGTTCTACCGTCAGCTTAATGGACTTTCGCTGAACGCCGCCGAAAAGATACAGGCGATAAACGCATTCGAAAAGAAGATATTCTACCTTCCCGGCTCGGAAGACCCGACCAAACCGATCGATCGAAACAAGCAGACCGAGCCCGTCGAAACTACTTGGTTCAAAGCTCGGGCAAGGGTCACCGGCGAAAAGGTCGAGATCGATAACGACAAACGCAGCGGCTACGTTTATTACACCAATTGCCTGCCCGACGCTTTCCGAAACGCAGCAAAAACTCTCGAGGACCGCATCGCAAAGAACGGTATTGGCGACGACACCAAGGAATGGGTGAAGGGACAGGACGCGGTGTTCGCAAATTGCAGTGAAGATGCGGCCGCACCTGCCGAATTGGCTAACGGATCGACCTGGCTCAAGCAAGACCGCAGTTATCAGATCGCCGCCGCATTTTTATATCAGGGAAAGAACCCCGAGGCACGCGCGGCTTTTGAGACTATCGCCAAAGACAGCTCCTCGCCGTGGAACAAGACCGCCCGATTCGTCGCCGCACGGACTTATGTTCGTGAAGCCAGCCTCGTCGAGATGCCGGAATCGGGTGAACAAGACCAAGCGGCCGAAGCAAAGCGGATCGAACTCTTACGAAAAGGCGTTGAGCATTTCGAAAAGATCATCGAAGACAACTCGATGGGCGAATTCCACGCCTCGGCGGCGCGTCTTCTCGGCCTCGCGAAGTTCAGAATGACACCGAACGAGCGGCGGCAAGAGTTAGGCAACATTCTCACGACCAAAAATGATAACGGGAATTTCTACAACGACTTCTACGACTACAGTTTGTTCATCAATCGCTTCCAATCAACGGCAATTGACGCCGGACAAACGCGTGAATCTGCCGAAGC